>NZ_CP041767.1:5032500-5202500 GCF_022026395.1 Brevibacillus brevis | reverse complement strand
GGTGTCGTATTATCAAAGTGACACTATTTGGTGTCCAATTAGGAATTAGTCATTGGAAAGTTTGGAATTTGAATAAGTTTCATTTGAAACCATTATGAGGGGGAAACATATGGGTCTAAGTAACGGTGTGGAAACAATCGCGAAAGCAGAAACCAATCCCCGAGGAAAAATGATTGCCTATTGGTCAGTCACATTACTACTCGCAGTAGCTGTTATGCTAAGTGGTATTGGACAGCTGATGAAATTTGGGGGAAACATCGAGTTAGTGACGAATCTTGGTTACCCGCTATACATCTTGACCATTCTCGGGATTTGGAAAGTGCTTGGAGCCATTGCTCTCATCATCCCAGGTTTTCCTCGGCTTAAAGAATGGGTTCACGCTGGTATCTTCTTTTTAATGACTGGTGCGGCTTTATCTCATGCGCTGGCGAACGATTATGGAGCGTACGGGTTTTACATGATCCTTCCGCTTTCATACGCTACGCTGAATATCGCGTCGTGGGCGCTACGTCCGATGAGCCGCAAACTTTAGGGAGGTTACAGAAATTAACGGCTGTCCCCACCATACTACAGAAAATCAGATTTTGGAGGGAGTGTTGTGAGCGAGGACAACCCGTTACGGGATGTGTTTGATGCGATTGCAGATCCAACCAGGCGTAGACTAATTCGCCTGTTAGCAGAGGCAGAGGAGATGCCGCTTCATGAATTAACGGCACAGTTTCAAATGGGGCGTACAGCGGTATCCAAGCATTTGACAATCCTGAAAGAGGCCGGACTGGTACTTGACCGAAAAGTCGGCAGAGAAACGCGATTTAGGCTAAACGCCGCTCCACTTAGAGAAATTCAAGATTGGTTGGCTTTCTATACCCAGTTCTGGAATACGAATATGTTGCGCTTAAACCAATTTTTAGAGGAGGAAGAAGAATGAGTTTAACATTATCCCTGGATTTTCAGTACAAGACATCGATGGAGAAGCTCTGGTCCGCTTTAACCGATGCAAACAAGCTTGCCAAGTGGATGGTTAACATCCATACCGGACAGGCGATGGAAAATAATTTTAAGCCCGTCATCGGACATCACTTTCAGTTTCGCACTCAGCCGACCGAATATTGGGATGGAATTGTTGACGGCGAAGTGCTTATCGTGGAAGAACCACACCGGTTGTCCTATACGTGGTGCAGTGGAGGAGAAAAGCACACGGTCACCTGGACGTTGCAGGATTTAGGGGACGGAAAGGTTAACCTTCATCTCGAACAAACCGGAATCTCAAATGCTCAAGCACTGGGTGGAGCCAAGTATGGATGGAGCAATTGGTGCGGTCAGCTTGAAAAGGTATTGGAGCAATAATCGCATACCCACAATAAAAGGCAGCCAGTTTCATTGGCTGCCGTAATTTTTTAACCAGGCAAATCTCCACCCGTTAATCCGTTATCATAACCGAAGGAGTAGCCGTTCGCACGAAGATGATCGCATCAAAAGCTTTTGCTGGAACCATCTGCAACGTATACGTCTTCTCCATTTTTCCGTACCATCCACTAAAAACATCACCAATTGCACTGATGGACTGGGCTTTATTCAGATAGGTGTAAAAATCCTGATGCTGCTTTGCTTTGGCAAAATCAAGGAATCCATCCGCCATGTTTGTCTGTGCAAACAGAACAGCCAGCCGATCTTTGCCACTATTTTTTACAGTAAATGCTTTGCGCTCATTGGTAGTGGTGTCCTTTGCAAGGAAGGTGCTTTCGTAGAATTCACTTCCGATTGCGTAATAGTGGTCCCCCATGGCTTTTGCGAGATGTGCCCCCATGCAGGTTGTCATTCCTGCGGTAGTGGAGGTCTTTTCAATGTGTCCATTATGTCCGGCGATGAACATGTTATTGCGACCGTAATGTTTCTTTTCAAAGGATAAAATCCACATTGCTTTGTCCGCCATATAGCGATCACGGGTGTTGCCATAGTTCGTGTTTGTTCCGCGCAATGTGGCGTTTTGCTTGATGGATTCTGCGAAGGCAGTAGCCAGCTCATATTCTTTCGTAGAGCTTTTCGCGATGTAAACAGATTGGTTTTGTTTCATCTGCTCCATCAAGCTTTTTATGTGAGTGAGCGCTTCCTGTACGAGGGCGATCTTTTGATCATACACCGTCTGATCATTCAGATTCGTAAGCAGCTTCTCGTACTTGGTGGCGAGTGTCGGATCAACTTTTTTCAAATAGGAGAATAGCCCGCTTTTGTTATGGTGATAGCGTTGCATGTCAAAGCCATAAAAATGAATTTGATCTTTGGCATCCCGTTGGTCATTAAAGGTGCGCATCCAAGAGAGAAGGGCGGCCATTTCTTCTGTATGGTAAATCGTAAATCCGATGGCTTTTGCGGCATCCTGTGCAGTTCCGCTTCCGCCTAAAATGTATTCATTGACCTTTTGCCCACCGCCAAAATCACCTTCAATGGCAAATACGCGATAACCTTGTTTTTCTACCAAATGCTTAAAAATATCTAGCTTCAGCGTAGTGAATTGCTTGTTGCCATGCGTAGCTTCTCCAAACCCGATGATGGTTTTTGCAGGAAGCTCCATTTTTGAAACAGGGACAAGCGTAGATTGTAAAGACTGTTGCAAGGTGTTGGCTGATGCAGATTGGAAACCCGTCAATACACTCAGCACGATGGACAAGCCTAGGGCGACCAGGAGTTTTCTTTTCATATCAATCTCTCTTTCTTGAAGGGATTACTGGGATACGGGTGGATTTTCTTACCATTTAAATAATTATACTCCTTCCTGGCCATATTTACCTACAGTGAATCCTTTTCTGTGGAGACCAAGCCGAAATGTAAAAACGCACCTGGGTTGGATTATCGGTATCCCCCGGTGCGTTTTTCAATTGCTATTTCAAATACTTCGCCCGATACTCATCTGCCAGCATGGACATGAGAATGGAGTCGTGATAGGCATGGTTGTAATAAAGCGCTTGTCGCTGTACGCCTTCCCGCTGGAAGCCGAGCTTTTCATACGTATGGATGGCGCGTTCGTTAAAGGCGAATACATTTAGCTCGATGCGGTGCAGATTGAGGATGCCAAAACCATAATCGAGCATCAGCAAAAGGGCTTCACTTCCGTAGCCTTTTCCTTGATAGGCACTCTGATCAATAGAAATTCGGATAAAAGCGTTGCGATTATTCGGATCGATATCGCCAATTTGGACGTCGCCAATCACCTGATCATTTTCACGCAGGCAGATCAATAAGAGGACACTGGAAGAGTCCTGGCCTTTGTTTGCGATGTACTGGTGGATTTGCTCACGCGTGAAATGCTTTTGGGTACCGGTCAGCATACGCGTTTCCTTGTTGAACAAGGAGCGGAAGTATAATTCGGTATCTTCTGTGCCAATCGGTCGCAAAAAGACGCGTTCTCCTTCCAAAAAGCGAATCGCTGCATTTGTATTTTCTTGTCGTGACATAGACATAGTCGGTGTCCTCCCTGTTCGTTCAAAACTTCTTTTTCTTAGGATAACGAGCAAGTGTATACTTGGAAATATGCAGTTTTGTAAAAATGAAAAGGACAGATGGAGGGGGAAATCGAGATGCTCTTGACCCCAAACTGGCAGGAAAGCGACAACGAGCCGCAATACGTACAGCTTTATGCTTATTTGAAAAAGGAGATCGTCGCAGGACGCTTGGCGGTGAGTAGCAAGCTGCCGTCCGTTCGCAAGCTGGCTGACCTGCTGGGCTTAAGCACAACACCTGTTGAAATGGCATACCAGCAGCTACTGGCGGAAGGTTTTATCCAAAGCAAACCGCGCAGTGGGTACTATGTGGAGAAATTGCCTGATCCTGAGGTGAAGCCGGGTGCTGGTGCGAGCATTCAAGCCGTCCAGCGGCCTATACTGCGTGACGAGCGGGAATACGTCTATGACTTTCATCTCTCCCGCAATGATTTTTCGTTATTTCCAACCTTGATTTGGCGGCGTTTGTACAATGAGACACTTCACATAGAGCAGCAGGAGAATCTTTTTTATGGAGACCCACAAGGCGAGGCTGGACTCAGGAGCCAAATCGCCGACTACTTGCGCAGGTATCGGGGTGTCGCTTGTTCACCGAATCAAGTGGTGATTGGGGCGGACCAGTTTGGCTTGCTGTCCCTGATCTGTCTGATGGTAAAGCCACAGTTCCAACGCATCGGTGTAGAAAATCCGGGGTATTTGCTGTTTGCCAATACGTTTCGCCAGCACGGCTACGACGTGGTGCCGATCTCACTTGCAGAGGACGGAATTAACGTCAGTGACCTTTATGAGTCAGAGGTTCGGTTGGCTGCCGTTTCTTCTGCTCATCAATACCCACGTGGGATGATCATGCCTATATCCAAGCGACTGCAATTGCTCGAATGGGCCAAAAGTGTGGGAGGGTACATCATCGAAGACGATTACGACGGAGAGTTTCGTTACCATGGCAGACCGATTCCGTCCATGCAAGGCTTGCTCCCAGATGCGAGTGTTATTTATATGGGAAGCTTTGCGCAGGTGTTGGCGCCAGCGATGGGCATTTGGTACATGGTCTTGCCAGAATCTCTGCTGGATACGTACTATAGCCTGCTGCGCGAGACACTGCTGGAACCATCCTCATCCCGTCTGCATCAGCGGACGATGGAAGCTTTTATGGAAAAAGGATATTTCGAAAAGCATGTTCGCAAAATGCGCAAGCTGTACCGCAAAAAGCATGATGCGCTGCTGCTGGCTGTGCACAAGCATTTTGGCGAAAGAGCGACAGTCATCGGAGCTGATGCGGGCTTTCATGTCCTGTTGCGGGTACACAGCGAGCGAAGCGAAGAGGAGTTGAAAAAGCTGGCGATTCAGGCAGGCGTGAGAGCCTCGTCGGCATCGTTTACATGGCTGGTACCACCCAATCCCCTGCCAAAAGAGTTTTTCCTCGGCTTCGCGGGCATTCCATTGGAAAAAATCGATCCCGGTATTAAGGTACTGAGCCAAGCGTGGTTTGACGGTTGTTGACAAGGCAAGCGTACACCGTTATGCTAAAAGTACGTTTTGGAAAATATGAAAAACAAAATATTTTCCTTGTTTTCGAAAGGGGATAAGAACATGCAGGAGCGAATCCTCCAATGCGCTTATCATGAGATTGAGACCAAGGGCGTCCGTTTCACTATGTCCGATTTAGCTCGGCGCGCAGGTGTTAGCACCAAGACGTTATATACGAGCTTTCCATCCAAAGAAGCCTTGATCACTAAAGTCATTGAAGAAAACATCGAGGATTTGCGTAAAGCAGAAGATCGGATTTTGCATGATCCTGACCTCGATTTGGTAGAAAAAATGCGACAGCTCCTGGCTCTGGTTCCGAACAACTTCTCGCGAACCGACCTGCGCGTGTGGTACGAGCTGAAGCGCTACTATCCCGAGCAATGGAAGCTGATCGACGAGTTCAATCAACAGGAGTGGGAGCATGTTCGGATCATTCTGGAGCAAGGCGTAGAGGAGGGCGTGTTTCGTCGTATCCGGCTCCCGATCTTGATTCAGATGTATACCGGGACGCTCAACCAACTGATTGATCAACAGTTAGCGAACCAGCATCATATGACGATTGGCGATGCACTGGATGCGGTCATCGACATTTTACTAGGCGGTATCGTAGATTCTTCATCTTCAAACAAGGAAGCAGGAGGAACATAATGAGTTGGGTTTATCTATTAATGGCTATTTTACTAGAGGTGGCTGGAACAACATCGATGAAGCTGTCTGACGGACTGAGCAAGCCTGTCCCTAGTGTGATGATGTTTATCTTTTATATTTTGTGCTTCTCGTCGCTGAGCTTGGCGCTCAAGGAAATGGAGGTCGGGACTGCCTATGCTATCTGGTCAGGTCTCGGCACGGCGATCATTGCGGTTATTGGTGTGGTGATCTTCAAGGATGCCTTCACTGTCAAAAAAGTAATTGCTGTCGGACTGATCATCGTGGGCTGTGTGCTGTTGAATCTGGGGGACAGCTCTCACGCACAATCTTCTAAAGATACAGGAGTAGCAGAGGCGAAATGAGTGAGAAAAATGTAAGGACAATGCTAGTGTTCTTCTGGGTCACCGATGTGGCTTTTGTCGTGTACTGGTTCATTACATTTTTGGAGCTTCTCCCTGTAGAATACTTGTATCAGGATTACTACGACCCCAATTTGCTCGCATGGAACCTGTCCTTTTTTCCATTGGATATTTTCATTTCCATCACGGGCTTTGCCAGTCTGTATGCTTATCGCAGAGGGCGGCACATCTGGAAGCCGCTCGCCATGCTGTCACTCGTTTTGACGTCCTGTTCGGGTTTGCAGGCAATCGCTTTTTGGGCGTTCAAGGCAGATTTTGATTGGTCCTGGTGGATTCCGAACCTGTACCTGTTGATTTACCCATTATTCTTTTTGCCGAGCTTGATGCGAGAACTGGCAAAAGTGAAGGAAAGGAATTCTTGACAAATTTTAAGCCGTGGCTATATAGTAGGTCTTAAGTTAATAGCGCTGTGGAGATTGGGAGATCAGCTAATATTTGCAAAATGAGAGCATTCGCTCTTGGGTTGCGGGTATTAGCTTTTTTATTTTCTCTCCAGTCAAACCACAAAGGAGTTGGCGAATTGTAAGCGCTTTACGGAAGTCGGTTTACAATTTTTCCAAAAAGGGGGAGGATGGGGCATGTCCATTTATGTAGGGGAACTGATCGGGACAATGATCTTGATCATTTTGGGGGCAGGTGTTTGCGCCGGACAGAACTTGAAAAAGGCGTATTCCCAAAACGGCGGTTGGATTGTGATTACGCTAGGTTGGGGGCTGGCAGTTGCTTGCGGAGCTTATGCAGTAGGAAGCATTAGCGGAGCGCATCTGAACCCGGCACTTACCATTGCACTGGCTAGCATCGGTCAATTTCCGTGGGAGCAAGTGCCAGGCTATATAGCGGCTCAACTGATTGGGGCGTTTATGGGAGCGACATTCGTCTGGATCTTTTATTACCCGCATTGGCGTGAGACGGATGATGCAGGAGCCAAACTGGGGATATTTGCAACAGGTCCCGCGATTCCCAATACAGTCGCAAATCTCTTCAGCGAAATTTTAGGTACGTTTTTCTTGGTGCTCGGTCTACTGGCGATCGGAGCGAATAAATTTGCAGAAGGACTTAATCCGTTTATTGTTGGTTTCCTGATTGTTGCAATCGGTTTGTCTCTTGGCGGTACTACTGGTTATGCGATTAATCCGGCCCGTGACTTAGGACCTCGTCTCGCCCATGCTCTCTTGCCCATCCACGGCAAAGGAAAGTCCAACTGGCGCTATGCATGGATTCCTGTTGTTGGACCTATCATTGGAGCTGTAAGTGGAGCATTTTTTTACAAATGGACGTTTACAGACCACTCGCTGACAGGTGTAATAGCATTAGCGGCTTTCATGGTGATTGCTATCGTGGTCGGCATGACAACCAAAAAATCAATCGGCAGCAAGGAGCGAATCGCATCCGAAAGTGCGCGTTCCTAGACATACAGGAAAGAATGAATGCGATTCCAAATGAGTGAAGGAGGAAGTTGTCATGGACAATAAATATATGCTTTCCCTCGATCAGGGAACCACGAGCTCTCGCGCTATTTTATTCGATAAATCAGGTGCTATTATCGGCGTTGCCCAGAAGGAATTCACGCAAATCTATCCGAAGCCGGGTTGGGTAGAGCACAATGCCGAGGAAATCTGGGAATCACAGCTGGATGTTTTGAAAGCGGTTTTACTGGAGAATCATGTGAAACCGGAAGAAATCGCAGGAATCGGGATTACCAATCAGCGGGAAACAACCGTGGTATGGGATAAGCACACAGGAAAGCCCATCCACAATGCGATTGTATGGCAAAGCAGACAGTCCATCGATATTTGCAACCAGTTGAAAGAGCAAGGTCATGAGCAAACCGTTCGTGAAAAGACAGGACTGTTGATAGACGCTTACTTTTCTGGCACAAAGGTAAAATGGCTGCTCGATCATGTGGAGGGAGCACGGGAAAGAGCCGAGAAAGGCGACCTCTTGTTTGGAACCATTGATACGTGGCTGATTTGGAAGCTGACCAATGGTCTGGTGCATGTGACCGACTATTCCAATGCTTCACGCACGTTGATGTTTAATATTCATTCCCTAGAGTGGGATGACGAGCTGTTGAGCATGCTGCAAATTCCGAAAGCCATGCTGCCAGCTGTCCGTCCTTCCAGCGAAATGTACGGCTACACAGACGAGAAGCTTTTCGAATTCCAGATTCCGATTGCCGGGATTGCCGGAGACCAGCAGGCTGCGCTGTTTGGGCAGGCGTGCTTTGCGGAAGGGCAGGCCAAAAACACATACGGAACAGGTTGCTTCATGCTGATGAATACCGGAGAAAAGGCAGTTGCATCCAAAAACGGGTTGTTGACAACCATTGCCTGGGGAGTGGATGGCAAGGTAGAGTACGCCCTGGAAGGCAGTATTTTTGTGGCTGGTGCGGCGATTCAATGGTTGCGTGACGGACTCAAGCTGATCGAAAAATCATCGGATTCGGAAAAGCACGCAATCGCTGTTGACAGTACAGATGGTGTTTATATGGTTCCGGCCTTTGTTGGCTTGGGAGCGCCTTATTGGGATATGGAAGCTAGAGGCGCGATCTTCGGCTTGACCCGCGGAACGACGGAAGATCATTTGATTCGGGCAGCACTGGAGTCTTTGGCTTATCAGACACGGGATGTGCTTGAAGCGATGGAGGCTGATTCCGGCATCCGGCTGCAAAAGCTGGCGGTAGATGGTGGAGCCGTGGCAAACAACTTTTTGATGCAGTTCCAGTCCGACATCCTGAATTCAGAGGTAGAGCGTCCGCGTGTCAATGAAACGACCGCACTAGGAGCAGCTTACCTGGCAGGGCTTGCCGTCGGGTATTGGGGCAGCAAAGAAGATATTGTGAATAACAAAGTGGTGGAGCGCTCCTTCTCACCAGATATGGCAGAGGAAGTGCGCCAAGAGCTGTACGCAGGTTGGAAGCAAGCTGTTACGGCAACGATGGGTTACAAGATTAGGCATTGATTTTTGCATAAAAGAGGTCTAAAGTTAGAGATAAGTTAATCATGCTGTGGAGACTACGGAGACAGCCAGTATCAGAAGGGCAATGACATTGCATTGCTTCTTTTGGATATTGGCTGTCTTTTTCTTTTAGAGAGGATGAGGAGAACGATGAACGATCAACATGCATTATCTTCAAGTCAACGCCAGGCTTGTCTGGATAAAATGGCAAACAAGCAACTCGATCTTTTGGTAATTGGCGGTGGGGTGACAGGAGCAGGTATTGCCCTCGATGCAGCCTCGAGAGGTCTTAGCGTTGGACTCGTGGAAAAACAGGACTTCGCTGCGGGCACCAGCAGTCGCTCTACCAAGCTCGTTCATGGAGGATTGCGCTATTTGAAGC
Source organism: Brevibacillus brevis (assembly GCF_022026395.1). Taxonomy (NCBI): domain Bacteria; kingdom Bacillati; phylum Bacillota; class Bacilli; order Caryophanales; family Paenibacillaceae; genus Brevibacillus; species Brevibacillus brevis. The sequence continues at coordinate 5,193,069 of NZ_CP041767.1, read as the reverse complement.
AGGGCGATGTGCAGCTGGTGCGGGAAGTAGGCCGGGAGCGAGCTATTTTGTATCGCAATGCGCCACATATCGTCATCCCGGAAAAAATGATTTTGCCAATCGTGAAAAATGGTACCTATGGCAAGTTGGCAACCTCTATTGGTTTATATGTGTACGATGTGTTGGCTGGAGTCGAAAGAAAAGAACGACGCATCATGCTGAACAAGCAGAAAACCGTGGAGGCAGAACCGCTTTTGCGCCGAGATATTCTCAAGGGCGGCGGGCTCTATTTCGAATATCGGACAGATGATGCTAGACTTACCGTTGAGGTCATGAAAACAGCAAGCTCGCACGGAGCGCTCTGTGTGAACTATACTGAAGCCATTGGCTTTATTTATGAGAACGGCAAGGTCATCGGAATTCGCGCGAAGGATTTGCTTACAGGTGCGGAGTACAATCTCCATGCCAAAAAAATCGTCAACGCAGCAGGTCCTTGGGTGGATCAGCTTCGAGAAAAAGACCACTCCTTGTACGGCAAGCGCCTCCACCTGACAAAAGGTGTCCATCTGGTCGTGCCATATAACAGGTTGCCGCTGAAACAGGCCGTTTATTTCGATGTATCCGATGGACGCATGCTGTTTGCCATTCCGCGCAATAACAGTACGTATATCGGTACAACTGACACGAATTACAAAGGTGTGCTGGAGCGGCCAACGGTGACGAAAGAAGACATGGAGTATGTATTGAATGCCGCGAACGAGATGTTCCCTTCTGTGAAGCTGACGGAACAGGATGTCAGCTCCAGTTGGGCAGGGCTCAGACCGCTGATCCATGAAGATGGCAAGTCCCCATCCGAACTGTCACGCAAGGACGAGATCTTCTATTCCAAAAGCGGGCTGATTACGATTGCAGGTGGAAAATTGACGGGCTTCCGCAAGATGGCCGAGCGCATTGTCGATGTAGTGGTCAAGCAGTTGACCGAAGAAGAGGGCAGAGCATTTGGAGCTTGTCGGACAGACAAAATCGTCCTCTCTGGCGGAAAATTTGACTCAGCAGCCAAGATTCCTGTATTTGTGAAAGCACAGGCAGAGCGGCTGAGCCAATGGGGAATCACCGAGGAGCAAATCCGCGTTCTGGTTGGGAAATATGGAAGCAACAGTGAGCAAATCGTAACGATGTGCCAGGAGCTTTTGACACAAAATGATCAAAATGTGTCTCCAATCGAAGCACTGTTGAAAGCAGAACTGCGCTACGCTGTAGAGGAAGAAATGGTTATGACCATGAGCGATTTTCTGATTCGTCGCAGTGGCAGACTATTCTTCGAGAGGGATACACTGGAGCCTGTGTATCGAATGGTTGGAGAAGAGCTCGCTCATGAGCTGCAATGGTCGGATGAGAGAAAAGAACATGAAATAAAAGCGTTTGAAGAGGAATATCATCTTGCGAAAACATTTCAATAGGGGTGATTCGTGATTGGCAAACCAGATCAATCAAGTCATACTTCCAGCAGCCCGGACATTAAAAGAATTTGATGAACTCATGGAGAGCTGCTACGAGCGCATTATTTTGCTGAATGCCCATGTAGCGCAAGTAAAGCCACTGGGAAAACGGGCTAGAGCGTTCGGGAAAAAACTGCTGATCCATGCTGATCTCATTGACGGCTTGAAGTCTGATGAATACGCGATGGAGTTTCTTGCGCAAGAAGCACAGCCCGAAGGAATCATCACCACACGGAACAGTGCTATTCTTGCTGCCAAGAAAAAAGGACTCATTTCCATCCAACGACTTTTTCTCATTGATACGATGGCATTAGATAGCAGCCTTACCCAGTTGGAGAGAACCAAGCCGGATTACGTCGAGGTTTTGCCAGGAATCATTCCCCACCTGATCGAAGAAATTACTGAACGAACCAAAATTCCAGTTATCGCTGGAGGATTTATTCGCACGATGGATGATGTTGATCGCGCCATTCAAGCGGGTGCAACTTCTGTAACCACTTCCCGCAGAGAGCTGTGGACGAAATCATAAGGGCACATCAGGGCAGTCAAAAGCCGGTCATTCCTGTTTGTAGGAATACCGGTTTTTTGGTGTTTGTCCGTCAAGAAAATAGGTAGATGACGATGATAGGGGAGATAGGTAGATACCCTTTTATTTGGATAACGGTCAGTAGTCTATGCGGATGAACGTCACCGTGCATATACACATATAGTCAGCAAAAATAAGAGGAAAGAAGGCGGTTGCGTGAATTATCAAAGCTCTCAATGGCAATCCTCGTATTCTTCGCGGGAAGGACATTCTTCTTATTACCCTTGGCAAAGAGATCGGGAACGGCCACCAGGATGGGATCGTGGAGGAGGATGGCAGAGACCTTACCGGAGTTGGGAGTTTGACCACAGACGGAGATGCCCGGATCACTGTCGTTGGTGCCCTCCTGGCTGCTGCAGACGCTTTCGCTAACAGATAAGTAGTAGAATTAGAGCCAAATCTTGAGATGGATTCGAGAGATTTGGCTCTTCTTTTGGGGAATTGAGAAGGAAAGAGGGTGGAAATTATGGAGAATCTGCAAGCATTCTCGTTAAAACAGCCCTAATCCTCTCGACCCCTTCTTCGATCTGTGCTTCATTGGTATTGCCGTATCCGAGAATGATTTTATCTGTATGATTGCCTTTGACAATGGCGTGCTCCTCGACCGGGTAGACACGCACTCCGGCTTGCTCCAGCGCAGCCAGGACGACAGGTGTGAAGTGAACCGTGGGAAAAGCAGCTACGATGTGCAGTCCAGCGGCCTCCCCCCAAATGCGAATGCCATCACCAAAAGCCAGTTGAAGAGCATCAATCAAGCATTGACGGCGTTTTTTGTACAGCTTTTTTACCTGATTCACGTATTTCTCTAGATGCCCCTCCTCGATAAAAACCCCGAGGGCAAGCTGATCAATCGAAGGGGCGTGCAAATCGGATAGCCATTTTGCCTGCTGATAGGAGGCTACCAATGCTTTTGGCAGGACGAGGTATCCCTGGCGCAGTCCGGGAGAAAGGATTTTGCTAAAGGAACCGATGTAGATAACACGCTCCGAGGCAAGTCCCTGAATGGAGCTGATAGGAGCAGTTTCGTAACGAAACTCGCTGTCGTAATCATCCTCGACAATGTAGCAGTCAGCTTCCCGTGCATAACGAATGAGTTGAAGTCTTCGCTGGATGGGCATGGTGCCGCCTAGCGGGAACTGATGGGAAGGCGTGACAAATACGAAGCGGGGGCGATGGGCAGACAATGACGGTAGCTGTTCCATATCCATCCCGTAGGTATCTGTCGGAACAGGCAGTAAACGAGCGCCTGTCCTGGTGAAAATACTTTGGATATCGTGCGTGATCGGGTCCTCGATGACTACGTGACTATCAGGACGCAGAAGCACATTGGCAATCAGGGTGAGCGCCTGAGTAGCCCCGGATGTCATAATGATTTGCTCGGGGTCGCATTGCACGCCGCGCGTTCGATACAAATAGCGACATAAAATCGTGCGCAGCTCCGTACGTCCCTCGGGACGATTATAGCCAAAGACTGACAGCGGTGCTTCCTGACAGACACGCTGGACAGTTTTGCCCCAGAGATTGCGAGGAAAACGCTCCAGAGCAGGAACACCAGAACGAAAATCGATTAGCTTGCTCTCGTCTTCGTTGAAATGCTGGTTCACTTTCGGCAACCCAGCCCCAGCCCCTGTCATCCGGGCGTGCTGTTCCAAATAAATGCCCGAGGCAATGAAATACCCGGAGCCACGTCTGCTCTCGATGTAGCCCTCGGCTAGTAGCTGCTCGTACGCCTCTAGTACCACATTGCGAGAGAGGTGCAGTTCGCTTGCTACTTTTCGGGTAGATGGAAGCTTGAAGCCGGCTGCAAGTTCTCCGCTCAAAATCTTTGTGCGCAATTCAGAATAAATTTGTCTGATTAACGGAATCGGTTTCTCTCGGTCAATGGTTATCCAGAGCAAGCTGTGTGAGCCTCCTTACGCAACTGGTCCTCTCGAAATTGTGGGAAACTGGACCTAATCCATACAAGCGTACCATGGTAGGGTGATAGAAGAGAAGAGATATGCCACTGCCAAAGGAGAGAGAAGGATGACACCAGAAGAGAGAAGAACCGCAGACATTTTGCGTACAATCGCCCGTGATGAACGAATCAAGGAAGCGGTCAGAACATCGCCCTTGCTATATCCGTTGCTTTTGACTGCTGCGAAACGTTATGTGACAGGCGAAACGCGTGCGGATGCAATAAAAATAGCCCAACGCCTGGAAAAATTGGGCTACCGTCTATCAATGGAACACATTGGTGAAAATACGCTGGATTCGCAGATTGTACATGAAGCGCAGCGGGAGTTTCTTGCGCTAACTACGGATTGCTCCCAACTACATACACCAGTCGGAATCTCCTTTGATCTGTCCCATCTCGGCTTGTTACTGGATAAAGAACTGGCGTTTGCCCACGTAGAAGAGTTGGCAGAGCGGGCGAGACATAGCGGTCACTATTTGATGATCAGCATGGAGGAGTCGACGAAAACAGAGGCGATCATTAGCATGTATGAGCGCTTGGCACAGCGACATGAAAATGTGGGCATTACGATTCAAGCACATTTGCACCGCTCGCTGGATGATGTGAAACGGGTGCTCGGACTCCCGGGGAAAATTCGTTTGGTTAAAGGCGCATTCAAGGAACCTCAGGAAATCGCATTGGGGCGTTCAGTGGAGTTGAACGAACGATACCTGGAGCTGGCTGATATGTGTGTACGAGCTGGGCGTGAATGCTCACTCGCTACGCACGACCAAGCGATTGTAGACGCCCTAGATGGTCGGGACTATTTGCATCGACCGAATGTAGAGGTCGAGCTGTTATACGGGGTTCGCCCTGATCTGGCTCATGTTTTGCGAGAAAAAGGGGTTACAGTGCGCTTGTACCTCACATATGGGACAGAGTGGTACTTATACTTGTGTCATCGACTGGCAGAGCATCCGCCTCATGTGCATCAGGCGATAGCCGATATGTTTGATACGTCGAGACTTCAGGATGTAGGGTATGGCATGTCATAGAAGGATTACGAAAAAACGTCAGAGCATGATCCTGACGTTTTTTCTATTTTTCATTCTGTCTTGCCTTCACACAAATTCCCCAGCCAAACTGCTCTTGATTCATGATTTCTGCCCGAACCGTGTTTACCCCTGCGTGGAGGCGAACAGATACTTGGTCGTACTTGCTTCGAATTCGTCCGTCTCTCGCTGGTGGATTCCATCTCCACACGCCCTGATGCACTTCCTCTTCATTCACCCAAAGTCGCAGATGATCGCTGAAGCCAAAATGGAGTTGAGTCACAGTCTCATGGGGAACCGTAATCGTGCTTTTGGCTTGTACAGTCATCCCAGGCTTTGCTGGGAAGAGTCGATTGAAATTGAGTGTCCCATTTTCTTCGACGACTGCACTTGTCCAATCTGTCAAGACAACAGACTGATCACTAGCGATGTACGGCTTTGAAATGAGCCATTCCGTTAGATAACCCTCCGCTGCGAGCTGTTGGCGATCCGTCTTGGTAGGCAAGTCATCGGCCGGGACGATTTCTGTTACCGATAGATTCCGAATGTAGGCAGGCAAGTAGTTCCAGAAGCCGATTTTCTCAAGTGAAGTTCCATGCTGTAGATGGGAAATGAACAACTGAGGCGCAGGGTCTTCTCCCAAATATACGACAGCTTGGTTTGCTTGAACCTCCACAGCAAGCGTCTTCCATTCCCCAATTGTGTAAGACAACGGCTTTTGATACCGAGGGCCATTATAAATTTGCCACGTCATAGACCCATTCATGATCGGATCATACTGAATTTCTTCCGGGGCGAGGTAGATTAGCTCATAATTATGCGAATCTCGTGCACCAAAAACGAGTCCGACAAAGCCTACCTGCTTGGGGATGGCGACTTCCGCTTGCAGTCGAAAGCAGGGACAGGGAACGGCCTGACGCAGGAAAACAGGAGATCCCATCCCCTCCAAGTACAGCGCTTCCCGGTCTCCCCATGTACCTTGGCTTGCCTGTGAGTCCCCGAGATCAAATTCATGCAAATCATCTCGCAAATTCCAAGAAAACGTAGACATTTACATTTCACCACTCTTCCTTGTTCATGCCTTTTATGTTTTAGATAGGATTTACCACAGTCTGTGAAAAATCCTTTCGCCCTTGTCGATTCATCGATTTCATTTTTAAAAAATTGTAGCTATTTGTCTGGAAATAACGTCAATAACTGTATGAGAAGAAAAGATAGGAATAAAAAAGAATGGTCCGTGGAGGTTTTGAACGAATGAAAACGGCGCAGTGCAAGCGGTGGCTCCTGGCCTTCTGTGCGTTCCTCCTGTTGGTAGCAGGTGTTCCTTTAGGATTAACGGGGACAGCCTTGGCAGAGGGAAGCATTCAGCTGGGAGTAACAGTCGGAATTGAAGGAAAGTACAGGGAGATGGGGATGGTTCCCGTTGTGGTCACGGTGAGAAATGGAGGGGCGGATATCGAAGGAGATCTTTATGTCGCCACGGGGGAACGGGGAGACAGTCGCTTCGAAGTTGCCAATTATCAGCCGGTTTCGATTGCAAGCGGAGTGACCAAGCAGGTAACCATTCTCGTTCCTGGATCAGAGCTGGATAGCCGTTCTTTTGTAGCTTTGATGCAAAATAATAAGATCATTGCGCAAACTCCGGTAACAGGCGTTTCATACAGCGAAGATACATTGATGATTGGCGTGCTGGCAGAAAATCCCGACACAGCTAATTTCCTTGGTGTACTGCCGAAAGGCTCCATTCATAACCCAGTCCAGCTCTTGACGATGAAGGCAGACAATATGCCAGTGACAGGTACACAGCTACAGATGCTTAATATGCTCGTGATCAACAATTTTGCTTTGGATTCATTGAATGAACAGCAGATTAAAGCGATTCGGGATTGGACGAATTCTGGCGGGATGATGATTTTAGCCGGAGGAGCGCAGTACAAGAAAGCCGGAGGCGTTTTGAGTGACTTGTCGCCAGTAGAAGTGACTGGAGTGTCGAGCGTACAGACACTTTCCAGTCTAAAAGCGGATAAGACCAACCTGATTGCACTGACATCCCCCTTTACTGTAAGCAATGGGACAGTGAAGGCAGGGAAAGTTCTGTACAGCGAAGGAAATATTCCGCTGATGGTCGTACATAACGTGGGAGCCGGAAAAGTGTTGTATGTCGCCTATGATTTGGCGGCCGAACCAGTAGCCAGTTGGGCTGGAAACAGTCGCTTTTGGGTAGATACATTAGTAAAGGCTTTTGGTTCTTTCATCAACACTTCAAATAGGAGCATGATCGACAACGTATGGCCGCTTCACGATGCTGCTGATCGCGTCCCATCCTTGAAAATTCCGGAGGTTGGCTGGTTCGCAGTATTTTTCGGAATTTATGCCCTGGTTGTCGGGCCAGTTCTTTTCTATATTTTGCGGAGAGGCCGCAAGCAAAGCTACATGTGGGTGATTGTCCCTGCCCTTTCGGTGCTGGCGGGAATCGGAATCTTCTCGATTGGTGCCATCCAGCGGGGGGTGGGTGTAAAGCTGCATCAGGTAGGTTATGTTGAACTGCAAAACAACGGACAGGCGAATGCAGTGAGCGTAACCGCATTATTCGTACCGAGTAATGACGACTATCGATTGACTATAAAGGGAGAGGGCATAACCCAACCCGTCACTGAAGGAGACTATATCGATCAAATTCCGAGAACGTGGATTTCCATACAGCCAGATCAGACCCATATTGATTTCCGCGATGTAGAATTTTGGTCGATGCGCAAGGTTGCGACGGAGCAATCCTTATCGGACGTAGGAAAAATAGAATCGAACCTATCGTATGAAAACGGCGCACTGAAAGGAACCGTGACGAACCATACGAAGTACTCGCTAAGAGACGTGACGATCTCGACAGGAATGCAGGTACAAGAGTTTCCACAGTTGGCGGCTGGCAGCAGTATCGAAGTGAACTTGCCGTTTGCCCCTCAACAACAAGCAAGGCGGAATCAACATCGGATGAATATGGGACATGCGCTGCCGCAGTATATGCAATCGAATGGCTATGAAAGAGAAACGCGTGAGCAACTCATCGTGGAAATGCTGGACATGATGGACAGACGTAGTGGTCCGTCTGAAGTAGTAAAACTCGTGGGCTGGACCGATGCGCAAGTTGCTGAGGCTGTCGTACCAAACGAAAATACGGAGAACAGCAGCATTGCGATGGTCACTTCGACGCTGCAAGTGAATCCATCCAAGGACGGACACATTTATTATCCGACGGGATCATTTGATGTGACGATGTCAGGCAGCTCAGTGCCAGTAGATGACTTCGGAGATGGCTTTAGGCTCCCTGCTGGGGATATTACCTTTGACATCAATTTGAATCAGGAAGGACAGGAGCTTGCCATCAGCAATTTGTATCTGTACACCTGGTCAGAGGACAATACGACATTTGGAAAAGAGGTTTACAACTGGAAGACCAAAGCTTTTGAACCATTTGAAAAAGCATTCATGAACAACGTCATGACAAGCGATAAGACCACTACTTATGTTTCGGGCGACGGCATTGTCCGCATCAAATTTGCCCACCAGTTTGAGGATGATCGCCACATTGGGGTTCCAAGTGTCAGTGTGGAAGGGAAGGTGAGCAAGAAGTGATCCAGATCCAAAATTTGCGCAAGCGCTACGGCAAAATGGAAGCATTAAAAGGACTTTCACTCGAAATTGACAAGGGTACCGTTTTTGGTTTTGTCGGTCCGAACGGAGCAGGAAAATCCACGACGATGTCCATTTTGGCGACTTTATTGGAGCCAACCAGTGGGAAAGCATACGTAGGTGGCTACGAAGTGACCAAGCATCCAAAGGAAGTACGCAAGCTGATCGGCTACATGCCTGACTTTTTTGGTGTCTACGACAATTTGACAGCAGAAGAGTACCTCGATTTTTACGGTGCGAATTACGATATTCCGGCAGCAGAGCGAAAACAAATCATTCCACAGTTACTAGAGCTGGTGAATCTCACGCACAAGCGAGATGCCTTCGTCGACTCGTTGTCGCGGGGGATGAAGCAGCGCCTTGGATTGGCCCGCTCGCTGGTTCACAACCCGGAAGTGCTCATTTTGGACGAACCTGCTTCTGGCTTGGACCCTCGTGCACGCATTGAGCTGCGGGAGATTTTGAAGGAACTGCGGGACATGGGCAAAACGATTATCATTAGCTCGCACATATTACCTGAGCTAGCAGAGATGTGCGACGTCATCGGGATTGTGGAGGAAGGCAATCTGGTTGCCTTTGGACGAGTCGATGAGATTTACTCGAAAATGCAAGAACAGCGGATATTGCGCATCCGCCTGTTGGATCGGGTTGAGGAAGCAATGACGCGCCTGCGTGAAATGCCCGTCATTACCAGGGTGACACGTGAAGGGAACTGGGTCGTTGCAGGCTTTTCAGGCAATGACGAAGAACAGGTGGAGCTGCTGCGGGAGCTTGCGGTGTCAGGCTATCCTGTTGCCGCGTTTAATGAGGCAGTAGGTGATTTGGAAGAAATCTTCCTGGAAATTACGAAAGGGGTGGGCTCATGAGCGACTTGAGGCGATTTCACAACCCTGTCTTGTTCAATGAATGGAAAATGCGGATGCGGACCAATCGGTCACCGTGGATCATCCTGCTCTATTTGCTCGTTTTGGGCGCAATGACGCTCACAATAATTTTCTTTATGACAAATGGTGGCAGCTACTACAACCCGAATGATACACGCGAGCTGTTCATGATGCTGTCTGTGTTTCAGCTCGGGATGATCTGCTTCGTCGTGCCGGGACTGACGGCAGGTGTGATTTCCGGTGAACGCGAACGCCAGACGTTAAGTGTGCTGTTGACCACGAATGTCAGCGCCACACGATTGATTTTAGGCAAATGGCTGGCGTCACTCAGCTTCATGACCTTCCTGGTCATTGCGACCATCCCGCTCTATGCCATCGTCTTTTTGTATGGAGGAATTTCACCTGCACAAGTGATCAAGGTGTTTGGCTTTTACGTCATTACGATGTTTGGTATCGGCAGTATTGGTGTGCTCATGTCCACGCTGATCAAACGGACTGGGATCGCTACGGTTGTCACTTATGCTGTGGTATTCGGATGTGCGATAGGGTCGAGCATACTGGCGGAAATTATCAAAGAGTTCATTCGGTACCAGCGTCGGTCCGGTAGCATGTCATCCGTGCCTATGCCAGACTGGCCACATCTCCTGCATAATTTTAACCCGTTGTTTGCGATGTTGAACATTTTTGAGGAAGGGCCGCAGATCAGGATTGGGAATGTGGACCCGTACGCGGTTTACTGCCTGTTTTTCGGGATTATTACACTGTTCTGCCTGTTACTCTCCATCTATCTCATTCAGCCAGTGAAACCGAGATTTCGCAAAGTAAAAGAGGAGCAATAAGCCATGTTCACCTCGAGAGCGAACGACGAGCTGAAGTCACTGCTTGCACCCATTCGAAAGCAACTGGGCTTGCGTGTATGGATACAGCAGCTAACGGTCTATGGTTTGTGGGGGATGGGGGCGAGTCTGGTGCTTCTTCTCCTTGCCCGCATCTGGCCGATTCCGTTTTACCAATGGATTGTGATCATGCTGCCAGTGCTTGTTGTCATCACAGGTCTGGTGCGTGCGCTTTGGATGCGCCCTACCTGGCTCCAATGTGCACAAGTGGCAGACGGTAATGGTTTGGCCCAGCGAGTCGTCACAGCATGGGAGAATCAGGAGAATCAGTCGATGGTAGCCGGTATGCAGAGGGAAGACGCCCTGCAGCATCTGCGTAAAAATTTGCCGCAAATCGTAGAGAGCGTCCGCATTTGGTCGTTGGTCCAACGAAAGGTGTATGTTACCAGCAGTTTGTTATTGGTGTGCCTGGTGCTGTTTCTTTGGCCGAATCCCCAAGACTTGCGACTGGCCCAGATGGCAGAGGAAAAGAAAGCAATCGCGCAGGTCGAGGAAGAAGTAGAGGCAATCAAGCAGGACGTGAAAAAGAATACAGGCTTAACCGACGCGCAGAAAAAGCAGCTGGACGAAATGCTGGAGCAGGCAAAAAAGGCTCTGGCAAAAGCAGACGACCCGGCAGAACGTCAAAATGCATTGCGCGCTGCGGAAAAACAATTGGAGAAGGTCAGAGATGCCGAGCAGCGCAAAGAAAAAGCATTGCAAGCACTCCAGCGCAGCTTGGGTAATCAAGAAGGGACACAAGCCTTGGCTGGGGCGATGGAAGCGAAAGACAGACAAGCGATGGCCGAGGCTCTGGCACAAATGGCAAAAGCCATGGAAAGCATGCCGCAAAAAGAGCGGGAAGGGATCGCCCGTGAACTCGCTAGCGCAGCAGAGCAATTGAAAAAAGAGGCAGAGTCTGCCGACTCGAAGGAGCTGGAGGATATCGCCAAACAATTGGCGGAGGCAGCCCAGCAAACAGCCCAAGGACAAGTGCCTCAAGCGATGACTGCGCTCGAGAACAGCCTGATGCAAGCCATGACGGGTATCCAGCAATCTCAGCAAGCCATGCTCGCTGCTATACATGCCGCGTCCTCGCTCAATCAGTCGCAAATGACGCTTGCCAGTGCAGGCGCACAAGCAGGAAATGCTGGAGCGAGTGGGGCTGGGACAGGAACGGCAGCAACAGGACAGGCGACTCCAGCATCTGGGTCATCCGGGAATCAGCCAGGTGCCGCAACTCCGGGAACAGGTGCCAATCCAAATCAAGGGGCGAACCCGGCAAACCAGCCTGGGAATGGAAACAATGGCTCGGGGCAAGGGAATGGCAACGGCAACGGAAATGGCAATGGCAATGGAAGCGGCAATGGTAATGGCTCTGGCGGTCAAGGAAGCGGTCAAGGCGGCGGGGCCGGTTTAGGAAAAGGCAGACACGAGCTCGTTACCGTTCCGGCAGATCGCATAGGTGGAGAAAACGGACCTGTTGATACAGTCGGAGGCTCACTCGGTTCAGGCCCATCTCAGTCGCAGCAAAGCGGAAACACACAAGTCTCCTCCGGTGGGACGCTGCCGTACGAGGAAGTGTACGGCCAGTATGAGCAATTTGCCCGCGAAAGTATGGAAAAAGGCAGTATTCCCGGCGATTATCAACAGATCGTGAAGGATTATTTCAGCAAAATAGAGCCTTAGATCATTCAACAACAGGAAGGAGACACGGCGATGGCGCAGCAAACGCTAGAGGACTGCTTGCAGCGAGTAGAGCTTGTCAGGCAGGAAATTGGAAAGGTATTGGTAGGACAAAAAGAGGTGGTCGAGCAGCTTCTGTGGGCCGTGTTTGCAGGAGGACATGCGCTTTTGGAAGGCGTACCCGGATTGGGCAAAACGCTCCTTGTTCGGACACTGTCCCAAGCCTTTGAGCTGTCGTTTCAGCGGATTCAGTTCACACCGGACCTGATGCCGACTGACATTACTGGAACGAACATCCTGTTGGTCGACGAGAAGGGACAACAGTCCTTCCAATTCCAACATGGGCCGATCTTTGCTCACGTCGTGCTGGCTGACGAAATCAACCGGGCGACGCCAAAGACGCAAAGTGCCCTGTTGGAGGCCATGCAGGAGCGAACCGTTTCAGCCGGCGGAGTGACTCGTCCGCTACCAGAGCCGTTCTTCGTTCTCGCGACACAGAACCCGCTGGAGCAGGAAGGGACATACCCGTTGCCAGAAGCACAAATGGACCGCTTTTTATTGAAGATAGACGTGCCGTACCCGACAGAAGAAGAACTGAAAATGATCGTTCGGCAAACGACTACGAGCCAAGTGATCACCGTGGAAAAAGTGGCTTCAGCCGAACAAATTGCTGACATACAACAGGCCGCACGAGAAGTGCTGGTTGCCGATGCGGTACTTGATTACGCCGTGAAGCTGCTTTTAGCGACGCATCCGGGTCAGCAGGCGACTGCTTCGGTGAACAAATATGTGCGCAACGGTGCGGGTCCACGTGGTGTGCAGGCGATTGTCTCCTTGGCAAAGGTACGTGCGTTATTGGCCGGGCGATACAATCTGGCGTACGAGGACGTGACAGCAGTTGCTCTGCCAGCGTTGCGCCACCGCATTTTCCTCAATTTTGAAGGAGAGGCAAACGGCATCCGACCGGACCGCGTCATCATGGATATTTTGGATGAACTGGGGACGCAGAAGGCATGAATCAACACCTGCTTGATCCATCATGGCTCGCCAGACTGGAGCGAATGCAGATGGCTAGTCGCAAAGCGGTCAGCGGCAGCCAGGCAGGAAAGCGAAGGGCGAGACAGCTGGGCAGTTCCATGGAGTTCGCAGATTTTCGGGCGTATGTCCCCGGTGATGATTTGCGGCAGCTCGATTGGAATGCGTATGCCCGTTCAGGCAAGCTGTTTTTGAAAAAGTACTTGGATGAAACAGAGCTGCATGTGAACTTGTACATCGATTGCAGTCGTTCGATGAGCTACGGGCACCCGAATAAAATGGCCCGTGCTATCGAGATTGCCGCGGCTCTTGGCTATTTGTCCCTGTGCCATCTCGATCATGTGTCGGTCTATGCTTTTGACAGCAGCATTACGGCAGCACTTACCGGTCTGCAAGGAAAGAGCCAGGCGCATCGCCTGCTCAGCTTCCTGTCTTCCCTGCAAGAAGGGGGAGCAGGTGATATACAAACGGCAATGCGCCAGCCAGGGGCTGTGAGCGGCAAAGCTGGTACATCCATCGTGCTGTCGGACTTTTTGTTCGAGTCAGGCTATACGGAAGGCATCGCGTATTTGCAGGCGGCCAGACAAGAGGTCACGCTTGTCCAGGTGCTCTCCAAAGAAGAGCTTGCGCCCGAGTATGCCGGAGAGCTGCGGTTGATCGATTCAGAGACGGGGCAGGCAAAAGAAGTATCCCTGACCAGCCTTTTGATGGAAGAGTACCACAAGAGCTTGCGAGATTATCAACAACAACTGTCCGCGTTTGCTTATGGAAGAGGGATCGCCTTCGTGTCTGTAGAGGCGGAACAATCGCTGGAATCGATTGTCTTCCATGTCTTTCGTCAGGCCGGCTTGATTCGCTAGAGAGGAGAGAGACAACATGCAGTGGATGGGTTTGGGCAACTTGTGGTTTGCGCTGATGATCCCGGCCATCATCGTCCTCTACCTGCTCAAGCGAAAAGTAGAGGATCGTGTCATACCAAGTACACTCCTGTGGCAGCGCACGTTGCAAAACTGGGAAGCGGTGAAACCGTGGGAAAGGCTGCGGCGCAACCTGCTTTTGCTGCTGCAACTGCTCGCTGCGTGCTTGCTCGTGCTGGCTTTGGTACGACCGGCTGTGCCCACTGAGGGAATCACATCCGACCATACCATTTTGGTCGTGGATACATCAGGGAGCATGATGGCCAAGGAAGGAAACGAGACGCGGCTGGAACGAGCCGTTTCACAGGCAAAAGCACTTATAGAGAAGCTGGGAAGCAGCCAGACGATGACCCTCATTGAGGCAGGGCGTGAGCCGAATGTTTTGGTTTCCAAAAGTGCAGAAAAAGAGCCGCTCTTGCAAGCCATCGAAAAGCTTGCGCCTTTTTCCGGGACATCCGATCAAATCGCAGCCTTGTCTTTGGCAGGAGCCATTGCAGAGAATGAACCAGGCAGTGGAGTGGTTTGGATGGGGGACGGAAGCGGGGAACGCAAGCTGGATGGAGGCGCAGTCCCTGCTTTTTCCGGGAGCTTTCAGTTCATGCAGATGGGGAGCACCCGCGAGAATACCGCAATCGGTGTTTTTGTGACCCAGCCTACGGAAAAAGGGGTAGAGGGACTGCTGCGGGTGGACAATCATGGCAGTATGACGGCGAAAGGAAAAGTAACGGTTTTCGATGAGCAAGATAAGCTGCTGGATACCGATTCTTTTGCGGTGGGGGCAGGTAGCTCCCAGACATTTTCGTTTCAGAGGCTGGCGGTGTCTCGCGTCTATCGTGCAGTCATCGAACCGGAGCAGGATGGACTTTCCCAGGATAATGTCAAGTGGAGTGTTCCATTCGCTACAGGGAAAGGAAAAGCAGCGTTGTATTCGCCAGAGGGCAATCGCTTCCTCCATCAAGTATTGCAGACAGTCGGAAGTCTTGAGGTGGAAACGATTCAGCAGGCACCGGATGCAGCGGCGGCTGCGCGTGACCTGTGGGTTTTTGACGGAGTCGTACCAGACGAGCTGCCAAAAGGAAACATTTTATTGATTGCCCCGAACAAGAAAACAAAGTGGTTGCCGCTCGCTGGAGAAAAAGAACTGGATCAACAGCCAAGGCCAGTTTCCCCCGATGACCCGCTGCTCAAGCACGTAGATTGGCGAGACGTGCACGTTGCCAAAGGATACGCATTGGACGAGATGCCTGGTATGAAGCCATTGGTACGCGCGGGCGATGTCGATTTGGTCAGAGCGGGGATCATAGACGGTCGGCGAGTGGTCATCATCGGATTTGATTTGCATGCATCGGACTTCCCGTTGCGTCCTGCTTTTCCGATCTTCATGCAAAATGTCGTCAACTGGCTGTCTCCTGGTCAGACAGCCCCAATCCCAATGGCCCATCCGGGAGAGGTCTTGACCATCCCACTCTCACCGGGAGCGACAACACGTACCTTGACGTATCCGAATGGACACCAGCAGTCTCTTACAGAGGACGCCACGTCCAAAACGATGCAGCTACCGGAGCTGACCGGATTGTATCGTCTTGACGAAGGGGTAGATACAGGCACCAAAAGTACGTATTTTCCTGTCCAAATGAATGAGGGAGAATCGAACATTACGCCAAAGTCTTTGAGCGTTGCCCGGAAGAATGCCGAAGAGCAAAAGGAGAGTGAGGAAGCGACAGCGACTGGCACAACAGGAGGACTGGGAACGAAGGAGTTGACCTATTGGTTGGCGGCGTTTGCTCTCTTGGTGTTATTGGTGGAATGGAGGGTGTATCAGCGTGGGTATTAACTTTATACAGCCGCTATTCCTGTTGCTATTGCTTCCTGTTGCCTACGTGGTCATCAGTTGGTGGCGACATCAAAAGCAAATGCCAATCGGCAGAAAGGCGACAATTGCTACTATTCGCTCGCTCTTGTTCCTCCTTCTGGTTTTGGCGTTGGCAGGGACACAGCTGCTGACACCTGTTCAGGCGAAAACGATTGTGTTTGTTGTAGACCGATCTGCTTCCATGAAGGACGATCCGCGAGTTCTCTCCTTTTTGCGGGAGGCGATTGGTCAAAAGCAGGCAGCGGATAAGTATGCTGTCATTGCAGTAGGGGCGGAGGCGGCGGTCGATCAACCGTTGACGATACGCCAAGAAGTACAGCCCTTGGGCGTGGATGTCAACAGGAATGCAACCAATTTGGCAGAAGGAATCCGATTGGCGTCTGCCATGATCCCTACCAATGCCAGAGGAAAAGTCGTCTTGCTGACAGATGGTCTGGAAACAAACGGAGATGCGGCACGGCAGACGAGACTGGCGAGGGAGCGAGGAATCGCAGTGGAGGCTGTTTCCTTGCAGCAGCCAAACGGGGATGAGGTCGTTCTTACATCTGTACAGGTGCCGCAAAGGCTGTACGCGGGAGAGGAATACGGCATCACCGTTGATGTGGAGAGTACGATAGCGACCGAGGCAACCCTTCGCCTGTATGAAGGCAATCGCGAGGCGGGCCAGCAAACGGTACAGATCGGCAAGGGCAACAACCGCTTCGTTTTTTCGCAAAAAGCGATGCAGCAGGGGTTCCATCGTTATCGCGTGGAAATTGAACCGCGACAAGATACCGTAGCAGCGAATAATCAAGCTACAGCCTATACGCAGGTAGCCGGGGCACCAGTCGTACTCGTAGCCGAAGGGCATCCGGGTGCCGCTACCAACCTCATTCAAGCGCTGGAAGCGGGCAATACCAAGGTAGAGCTACGCGATCTCGCATTGCTGCCAAAGGAGCTTGAGGGTTACAAGCAGTTTGCCTCCATTGTACTGGCAGATGTGCCCGCTACCAGCATGACTGATGCGGATATGGAACGCATGCGGACTGCTGTACGTGATTTGGGCATTGGTTTGATCATGACAGGCGGCAAAGATAGCTTCGGTATGGGTGGCTGGTTCCAGACACCAATCGAAGAGGCCTTACCTGTTCACATGGATTTAAAAGGGAAGGAACAGCTCCCTTCGCTCGGACTTCAGCTGGTCATCGACAAGTCGGGCAGTATGAGCTCCGATGCCAGAGGTGCGGATAAGATGGCACTGGCTAGGGAAGCCGCCATACGAGCGACAACCATGATGAATGCCCAAGACACCATCGGGGTGATCGCATTTGACGACACGCCATGGGATGTCGTGGCTCCACAATCTGTCACGAAGCTGGATGAAATCCAACAGCAGATCAGCAGAATTCAAGCGGATGGCGGGACCGATATTTTCCCTGCCTTACAGCTGGGCTACGAACGTGTAAAAGCAATGAACACGCAGCGTAAGCACGTGATCTTGCTCACAGATGGGCAGTCTGGGCTCAACGATGATTACCAGGGACTGCTACAGCAAATGACAGCTGAAAATATTACCGTTTCAACAGTGGCGCTGGGTGATGATTCGGATAGGTCGTTGCTTGAGATGATTGCCGAGTTAGGAAAAGGCAGATATTACTTTGCCAACGATGCCGAATCCATCCCGAAAATATTCAGTAAAGAAACAGCGCTAGCCAGTCGCACGTTTATTGTGGAGAAGCCCCAAGTACCAGGCTATACAGGGGTGGGAGCTTGGCCTGCGCTGAAGCAAGCTTTGCCTCCGGTGCGTGCGTATATTGCAACAACACCGAAGCAAACAGCCGAATCATCCTTGATGAGTGCTGACGATGATCCGATTCTCACCCGTTGGCAGTACGGTCTGGGGCGTTCTGTCGCCTGGACGAGTGATCTGGAAGGGAAGTGGTCACCGGACTGGGTGGCTTGGGGAGGAAACAGCGGTCTGTGGAACGAAATCGTGGCATGGACTTTCCCACAAATTACAGAAGGTGCTTGGAAGACGACCACGAGCGTGAACGGCGCAAAAGGCAATGTGAGGGTAACGATGCCAGCTGGTGGAAGCCTGCCTCAAGAGATGGAGGCAGTCGTTCTCGATCAAGAGATGAAGCGAGAGATCATCAAGCTTAAGCCGGTTGCGCCAGGCGTCATGGAGGGTGAATTCGAGACGGCTGATCCGGGCACGTACATGATTCAGATCTCTCAAAAAAATCAAGGCCGAGTCACGGCGAGCCAAACGACAGGCTTGACTGTTTCCTATTCACCCGAATACGGAATACATGCCGATGGTGACAAGCGACTTCAAGAGTGGCTAAGTGCCGGTGGAGGGAATCAGATCACCAAACCGGAAGAAGCTTTTGGTGGCACGCTTCCCGCTAAATGGGACACACAGTCAATCAGTGAGTGGTTACTCATGTTGGCGGCGTTGCTACTGCCGATCGATATCGCTGTTCGTCGTCTGCAGTTGCCGGATCAATGGTGGGCAAGGCTGTCTGGTCTATGGAGATTGCGCACGTCCACTTCTGCCGATTCTGAACAACAGGCAGTATTGTCTCGCCTCGGTGAGAAGCGCTCCGTGACAAGACGGACACGCGAAGAGCGGACAGATGACCAGAAAGTCGTATCTGCTCCTATCATTCATCCGGTAGGGACGGCCGAAAATCGGGTGAAGCCAGCAGCAGTCAAACACGAGCAGGCCAAAGAGAAACAGGAGAAGCAAACACAGCCTGACGAAACGCTAAACAGACTATTAGCGGCCAAGAACCGAAAAAAGTCTCAGTAATAGATAAAAAGAAACCAGCAGCCTGGCGAATTATCGCTACGGACTGCTGGTTTCTTTTTAGAGATGCTCTTCATATACGAGCGGGATTGCGATACCAAAAGCAGATTCATCTTTAGGAAGGCTCCCTTCCATCGATATGCCAGGATTATTCGCGCGGAAAGCAACTTCATAGGTTTCACCTGGCGCTATCTGGAGAGTGTCCGTCCACCATGGACTTCCTGTAACTTTTTTGCCGTCCCGGCTCAAGATGAGCATGTGATGACCGTGCAGATACAGTGATTGATCCTGAAAGCTGCGGTTGACGAAGGTCAGCTTTATGAGATCACCCTCTTCAAGCATCATCCGTGTTTCAGGAAGCAAGTCGCCATTTACAGTCGACAATCGCTCGAATTTACCGTCATAAAACCCGTATTGATCATCAATGAGCAGTTGATACTCCCGATTAAAATGGGAAGAGAGATCAAAAGGAAGGGCAGTCGGACTGCCGTAACGTGCAGGGTCAAAGACGGAAAGCTCTGCGTGTAACAAGGGTACAGCATCTTTGGACCCGTCTGGACTTAAGAGCAGCCCTTTGTCATGCTGGTTTACAGCTGGAGCAAATAGCACGGGACGATTCGGCATCGTAAACTGAATGTCGTATCGACCGCCTGACCCAGGCTGCAATGCTTGATTGGCAATCAGATTCGGTTCGTTGACCTCGGTTCCGTCAATCGCTACTACCTGAAAAGGAGTTCCTTGCAGCAAGTAGGTGACAGGAGCATTTTCGGCGTTTATAAAGCGAAGGCGAACCGTTGTGCCAGGAGTAACTGTTTCGATTTTTCGCGTATCTGAGCCGTTTAACGTCGCGCCTGCCTTTTCGTCCTTGTGATGAATCAGGGCGATGTCCCGGATGGGTACGCCTGTAGTGGCGGCATCGGCTGATTCGATCACAAGGGCACCGAATAACCCATTCACTACTTGCCCGGGAATTTGCTGATGAGAATGATACCAATACGTTCCTGTTTGTTCTGCGCGAAAACGAAAAACAGATTTTTCTCCTTTTGCAATGCGATTATCGCTAGCGGGAGTCTGCATGCCATGCCAGTGGATGTTTACCCCTTCGGAGATATCCTTGTTCAGCAGGGTGATTTCGACGAGTTCACCTTGCTTCATACGCAGCTCAGGTCCAGGATATTTTCCATTCAGGGTCCATGCTTCTACGGTTTGGCCTGATGCTTGTCGGATGGTTGTTTTCTGTGCAGTCAGCGAAAACGTTCGATCAGGGTTTTCTTGTTTTGATTTCGTTGATACATCGCCACTTTTCGATTTCCCTGTAGCAGGCATCGAATGTGCACTTGCCTTTACAGGGAAAACGAAATCGGGGAGAGTGTGATCGTCCTGATTCTCGCCTTCCAAAGATGAATGATTGGGAAGGCGGCTCGCTATCATCGCTTGATTTCCCCAGACCGTCGCAAGTAAAGCAGTCATCAGAAGAAACGCGGCAAAACGGATAAAGCGGAACAGACGGCGCGGTTTTACCCAGTTTTCCGCAGTGGAGTGGTATTGATGCTGCCACGATTGCTGAATCCAAAGAAGGGAGACACCGGCTAATAATACACCCCAAGCGAGAAACAAAATGGACGGCTCCAACGTAACAGCAGGAAAAAAGACTTGTAGGAAGAGTGCAATCAGACAGCCCAAGACGCTAGCTTGCAACGGAACGAGCAATTCGGGGCAAGATGCGTCTCCTCGCCACTCTGCATCCAACGTGTCGTCTAGGTCAGGGGAGTTTGTTTTTATAGGCCTAACCTTTTTCTCTTGTAACAAAATTCGGGTATCATCCGTATCTACTTCTGACTGCCTCGACTCTTTGCCCCCTTTCCCGGCCAACTCCCACAGTCGTGGAAAAGTAGAGAGCAGGCTGCATAACAATGGAATAAAAATAAAAGGTAAAAAGCCAAGCAGCGTATCCTTTATGTAAAGCCAGCCAAAGGCTTCAAACAAAACCCACGTCATCACCAAATGACCTGCAAATACAAAAAGGGCCGACCATGAAAAACATAAGGTGATGCGAGCACTGTTTATGAAAGCCCGTTTCGTCGGACGGAAAACGAGTTGGTTTGCCATGATTGTCGGGACCAGCATGACGATGAGAAGGACCAGAAACAATCCTTGATGAATCCCGGCAAGCACTTCAAAATCAGCCATGATCAGTTCCTCCTGTTTACCTGTTCGATACTAATGATATAGAGAAACGGCTGATGACCAAACGTACCGGGGCAGTATTTTCACTCCGTCTTAAGTCGGAGAAGTACACTTGATCTACATACAGGATATCCATTACAATTTTGGTATTCTTTTTTTGATTTGCCAAATATTGGGAAGGGAACTTTATCTCATGTCCTTTGATTTTGTACAAACGTAACAACGCGCTCGGGCTCCTCCTGCCTCGTCTGGTTTGGACGCGAACAGACTGGTATAAACGAGAGGAGAAGCAGACATGGAAAATAAGGATTGGATCAAAAGCTTTCAAGAGGAAGTGGAGGCACCATTCGCTGGGTGGGATTTTGCCAGATTGACTGCGACAGGTAGGATGCGGGATGCACCACTTGGCTGGAACTATGTAAACATCGTGAAAAAGAACATGAAAGGGATTCGCTCTATGCTGGAAATGGGGACAGGTGGTGGAGAACTGTTTTCTAAGCTTGCGCCATTCCCTCAGGAGACGTATGCGACAGAAGGCTATGAGCCGAATGTAGCGGTGGCAAAAGCCAATCTGGAGCCCTTGGGTGTTCGTGTGTTTCCGGTAGACGGAGAAGAAATATTGCCTTTTGAGGATCAGTCACTCGACTTGATTATCAATCGGCATGAAGCTTATTTGCCGTCTGAAATGAAGCGCCTGTTGAAGCCAGGGGGCACATTTGTTACCCAGCAAGTAGGCGGTCAAGACAATCTCGAGCTGAATCGATTGCTGGGCGCTCCAATTCCGCCAGATTACTTGCACTGGAATCTTGCCTATGCAGTCAACGAACTGGAGGAAGCTGGTCTTACAATTGTGGAGCAAAAAGAGGAAATGAGCTTTTCCCGTTTCTACGACATTGGTGCCATTGTTTACTACTTGAAGGCTATCGAATGGCAGATTCGCGACTTTACTGTAGAAAAGTACGCTCAAGCCTTGCTCGATCTGCACCAGAAAATCGAAGCGGTCGGGTACATCGATATTCCTACCCATCGATTTCTCATGATTGTCCAACAAAAGTCCTAATTAAATCACTACCGATTGTCGATAAGACTGGTAGGGAGTGTTTAGGAAAAGCACCCTTTTTGGGTGCTTTTTTTATACACATATCGTAACCGGCGAAGGAGAAGTGAGGCAGGATGAGTAAGAGCTTGGCAACACGGGTCGTTGCTCTTGTAGCGGTGATCATTGCCGTCATGATGGCAATTAATATTATCATGATTTACGAAAACAGCGTAACCACTGTTGAAAAGACACTCTCGCGCTCAAGCATCAACACAGCATTGCATATCTCCCAAGGGCTTGATTCAGAGAAGATAGCGAAATTTATATCTCAGCCACAAGAATCTGACGACTACTGGTCAATCCGAAATTTGTTGCTTGAGTACACCGAAAAAACAGGTGCCCTTTATGTTTATATTCTTCATACAGACGGTGAAAAAGTAAAGATTATGGTGGATGGAACGGCGAAAGGAGCTGAGGGAGCAGCTACAATCGGTCAAGAGACGACCTCTACCGGCATGGCTGATATTGCTCCTGCTCTGGCAGGCGGTTCGAACAGCACGCCAATCGTCAAAGACCCTGTGTACGGGGACTACCTAAGTGCATTCGTACCGATTGAAGATCCATCTGGTCAAGTAATTGCTGTGCTAGGTGTAGATACTGCGGCAGACAAAGTAGAGTTGATTAATGATCAGGTTTTGGATGAAACCATGCCACGCATCATTATCGCTATGATTGTCGTAACGATCATTTCTTTGGTTGCTGTATTCTTCCTGATCAAAAAGATGCTTCGTCCACTGCAAGTTGTACAAGAGGCGTCTATGCGGATTGCTTCCGGTGATCTCACGTCTACAGAGATTTCTGTTTCCAACAAAAAAGACGAGATTGGCCGAATTGTCGTTGCTTTTGGTGAGATGACGGCACAACTGCGTCAAATCATTGGTGGAGTAAAAGAGACAACGGAGCATATCGACAGCATGGCGAATTCCATTCGGGAAGGTGCCCACTCTGTCCGCGAGCAAAACAAAAACATCGTGGTCACCAGCCAAGAGATTGCCCAAGGGAATGAGCAGACAGCAACCGCGATGGAGATGACAGTGCAAACGGTTCAAGAATTCTTGAGCGAGCTGTCTGAATTGAATACGGCGATTGACGAGATGGATGCAGTATCCAATCGTGTGTCTGATATCGGAGAGAGCAGCTATAAAGTATTGCAAGAGTTTTTGGCAGATGGAACCGAAACGAACAAACAATTTCATGAAGTGCAAAATACGATGGCGATTCTCGAAGAAAAATCGAGCCGAATTAACGACGTGATTGAAACGATTCAGCAAATCGCCGGACAAACCAATCTGCTGGCGCTGAATGCAGCCATCGAGAGCGCGCGTGCTGGCGAAGCGGGCAGAGGTTTCGCTGTGGTAGCGGGGGAAGTTCGCAAGCTGGCTGAACAGACAGGTGCGGCAACTCATGTCATTCAGGAGAGCATCAAAGACATTCAAGATCAGGTAAGACAAGCGACGGAAAAGACAAATGCGACACTGGATCGCTACAATGCGGGTACAGAGCGTTTGGATTCCGTCACACAAGGCATTACGGCGCTGTCTGACATGACGCATACCTTGAAGACGTCGCTAGCGAATGTGATGGCAAGTGTAGAGACGATGAAGCACGGTCAGAACAAGGTGAATGAATCCGTGTTGACGGTTACTGCCATCTCGGAACAAACAGCAGCAGCCACCGAAGAAGTATCTGCTACGATGCATGAGGTCAGTGGAAACGTTGATCAGTTCGTGTCTGAAACGGAGCAGGTGACAAACAGCATTCAGGAGTTGCGCAGCAAGGTGGATACGTTCCGACTGTAGATGAATTACTTTATCAATAAATAAAAAACAGCTCTTCTACTGGCAGGATGATGCCGGGAAGAGCTGTTTTTTTGTGGCTGTAGTGGGGGAAGAAGCGCATTTCCAGTCTACGCTTCGGCCTCCGCCCCACAAGGGGTGAAGACTGTCCGCTCCGGTCTGAATGGCGGGAGCCGCTTCAAAAGTAGAAGTTTCGATGAGGAATTCGCAGAGTTGAAGCTAAAATCACTCCCTCCATTCAGCCCTCCGCTTTGTCGGGCTCCAGAGGCGCTTGGACTGGAAATGCGCTTCTTCCACGCGGCTTTTCATGTAACGGCAAGCTTACACTACAAAATTCCAATGAGGAAAAGCACTAAACCGTGTACCCCTAAAAGAACCATACGCAACCAGCTAAAAGCCTGTTTCAACTGACCATCCCGAATCGGAAAGATTGAATACCCGTTGCGCTTTTGCTGATGCCGCCAAAGGCTACCAATCTGGCTGGCAGTCATGAAGAGAAAGAGCAGACCGGCAATGATTTTCGCATACGGGCCGGGCAATATGAGAACGACGAAGCTTGACAGCAGGAGGAGTCTGAAATAAATGCCCGCAAAGTCACCAGAGCGAATAAACTTTTTGGTAAACAAATGATGTCCTGCTGTTGATTGACGATAAGGCAGCAGCTTCGTCAGGGTAATAAGCCACGAGCGTGACTTCACTTGGTGCTGCACGGCAGGGACATCCCTGAAGTTGTTCACAAACTGATAAAAGCGGTGACGCAAGCCGCTTTCGATGGCCAGCAGGCGATACCATTGTAGAGAATGTTTTTTCTTGTAGGTCAACATTCGTGAATGGAGCCAGATCAAAAGCGCAGCGCAGATCAGAACGCCAAATGGGATAGGACCTACGCGCAAGAAATGTCCTTCACTTAATACCCAAGCGAGGAGGATGTACGAAAAGACAAATCGAGCCAGTGTGTAGAATCCGATCTTCTTCTGATCTGGCACACGTAAGAACGTCCAATTGCTGTAAATATTCCAGCCCTTCAAGAGCAAGGGAATGCCCCAATAAACCCACAGCTGCACGCCTTGAGCGCCTACTACCCCTGTATACATAGGCAGGAGCAGGAGCAGGACGATAAACACTACCATGCTCTGGATCGCAAAATTGTAAACAAGCGCCTTGCGGAAATAGCGATCCAGTCTTACTTCATGCGGAGTCAAAAAAAGCAAATCCGCTTCCAACAAAAACGTGCGCAGGGGGCTTCTCACCACGACGATTGCAATCACGAGCGCCATGGCATACGGTAAAGGGAACCAGGCTGGAATCATCGCGATGATGCTGCGGTAGTAGAAGGCGAGCAACCCCATCAAAAAGATTCCGACGAACGCCAAACCGCCATTCGCCATGTACTGGGCATACCGAATGAATTCTACGGAAAAGGCATGGAACCGTTTGCGAAATAATTGATCTACGTCTATTTTCACTGGCCGTCATCCTCTACAATATGCAAGTATATGTCGTCCAAGGAGCTATCCGGGAGCCCTGTTATACGCCGAAGCTCCTCAAGCGTTCCTTGGGCTCTAATCTCGCCTTTGTGCAAAATAATGAATCGGTCACAATGCTTCTCGGCGGTCGCCAAAATATGGGTAGACATCAGAATGCCAGCCCCCTGCTCCTTGCAACGGTTCAACCACGTGAGAAGAGAACGAATCCCCAGAGGGTCCAGACCCAGGATCGGTTCATCCACGATGTACAGAGGCGGTTGTACGAGCAACGCCATCATAATCATGAGCTTTTGGCGCATCCCTTTGGAAAACTGCTGAGGAAATCGGTCTTTCATTTCCTCCATGCGGAATTCTTTTAAGAGAGGACGTGCCCGTTCATAAAAAACTTCCTGATCCAGTCCGTGACTCATGGCCATTAACTCGATATGCTCCCATAGCGTAAGCTCTTCGTAATAAATGGGAGACTCGGGAATATACCCGTAAGACAAACGATAGTTTTCGGGGTCGGATTGAAAGGTCTTCCCTGCAATGCTGATTTCACCTGCGGTGGGCTCCAAGAGTCCTAAAATATGCTTGATTGTCGTGCTTTTGCCTGCGCCATTCAGCCCGATTAGGGCCACGATTTCTTTTTCGCGTATGTGAAAGGAGACGTCTTTGATTACAGCGTGGTTGTAAGAGTACCCACCCGTTACCCCTTTTACCTCCAACAAGGTTGTCATGGTATCCTCCTTAATGAATAAACGGTTTTGTCCCCGTTTATTTGAGAGAAATGCTAGATAGTCTTTCATCTATTTTAGCTGAATTCAGGATTTGGAAATACATTTGTTTGCCGCCTTTTTTTACACGAGACTGAACAAAGCGGGATAACCGTACAAGCAATGCTCCTCTCCGCTACATAAACAAGTAGTATAAAGGACGGACGGGGGAGGTGGAATCTATGACAGCGGGACCATATGAAAATCAGAAAGATATAGATCAGCATATCCAACGTATCTATTTGAAATTAGACAAATTCGAAGAACGAATCGATCAGCTTGAGGGACAAATGATAGTCGTCACGAAGTGGTTGGAACGAATTGAACATCGGTTGGGACGCATGGAGGATGTGCGTTATGATGTACTGCAAGTTTTGAACAAGCTGCAGACTGAGTTAGAAACGAAAGCAGAGAAGACGGAAAAAGACAAAGACATTATCTTGCAACTACTGTCAAACGAAAATCGGGACAAGGAAGCACTTGCTCAGTTTATGGAAGTAGAAAAAGACAGAAAACAAGAACGCTTTTTACAGGTTTGGGCAGTTTTAGGTCCTGTCATCGCCTCCGTTCTCTCCTCTTTTTTTACCCGATTTTTTATGTAGCGCATAATATGTTTAGAATGTGGAAAAGTTGTGTAATACGCTTTCCATTTTTCTACCATAACTTCTTTCTATACTTGGAGGGCAGATTATAGAAAGAGAGGATATCCAAGTGAAGAAGTTTGATATTTCCATGCTTTCGGTTGCCATATTATTAACGGGGTTAGCTGTATTAGGTTTTTATCAATCATGGGCAAAAGGCAATGACCCTGTATTGGTAACGGCTGGCGATACCTCGATTACACAAAATCAGCTTTACGGTGAAATGAAGAAAACGTACGGAAAACAAACGATACATGAACTTGTTGCGGAAGCGTTAATCAAGCAGGAAGCCAAGGCGCAAAACGTCGCGGTGACGCAAGAAGATATGAATAAAGAGATTGATTCGATGAAACAACAGGTAGGTTCACCTGAGGCATTCCAGAACTACTTGAAGAGTATGGGAATGACCGAGGCCCAGCTGCGGGATAAGTTGAACGTGCTCATGACACGGGATAAGTTGTTGGATAAAGCATTCCCGGTTACCGAGGAGCAAATCAAAACCTACTACAATACAAATAAAGCACAGCTGGGGTCACCGACACCTGAGTTTGATAAAGTTAAAGATCATATCAAGATGATGCTGACTGACCAAAATCGCAGTCAGAACTACGGCACCTGGTTAAATACGCTTCAGGAAAAACACAAAGTAGATTGGCACGACCCGTCCTTTGACGATGCTGCAGTGCCAGGGGAAGCACAAACACCTGCTCCATAGTGTAGAACATATACCAAAAGACCTTGTCCTCTTACATGAGTGCGAGGTCTTTTTCTGTGAAAACGGTCATGAACGTTTTGTTTAGTAATGAGAGCAATCGGAGAAACTGTGTTCATAATTGCCGATGTGAGGAGCAATCCGAATGGCTCAGATTGGTTGCAGCCTAGACGACAACGTTCACTATATAAAAGAATCGCTCGGATACAGCAATGACATCGTGATTCGAGAGGTAGTCCTAGATAGCCTGGAACCTGTTCGGGCAGCTGTCATGTATGCGGACGGTATGGTTGATTCGTATCTGGTACAAGCCGTATTAATCGACAGCCTCTTATACAAAATGCGCCTGAAGGAATGGGAAGGAATACGCGAAGACGCGTTTGTACCCTTTTTAAAAGAATCCATCCTGACTGTAGGGGATATGGGGGATTTATACGATTTTCCCACCTTGTTTACAGCTTTGTTGTCTGGCTGTGTCATCATTCTCGTGGATGGCTGCTCGCAAGGAATTCATATTGGTTTGCAGGAGTGGAAGGATAGAGGGGTCACCGAGCCGTCATCGCAAACCGTCATTCGTGGTCCACGAGAAAGCTTCACGGAGACACTTCGCACCAATATTACGCTACTGCGGAGACGGATTTCCAGTGAAAAGCTATGGATTGAAATTAACAGAATCGGCGAAGAAACCAAGACAGAAGTCGCGATTGTGTATATGAAAGGGATTGTGGAAGAAGGTGTTGTAGAAGAGGTCCGTAATAGACTGGATCGAATCAGCATCGATGGCATCATGGAAAGCGGCATGATTGAGGAGCTGATCCAGGACGAAGCTTACACACCTTTCCCCACTATCTCTAACTCGGAGCGCCCTGATGTAGTGGCCGCAAATCTATTAGAGGGGCGCGTAGCGATTCTTGTAGATGGGACTCCATTTGTTTTGACCGTGCCCTCTCTCTTCGTGGAATTTTTCCATTCAGCGGAAGACTACTATCAGCGCTTTGATTTTAGTACGTTGATTCGCATGCTGCGATTTGCTTGTTTTTTAATAGCCTTGCTGGCTCCCTCCCTCTATATCGCCATTACGACCTTTCACCAAGAGATGCTCCCGACACAGCTTCTGATCAGCTTGGCGGCACAGCGAGAAGGAGTACCCTTTCCAGCCTTCATTGAGGCGATCATGATGGAAGTCGCTTTTGAGATATTGCGAGAGGCTGGAATCCGCATGCCACGTGCAGTAGGGCAAGCCATTTCTATCGTGGGAACGCTCGTCATTGGACAAGCAGCGGTGGAAGCGGGGATTGTATCGGCAGCGATGGTCATTGTGGTCTCGATTACCGCGATATCCAGCTTTATTTTCCCGGCGAGCAATATGTCGATTACCGTGAGGATTCTTCGTTTTCCCCTGATGGTGCTGGCTGCTTCTTTTGGCATATACGGAATCATTGTAGGGATGCTGGCCTTGGTGCTGCATTTATGCAGTCTGCGCTCGTTTGGCGTACCGTATATGGAATCGTTTGCTCCGTTTTCCCTGAAAGAGCAAAGAGACACGATTTTTCGCTTGCCTCGCTGGGCCTTGGACAAACGGCCTGAATCGATTACCAAAAACAATTTGCGCCGCCAATCTAAAGGGATAAAGCCATTACCACCGCAGAAGTAAGAGGTTTTCCACAGCATGGAAAGGAGTGGGCACCAGTGAAAGGGATAAAAGTTCTTCTCTGCATCGTGCTCGTTATTATCCTAGCTGGTTGTTGGGATCGAAAAGAACTGAACGATTTGGCGATTGCGGTTGGGATCGGCATTGATAAAGTGCAAGGAGGCTATCAAGTTTCGGTTCAAGTAGTAGACCCTGCAGAGGTCGCGGCCAACAAGGGAAAGCCTGGACGTGCGCCTGTTACACTCTTTACCATGAATGCTCCAACGATTTTTGAGGCTGTGCGGAAAATGACTACGATCTCTCCCCGGAAAATTTATATGGCTCACACGCGGATGCTCATATTTGGCGAGGAGGTCGCGAGAGAAGGGATCGCTCCTGTCGTCGATTTTGTCTCGCGAGACCATGAATTTCGGACTGACTTTTATATTGCCATCGCCAGAGGAACGACGGCACGCAACATCCTGAGAGTGATCACACCGCTTGAGCAAATCCCTTCTACAGAAATGTTTGCTTCTTTGGAGACATCCTCCAAAGTATGGGCACCAACCGCAGCGGTTACGATGGATCAATTAATTACTGACTTTACCATCAAAGGGAAACAAGCGGTGTTAACAGGCGTGCGACTAACCGGATCTGCAAGGGAGGGTGACCAACGGAAGAATGTCGAGCAAATAGATACCCCCGTGCTTCTTCAATATACGACATTGGCTACTTTCCGGGGGGACAAGATGATCAACTGGCTGAGTGAAGCGGACAGCAAAGCCTATAGTTACATTACAGGCAAAGTAAAAAGCACCGTCGGAAGTATGCCTTGCAAGGGGGGAGGGCTCTTGACAATGGAAGTCATGCACGCTGACGCAAAAATCGAGGCTACCATGAAAAATGGCGCGCCTGAAGTCATCGTTCATATCGGTTTGGAAAATGATATTGGTGAAGTGCAATGCAAGCTCGATCTGACAGAGGAGAATACGATCAAGGAGCTGGAAAAAGAGGCGGAAAAATCAATGGAAGCATTGGCGACAAAAGCAATTGCCAATGCCAAGAAGCATGGAGTAGACATATATGGATTCGGAGAAGCGATTCATCGAACGTACCCGAAAGTATGGAAGAAGATAGGGGCGAATTGGGAAAAGGAATTTGCCAAGCTGCCTGTACATGTGGTTGCTGATGTGAAAATCAGACGTTTAGGAACCATCAATAATGCCTTTGAAGAAAAGTGATTGTGTGACAGGGGCAGAGGGAGTTTGTATGTCGACATTTGCTGTCATCGTTGTATCTATAATGGTTTGTGCATATGAGCTGCCCCGATTGATTCGGAAGCGGCAGCGCAAAGAGATTGCTGTCTTTCTCGGGTTGCTTGTCATCAGTGTTGGCTTGTACGCAGGAGCCGAGAAAGGGGTTGTCCCCAATCCTGTATATTGGGTGGAAATGGTTTACAAGCCTGTATACGACGGTGTCATGACATGGCTAAAGTAAACAAGGGGCATACTGAGTACACCCCCAGTAAAGGAGAGTAAATAGACGTGGACGGTCTTTTGATGAAGCTCCTCGTTAGTCCGTTGTTGGTCGTTTTGGCAGATGCTCTCTTTCCAGAAGTGAATTTCGCTAATCTATATCAGTCTGTTGGAGTCGGATTTGTCTTGGCAGTCGCCGGATATTTTTTGGATAGGGCGATCCTTACGGCAGGGAGTCTTTGGCTTACGACGATGTTTGACTTGATTATCGGCTTTTTGATCGTTTATGGAAGTATTGTGTTTTTCCCGACGGCTCAAATCGCTGCAATCGGGGCCGGGTTTGTTGCGATATTTTATGGCGTAGCAGAATATATCCAGCATGTTTGGCTGATACGCACAGGACGAACGGAAAGTGTATAGTTGTTTAACGTGCAAACACACTCCTTGGGGGTGTGTTTTGTTTATGAAAAAATCATTATGATCGCTTTGTCACGATTCGCTCAATCCATGACCACGGAAGCCAATTTTTTGCGGCGATCGTAAGTGCCACGCCCCGGCCAACCGGGTAGCGAAATCGCGGGTTGGGAGTGGTGGCTGCATGGACGATCGTTGAAATGACTGCGTCGGGAGCAGGTGCCTTTTCTATGATTGATTCTACGTGACGCATCAGTTGTTTCATTTGGGAGGCGTAAGGAGAGTCTTCATCAAGCTGTTGGTCTTGCATTCCTTTCTCCCAGATTGCTGTACGAAATGAGCCGGGCTCAACAAGGACAACTTGGACTTGAAAGGGCAGCATTTCAAGGCGAAGCGATTCACTGAAGCCTTCGACTGCATGCTTGGATGCGGCATAGGGCGAGAGACCGGGGAAACCAAATCGGCCACTGATGCTGCTTACGTTAATAATACGCCCAGCTTGTTGCTGCCGCATGTAAGGCAAGACTGCCCGAGTGACCTCGATCAGCCCGAATACATTTACATCAAACTGTTTGCGCCATTGTTCGGAAGAGACTTCCTCAGCAAAGCCGCCCAACGCGTAACCAGCATTGTTCACCAACAGATCAATGCGCCCATGCCGTGCAATGATGGAGGTGATTGCATCCTGAATTTGTTCCGGATGCGTAACATCAAGGGAAATGACTTCCAGATGATCAGGCTCTATTAGCAAGCTTGCCAATTTGTCAAGAGGGTCTCTTTTTGTGAGATCACGCATAGCAGCAATTACCTGAAAACCAGCCTTGACTAAAGCGACTGATGCGTGCTTACCAAAGCCACTTGAGGTACCAGTGACTAGTGCAATTGGTCTTTTTTGCATGGAATTCTCCTTTTAATTGTATGTGTTGTCATAATTTAACTGCAATGTTCACAAAATTGTTCATAAATTTGTTAACAAAATCATAACAAATAGCCTTTGTATTAAGGAAAATTTATGTATACTTAAATGGTTACCACGCTTGGGTAGAAGTGTGCAATACTGCCCCTTACTTTCCTGTTTGTTTCTGGAATGGCTGCTAATACCTTTCAAGTTTGGGCATTATAGTTGTAAATGGTATTGTATGCGATTTCTTCAAGCAGATAGAAAAGTACGAAAACTTCTAGTTGTAGGCGTGGCTAGAACGTTACCAACACGAAGAAAGAGGGGTTCATTGGTATGAAGGGTTGGCAACAGTATTGGCGTCAGTTTTCCCTGTTTGCTCTGCTGGCGCTAGTGTTAACCGGGTGTGGCAAAGATGAGCTCTCAGCGCTCAAGCCCTCTGGTCCGGTAGCTGCTATGCAGTTTGACCTGATGAAGCTGTCCTCCGCTATCATGATCGGCGTCTTCATTGTCGTTATGACGATCTTTACGTACGTCCTTATCCGTTATCGTAAGCGTCCCGGACAGCAAGGCATTCCTAAGCAGGTCGAAGGAAATCATGCACTTGAAATTCTTTGGACGGTAATTCCTTTCTTGCTCCTTATCATCATGGCGATTCCGACTGTTACTACCGGTTTCGCACTGCACAAGGAGTACCCAAAAGAGGAAGCAGTTCAAGTAAAGGTTACTGCTCACCAATTCTGGTGGGAATTCGAGTATCCTGATCTTGGAGTAGCGACTGCACAAGACTTGGTATTGCCAGTTGGCAAAAAGATTCAATTCGTATTATCAGCGTCTGATGTTAAGCACGCATTCTGGATTCCTGCATTGGGCGGTAAAATCGATACGAACCCAGGGCAAGAAAACAAAATGTGGTTGCAGGCAGACAAAGCAGGCATTTACTACGGTAAATGTGCGGAGCTCTGTGGAGCATCCCATGCCTTGATGGACTTCAAGGTAGAAGTAATGGAACAAGCAGATTTTGACACTTGGGTAGCTAACATGAAGGGTGTTCAGGCAAAAGAACCTGTAACAGCAACTTCTCCACTGGCTGCAGAAGGTCAACAAATCTTCGATAAGAGCTGTTTGGGATGTCACGCTGTGGCAGGTAAAGGCGGTAAGATGGGGCCAAACCTGACTAACTTTGCAGATCGCGAACGTGTAGCAGGTATCAAAGCACATACGCCGGAAAACATTGCAGAGTGGCTGAAAGATCCGCAAAAAATCAAGCCGGGCAACAAAATGCCTAACCTCAACCTCGATGACACCCAAGTGAAAGCGCTTGTTGAGTACATGGAGACATTGAGCGTAAGCGAGAAAAAGTAAAGTAAAACCTCATAAAACTTATTGCATTGACAATCGTCATAGGCAGTGACGCTTAAAAAGGAGGTAAACCCGTGTCTGCACATGCTTCTCATGCACCAAATCGCTCGGGGCTGTGGGATTATCTTACGACAGTGGACCATAAGAAGATTGCGATCCTGTATCTGATTGCTGGTGGGATTTTCTTCTTGGCCGGTGGTTTGGAAGCCCTGCTGATTCGTTTGCAGTTGATGTACCCAGAGATTGAATTCGTTGGTGCCAAGACGTTTAACGAATTAATTACGATGCACGGCACTACGATGATTTTCTTGGCGGTTATGCCGATCATTTTTGCTTTGATGAATGCGATTGTTCCCCTTCAAATCGGTGCACGCGACGTAGCATTCCCGTTTGTTAACGCACTCGGATTCTGGCTATTTTTCTTCGGGGGAGTGCTACTGAACACAAGCTGGTTCTTGGGTGGCGCACCTGATGCTGGTTGGACATCGTATACAACTTTGGCTTTGAATCAATACAGTGGAAGAGGCGTAGACTTCTACGTGCTCGGTTTGCAAATTGCCGGTCTTGGAACGCTGATTGGTGGTATTAACTTCCTGGTTACCATCATCAACATGCGTGCTCCAGGTATGACATTCATGCGTATGCCAATGTTCACCTGGGCGTCCTTTATTACATCCGGTTTGATCCTCTTTGCATTCCCTGCGATTACGGTTGGTTTGGTTCTGTTGATGTTTGACCGCTTGTTCGGCGGAAACTTTTTCAACCCTGACGCAGGTGGTAACGTTGTTATCTGGGAGCACTTGTTCTGGATCTTCGGTCACCCCGAAGTATACATTTTGATTCTCCCGGCATTCGGTATCATTTCTGAAGTAGTTTCTACATTCTCAAGAAAGCGTCTGTTTGGTTACAGCTCCATGGTATTTGCAACTGCGCTGATCGGTTTCTTGGGCTTCATGGTGTGGGCTCACCACATGTTCACAACAGGTTTGGGTGCAATTGCCAACACGCTGTTTGGACTTGCAACCATGTTGATTGCTGTGCCTACAGGTATCAAAATCTTTAACTGGCTGTTGACCATGTGGGGCGGTCAAATCCGCTTCCCTACCGCAAACCTGTTTGCAGTAGGATTTATCCCAACGTTTACAATCGGTGGTATGACAGGGGTTATGCTTGCGGTTCCGCCGGCTGACTACCAATACCATGACAGTTATTTCGTAGTTGCTCACTTCCACTACGTAATCGTAGGGGGTCTCGTATTCGGTCTCTTCTCTGGTCTTTACTACTGGTGGCCGAAAATGTTCGGTAAAATGCTGAACGAAACAATCGGTAAATGGAACTTCTGGACGTTTTTCATTGGTTTCCACCTTACCTTCTTCCCGCAACACTTCCTGGGTCTGATGGGGATGCCGCGCCGCGTCTTTACTTACCTCAAAGATCAGAACCTGGATATGGGGAACTTTATCAGTACGATTGGTGCATTTGGTATGACGATCGGTACCATCCTATTCTTGATCAACGTAGTCGTCGCAGCGAAAAGCTCAAAACGCGCTCCTGCCGATCCATGGGATGGACGTTCTCTCGAATGGGCGATTCCTTCGCCGCCGCCGGAGTACAACTTCGTTCAAACGCCTCTCGTTCGCGGTTTGGATGCGTTGTGGGTCGAGAAAATGGCTGGTAACAAAGGCATGACGCCTGCAGAGCCAATTGGCGACATTCATATGCCATCGCCTTCGTTCTTGCCATTCCTGATGTCTCTCGGATTGTTCGTGGCAGGCTATGGCTTTATCTACCACAACTATGTGGTCGTAGTAATTGGAGTGCTCGCTACATTCGCTTGCATGTTTACCCGTTCAGTGAAAGACGATCCAGGTTATCACATTCATGAAGATGAACTCGAAGAGAAAGGGGTAAAGGCTTAATGGCTAACCATCACGCACATGCAGTATTGCCTGACGAACCGGAAAAAGCCACCCTTGAAGGTAAGAATAAGGTTCTTGGCTTCTGGCTCTTCCTCGGTGGAGAGACAGTTCTCTTCGGTTCCTTGTTTGCAACATTTATCGCTCTTCGTGATCAAGCAAATGGTGGACCAACGTCCCAAGCGTTGTTTGACATGAATCTCGTTGCAGTGGCCACACTTCTCTTGCTTACCAGCTCGATGACAAGTGTTATGGCAACACTGGCCCTGCACAAGAAAGACCTCAAGAAGATTCAGCTATGGCTGACTATCACAGTAATACTCGGTCTCGGCTTCCTTGCTTTGGAGATTTACGAGTTCGTACACTATGTGAATGAAGGATTGAAAATGTCAACGAGTGCATTTGCATCTGCCTTCTACACATTGGTTGGATTCCACGGAGCTCACGTAGCGTTCGGGATTTGCTGGATCACCCTTTTACAACTATCTGCGACGAAAAAGGGCCTGACGGTAGTAACTGCACCGAAGTTCTACCTGGCATGTCTGTACTGGCACTTTATCGACGTTGTATGGGTATTCATCTTTACCGTGGTATATCTCATGGGTATGATCGGTGGAAAGGTGGGATAATCTATGGGAGCACAAGCTCATAATGAAGAGGTACGCAAACCGAAAGTGAAGCACGAGGGTCCGAAAAGACACCTTGTTGCTTTCATCGGATCTCTCGTATTGACCGCACTGGCATTCATTGCTGTGGCGTATGAAGCAATTCCATCAGGTTTTACCGTACCATTCATCGTAGCACTGGCCTTTGTTCAAGCGTTCTTCCAGCTGTATGTCTGGATGCACATGGATCAAAAAGGTCATGAGTTTGCACGGATCAGTATTTTCGCAGGGTTATTCGTAATCCTGTTAGCAATTTTCGTCTTTATTTTCTGGGTTTGGATCTAGGAAGTGGAGCGAATAGAAGAGGACAGACATTGGGTCTGTCCTCTTTTTTTGTGTATTTGTTTTATTAAGTGGCTCGGCCTACGCCCCTCATGGGCCAACTGTCCGCTCCGGAAAAAATGGCGGGAGCGCTTCAAACGTAGAAGTTTCAATGAAGTAGTTCATAGGTGAAGCTGAAATTCCCCGCCATTTTTTCGAAGCTAGGTCGGGTTCCAGAGGCGCTTGGACTGGAAATTCGCTTCTTCCCACGAGGCTATTGGCGAAGGAATACAACAATAAATATTTTTGACTAAACGATCCGAAAAAAATCTTGACTAAACAGTCCGGAAAAGATAATCTAAACGCAGAAGGGAGTATTCATAACATGGCAAGAAGCAAGGAATTCGATACGACGCTTGTCCTGCATAAGGCAATGGAAGTATTTGGGCACTATGGCTATGAAGGTGCGTCTCTGCAAAATTTGTTGGATGGATTAGGGATCGCCCGTCAAAGCCTGTATGATACGTATGGCACGAAAAGAGATCTCTTTCTATTAGCCGTAAAGCATTACGCGAGCGAGAAGACGACTGCCGTTATTTCGCATCTGGAGCGGCCGGGTTCAGTGAAGGAAAGCATTGCGGAGATTTTCCGCGAAATCGTAACTGTACTCAAGGATGAGAGTCGCTGCAAGGAATGTTTCATTTTGCTTAGTGCGATTGATCAAGTACCACATGATACGGAAATTGCAGATTTTTTTAAAGACGATATGGCACGATTAGAAGAAGCATTTTATACTGCACTGGTCCGCGCGAAAGAACAAGGCGAACTGGGTCATCGTGAGAAAAATTTGCGTGCACTTGCACAGTATTTGAATCATGCACGATACGCTTTAACCCAAGCAGCTAAGTTAAGTACGAATCCAGAAGTGTTAGACCATATTTTAACCGTTACCCTGTCCACGCTTGATTGATAATGGAGCGACTGTAGACGCTTCATTCTATTTTTACACATATTAGACTGATCGATCTGGAAAGGAGGTGAGTGTTTTTTTGTTTCGATTATAGACTGATCGATCTAAAAATAACTGGAATGTGGATAAATAATAACAAAGGATTAGTGAGGTGCTACCTATGACTGACGCTACTACAAAACTCAGCCAGGAGGCAGAAGAAGTTGTGAAAAACTTCCTCTTGTTTATGCTGGAGCAGGATATGGATCAATGGATTGAACTTTGGGATGACAACGCTGTTTTTGAGTTCCCGTATGCTCCCCAAAATTATCCCTCAAAAATTGAAGGGAAGTCAGCGATTTATAACTATATCAAGGATTTTCCGCAAAAGATGGACCTATTTACATTCAGTGTTCCCCACATTCATCATGCAGCAGCGTCAAACCACGTCATTGTGGAATTTGAATGTGAAGGTCAAGTAATTGCTACAGGACTGCCGTACAATCAAAAATACGTGAGTGTCATCCAAATCAAAGACAAGAAAATTATCCATTACAAGGATTATTGGAATCCATTGGTGGCAATTGAGGCTTTCGGTGGCAGTATCGAATCGTTTTTGAACAGAGATCATCAGTTTGGGAACTAAGATTGGATAAGGAGCTGATCATATGGAACGTAAGGATAAGATACTAATCACAGGTGGAACAGGTACAACAGGAAGCCGTATTGCCAAAAAGCTAACAGAACTAGGCTACCATCCCCGTATAGCGAGTCGTACTAAACCACCTCTCGCCGACATCGAGTATGTACATTTTGATTGGAATGAAGTAGCAACCTTCGAGCATTCATTGAAAGATGTGAAAAAGCTATATCTGGTAGCACCAGTGGGTGTTTTTGATCCATCTCCGCTCGTACTTCCATTTCTGGATAGGGCTTTACAAGCCGGCGTGCAACGGATTGTCATGCTTAGTGCTTTGATTATTCCGGAGGATGGACCCGTGTTTGGAAGGCTCCATGAAGCAGTAAGCAAGCATAGTCCAGAGTGGGCAATATTGAAGCCTTCTTATTTCATGCAAAATTTTATTCATGGGCAACATGGAACCTCAATCAAAGAGGAGGGCAAGATTGTTACATCTACGGGAAATGGAAGGATTGGATTTGTAGACGCTGATGATATCGCCGAAGTTGGAGTTCATGCACTCATCGACGAGATTCCACATAACACCCATCATTTTATTACGGGACCAGAGGCGCTAAGCTATGCAGAAGTAGCGGCCATGATTGAATCAGCAATTGGACGTACTATCAAGCATGAACATATTAGCACGGAAGCATTGCAGGATAAGCTGGTCACAGCAGGTTTGACGATGGAATATGCAGGTTTCATGGCAGATTTGGATAAACATATTCGCAATGGTGCCGAAAACAGCGTAACCGATACGGTAGAACGAGTAACAGGGAGAAAACCACGATCCATGGCGGACTTCATATCAACCCATTCCCAACATTGGAAGCGAGACTAAGCCATTTTTTTGTGCCTATTCCGGACTAAATGGTCAATAATATTACTTCGAGAGCCTCGTTGGATTCAACGGGGTTTTTCTTATGAAGCGGATACTCCTGCAAGTGAGGGCTTTTCCCGAAAACAGAAGTCGAAATCACCCCATCGAAGCATATTCTGTCAGCCTTTTCCCAGTCATAAACATGAAGGGAAGGGAGGATACGATCTGGCAGAGTTTTCTCGCTTTTTGAAAAATACTTGCACCTGTCACAAAGGCTTTATATAATAAAAATATTAACATGCGTTAAAATAACGTTATATGAATTAGTCGTCACACATTGCAACTATAATCTGAGGAAAGCAGGGATCATGATGGTGAAATTGATAGCAATTTATCGCAAGCCCGAAGATATCGATGCTTTTGACAAGCATTATTTCGAGGTACATGGCCCATTGGCAGAAAAAATGCCTGGCTTAATCAAAATGGAAGTGAGCAAAATCTACGGAACACCAATGGGAGAATCCGACCTGCATCTGATGGCAGAAATGTACTTTGAATCAAAAGAAGCTTTGATGGAAGCGTTGTCATCGCCTGAAGGTCGCGCAGCAGGAAAAGACCTCCGTGGCTTCGCTGGACCCATTGTGTCCATGCATTTTGCAGAAGTAGTTTAATCATGACCACGAAAAGATTGATAGACGAACAAGCGCTCCATCAGAAGCATTACGCAGAGATTTGTGAGAAGCTAAAGCAAGATCCATTTGCCCAATTTTTGGGTATTAAGCTGATTGAGCTGGGAGAAGGAACGGCGACTGCGGAAGTCACAGTTGCCGAGCATATGCTGAATGCCCACGGCACCGCGCATGGCGCAATCATCTTCTCCCTGGCAGACTTTGTTTTTGCAGCGGCCTGTAATTCCTATGGCAAAACGTCTGTAGCACTGTCGATGAATATCGGTTTTTTGGCTGCTGCCATGAAAGGGAATCACTTGGTGGCAACAGCGACCGAAGAGAAGAAAAACAATCGCACAGCCTGGTACCGCATCCGCGTAGAAACGGAGCATGGCTTGGTAGCGACACTGGATGCACTGGCTTACAGGAAAAATGATTACTTCGTTGAAATCGACGAAAACGAATAACTGACAGCGAAAATAAAACGGAGAAAGGATGCCAAAAGCCCGTGCTTAGGCTCCTTTCACTGTTTCAAGACGATACGAGAAGGGGGGCAAAGATGTCAGTGGAGATCCGTAATCGATTCAACCACTACCTGGGCATAGAAGTCGTGCACCGAGATGAACAGGGCTGTAAGGTAGCACTGAAAATTCGCCCCGAGCTGTTCAATAGCATCGAAGGTGTCGTACACGGAGGCGTTACGGCGACATTAGCCGATGTGGCGATGGGGCATGGGGCAGCACCTCATGTGGATGGTGTACAGCAGTGTGTGACGGTGGAGAGCAAGATTCAATACCTGCACCCTGCTCGGGGTGAGGTACTCGAGGCACAATCCCATGTATTGAAACAAGGAAAAAGCTTGATCGTGATGGAAGCACGCGTGACTTGTGATGGCAAGCTAGTGGCTTTTGCTACCGGCACGTATGCGCGAGTGAATCCGCCTGCACAAGGAGGACGTTGATGATGGAAGAGAGCGTTCGCTTTGAACGTGAAGGACATATAGGACTGATTACGTTAAATCGTCCAGATGAGCTGAATGCGCTGAACTACGAAACATTGGAGCGCCTGGGGAACTTGATTGAGCAGGTGCGTTTAGATGCAAAAGAGATTCGCGTGGTCATCGTAAAGGCAGAAGGGCGAGCATTTAGTGCAGGGGCAGATTTGAAGGAGCGCCGTACATTGACGGAACAGCAGGTGCGCCGCAATGTCCGCAAAATCCGCGATGTATTTACTGCGTTGGAGAGGCTTCCGCAGCCGACCATTGCCATGATTAACGGATTTGCTTTTGGCGGTGGATTTGAGCTTGCGTTGGCCTGTGATTTCCGCTATGCCGTCGCAGATGCCAAAATGGGGCTGACAGAGGTGAGCTTGGGCATCATTCCTGGCGCGGGTGGTACGCAGCGGTTGTCTCGCTTGATTGGACCTTCCAAGGCAAAGGAGCTGATTCTGACTGCCAGACGCATCCAAGCACAGGAAGCGTATCAAATCGGTTTTGTAAATGCTGTTGCAAAAGATACAGAGGAACTGCGTGAGCTGGCAATGGGGCTGGCCAACGAGATTTTGGCAAATGCTCCGCTGGCGGTTTATCAGGCAAAATCAGCCATTGATCGCGGAAGCAGTGTTGATTTGCAGACAGGTCTCGATATCGAAGCCATGTGTTATGAAGTGATTATTCCCACGACAGATCGTCTGGAAGCATTGGAAGCCTTTCGTGAAAAGCGAAAACCGGTTTTTAAAGGCGAGTAACATTTTCAAATAAGCACTCCTACCGAGTCATAACGCAAGGGAATGAGGGAAGCGACATGATCTTTAATACAGAAATGGAAACGCTACCAAGAGAGAAAATGACGGAACTGCAATTGAAACGCTTGAAAGAAACGGTCAAACGCGTATACGAGCGCGTCCCTTTCCACACAAAAGCATTCAATGAGGCTGGTGTGAAACCGGAAGATATCCAATCGATGGAAGACATACAGAAGCTTCCATTCATGAAAAAGACTGATTTGCGAGAAAACTATCCGTTCAATCTATTTGCAGTCGAAATGAAAGAAGTAGCACGTATTCACGGTTCTTCCGGGACGAAAGGAAAACCTACAGTTGTTGGCTACACAAAAAGAGACTTGGAGAATTGGGCCGAGATCGTGGCGCGCGCCATTTGCTGTGCGGGTGGAGAGCCGGGAGACATTTTCCATAACGCGTATGGCTACGGACTTTTTACAGGCGGCTTGGGTCTGCACAATGGCATCGAGCACATGGGCGCAGTCGCAGTGCCAGTATCCGGTGGCAATACCTCCCGTCAAATTACGTTGATCGAGGACTTCAAGCCACGTGGCATTGCAGCAACGCCATCCTACGTCCTTAACATCGTAGAAGAGATGAAAAAGCAAGGAATCGATCCACGTGAGACGAGTGTCAAATACGGGATTTTTGGTGCGGAGCCGTGGTCGGAAGAAATGCGCGTGCAACTGGAACATGAGCTCGACATTAAAGCGGTGGATATTTACGGGCTGAGCGAAGTGATGGGGCCAGGCGTTTCCATTGAATGTCATGAGGTCCAGGATGGTCTGCATATCGCAGAAGACCATTTTTACGCAGAAATTATCGATCCGAATACCGGGGAAGTGCTCCCATACGGACAAGAAGGCGAGCTCGTATTTACGTCACTGACGAAAGAAGCATTCCCGGTTGTCCGTTATCGCACAGGTGATATCGCTTCCCTCAATCCTGAGCCCTGTAAGTGCGGACGGACAACCATGCGGATGTCGCGCATCAAAGGGCGCGTAGATGACATGCTCATTATTCGCGGGGTCAATGTGTTCCCGACAGAGATCGAGTCCGTTTTGCTTACGTTCAACCAATTGGCTCCACACTACCAGGTCGTCATCGAACGCGACGGTGCCCTCGACCGATTTGAGGTGCACTGCGAGCTGACACCAGCATATGCAAAAGAGCTCAGTGGAAATGACAGCTCTGCTCTCTCGTTATTAGTAAAAGAAATTTGCCATCACATCAAAAATACGTTGGGTGTGTCCGTGGTACTGCGGGTGCAACCGCCAAATTTCTTGACGCGCAGCGAAGGCAAAGCGATACGAGTCGTGGATAACCGAAACAAATCACAGGCAGCTATGTAAACCAGCTCCTGTAAAAAAAGGGTGTGACAGTTCATGGCCTATGAATATATTAGCGTAGCCAGTGAAGATGGTGTCGGTATCATTACGTTGAATCGACCGAAGATTCTAAACGCACTGAATTTGCAGCTCGTCGATGAATTGGTTGACCAGCTGGAGCAAATGGACCGCGACCCGGATATTCGGGTGATCATCCTGACTGGCAACGCGAGGGCGTTCGCAGCGGGTGCTGACATTAATGAAATGGCGGAAGCATCAGCCATCGACATCATGAAGCGCAATCAGTTTGCGGTTTGGGATCGCATCTCACTCATCTCCAAGCCGATTATTGGTGCCGTCAGCGGCTTTGTGCTCGGTGGTGGCTGTGAATTAATGATGAACTGCGACATTGTGATCGCTTCGGAGACAGCCGTCATTGGTCAACCGGAAATCAAGCTGGGAGTCATGCCTGGGGCTGGTGGTACACAGCGTCTGACGCGTGTGGTAGGTGAGCGAAAAGCACTGGAGATGCTGCTCACAGGTGAACCGATTTCGGCCAAAGAAGCGTTGAAATACGGCCTGGTCAATCGGGTAGTGCCAGTGGAGGCGTACTATCAGGAAGCACTCAAGCTGGCGAAGCAAATCGCCCAACAGCCGCCGCTCGCGGTACAGGTCATCAAAAAAGCCGTGTACAAAGCTGGTGATCTCCCCCTTCAAGAGGGATTGGATTACGAGCGAAACAGCTTTTATCTTCTTTTGGCAAGCGAAGATCGAAAAGAAGGCATGCAAGCGTTTCTGGAGAAGCGCAAACCCCGTTTTACGGGACATTAGGAGGCGGTCATGTACGAAACGATTCTTTATGAAGTGTCAGAAGGCGTAGCAGTGGTGACGTTGAACCGTCCGGACAAATTTAATGCGTTTACAGCCGTCATGAACAAGGAAATCACCGATGCATTAAAGCAAGCCCAGAAAGATGCGGACGTGCGTTGCATCGTTCTTACCGGAGCTGGGCGGGCGTTCAATGCGGGTCAGGATCTTGGTGACGTTTCTAGAGAAGGAGATGTGGATTACGGTGGTTTCTTGCGGGATCGCTATAATCCCATGATCCTCCAGTTTCAAAAAACAGAGAAGCCAATCATCGCAGCGGTAAACGGGGTAGCGGCTGGTGCCGGCATGAGTGTTGCGCTGGCGTGCGATATTCGTCTGGCTTCGGAAAAGGCATCCTTCGTCAATGCTTTTGTCAACATCGGGCTCGTTCCTGATTCAGGAGGCTGCTACTTCTTGCCGCGCATCGTCGGGATCGGCAAGGCGTTGGAACTGGCGATGACGGGGGAAAAGGTTTCCGCTGAGGAAGCACTGCGAATTGGATTGGTCAATCAGGTGTACCCAGCGGAGAGCTTCATGGAAGATGCGTTGGCGTATGCGCGCAAGCTGGCGTTCCTGCCGACGAAGGGAATTGGTTTGATCAAGCGCACGATGTACAAAGGGCTTGAGCTGGGGTTGGAAGAGACCTTGGAATATGAAGCTTTTGCACAAGAAGCGGCTGGCAGCACAGCGGATCATAAAGAAGGGGTCACCGCTTTCATGGAAAAACGTGCGCCTCGTTTTACAGGCCGTTAGAGGCGAAGGGAGGCAAGCCCAAGTGAGTACGAAAACAGTAGGCGTCATCGGGGCGGGAACAATGGGAGCGGGAATCGCTCTCGTCTGTGCTCGCAAAGGACATCAGGTCATGCTGCTGGATGCAAATCAGGCGGTGCTGGACAAAGCGCTTGT
The DNA here is from genome assembly GCF_022026395.1 of Brevibacillus brevis. Lineage (NCBI taxonomy): Bacteria > Bacillati > Bacillota > Bacilli > Caryophanales > Paenibacillaceae > Brevibacillus > Brevibacillus brevis. The sequence continues at coordinate 5,148,972 of NZ_CP041767.1, read as the reverse complement.
CTATTTGGAATCGATCCTGACAAAAGACGTGGAGAAAAACAAAATCAGTGAACAAGAAATGACAGAGACGCTAGATCTGGTCCATCTCGTATCGGAAATGGAGCAGTTGGCAGATTGCGATATCGTCATCGAAGCAGTGCCAGAGCGTCTTGATTTGAAAAAAAGCATTTTCAGCCAGCTTTCTGGGATTTGCAGAGAGGATTCCCTTTTACTAACGAATACTTCCTCTATCTCAATAACGGAGATTGCAGGAGGGCTTTCGCATCCCGAGCGCATTCTCGGATTTCATTTTTTCAATCCGGCACCCGTTATGCCTTTGGTTGAGGTAATTCGCGGGAAAAAATCGAGCGAGGAAAATGTGGAGGTGGCGTATCGATTTGCGCAAGAGTTGGGCAAGGTGCCTGTTCTGGTGACGGACACTCCTGGCTTTATCGTCAATCGCATCGCACGTCCTTATTATAATGAAGCATTGCGCATCCTGGGCGATCATGTGGCAGGTGTGGAGCAGATTGATCGGATTATGAAGCTGGCTGGCGGATTCAAAATGGGACCGTTTGAGCTGCAAGACATGATTGGCATCGACATCAATTTTGCCACCACCAAATCGGTTTATACCGACTTCTTCCATGAAGGACGATTTAAGCCTAGCCGGATTCAGCAACAAATGGTTCAATCCGGCAGCCTGGGCAGAAAGACGGGGGAAGGCTTCTATGACTACAACAAATAAGGCTGTATTGCTCGTGGGCACAAGCCCGCTGTACGCAGAGTTGAATGATTTGATGGTGGAAAGAGGCTATCAGGTGCTTACGCTTGCAGAAGCGATGGCGGAACCTGAGCTGGTTGAATTGGCTGTAGAGGTAAATAGCATCGATATGCAGGCGAAGAAGAGGCAAATACGCGAGCTGGATGACCTATTGCCACCAAACGTACCGATCATCACGACTTCGCTCGCGATTACAGCGACAGAAGTAGCGTCCTGGACACAGCATCCTGAACGCGTCTGCGGATTTGGAACGCTCGTGCCCTTGGTTGAACGGGAGCTGATCGAGATTGCTCCTGCCTTGCAAACGGAGCTGGAAACGATTCAAGCAACGGAAGGCTTCTTTCAATCGCTCGGGAAAGCGACAGAAAACGTAAACGACGAGGTAGGTCTCGTGTTCCCACGCATTTTAACACTCATTATCAACGAGGCTGCCTTTACTCTGATGGAAAAAGCAGCAACCGCTACTGATATCGATATCGCAATGAAAAAAGGCACCAACTACCCATACGGCCCTCTCGAATGGGCAGATCGCATCGGGTTGGATGAGATTTTTGCGATATCGAGAGGCTTGCAGCGCGACCTGGCCGAGGAGCGCTATCGCACAGCGCCGCTATTACGCAAGCTGGTGCTGGCGGGGCGAGTCGGCGTACGCAGTGGGCAAGGCTTTTACACGTACGAGGACAAAGTGGGTGTAGAGGCATGAGCTTGATTAACAAGGAGGTGTACGTAGCAGCAGCAGTACGTACACCAATCGGCAAGCTGGGTGGAAGTCTGAAAAACACCCCTATCGACGACCTGACAGCTATTGTCTTGAATGGAGCGCTTGCGAAGGCAGGACAATCCGGTGAGATTGTGGATGGGGTCATCATGGGTAACGTCATATCGGCCGGACCGTTTATTAACATTGCACGCGTTGGTTTGTTGAAAGCAGGGCTTCCTGACACCATACCTGGATTGACTGTGAATCGGGTGTGTGCATCCGGGCTAGAGGCAGTCAATTTGGCTGCACAGTCCATCCAGGCAGGACATAGTCAGGTCATGCTGGCGGGCGGTGTAGAGAATTTGACTCGTTCACCGTACATCATGGAAAAATTCGAGCAGCCGTATCAACGCGGCGGACAGACGCTGATCGAGTCTTTTGGCGGACCACGTTCTGCTCCTGTCTCGCTCTATGGCGATCTGACCATGGGAGATACAGCAGAAAACGTGGCGGAGCAATTCGGCATCAGTCGAGAGGATCAGGATCGTTTTGCAGCAGAGAGCCAGTCTCGGGCTATCAACGCGATAGATGCAGGTCTGTTCCGCGATGAGATTATTCCCATCACGTTAAAAGGGAAAAAAGGGGAAGAGACGCTGTTTGATACCGATGAATTCCCAAGAAGAGATTCCAGTGTGGAGTCATTGTCCAAGCTGCGACCTGCCTTCCGAAAAGAGGGTAGCGTTACAGCAGGCAACTCCTCCGGTATCAATGATGGCGCAGCGGCTTTGCTCTTGATGAACGAAGAAATGCTGCAAAAGACAGGCGTCGCTCCTTTGGGGCGCATTGTTCATTTCGTCAGTGCTGGTGTTGATCCGCGCATCATGGGCATTGGTCCGGTCGCTGCGATTCGCAAGCTGCTTGCCGAAACGAACATGACCGTAGAGCAAATCGACCTGTTTGAGTTAAATGAAGCTTTTGCTTCCCAGTCACTTGCTTGCATACGCGAGCTGGGGCTGGATCCTTTGAAAACCAATGTAAACGGTGGAGCAATCGCCTTGGGCCATCCGCTCGGAATGAGCGGTGCCCGCTTGGCAGGTACGATTCTTTTCGAGCTGAGACGTCGCCAAAAGAAATACGGAATCGTGTCGTTGTGCATAGGCGGTGGTCAAGGATTGGCCACGTTAGTAGAAGCGCTATAGAAAAAAGCCCTCGTGCATGAGAGGAGTGGAAGAATGAGTACACCTGTCATTATAGATGCTGTGCGCACGCCAATCGGCCGTATTGGTGGTGCGTTGAAGGATGTGCGCCCGGATGACCTGGGCGCATTGGTGATTCAAAAGTTGCTGGAACGAAACGCCATCGATCCGAAGACGATAGATGATGTCATCATGGGCTGTGCCAATCAGGCTGGGGAAGACAACCGCAACGTCGCGCGTATGTCACTTCTATTGGCGGGATTGCCTGTCGAGGTGCCGGGAGTGACAGTAAACCGTCTGTGCGGCTCAGGGCTGGAGGCTGTGAACCAAAGCGCGAATGCAATCAAAGCCGGAGCAGGTCACGTCTATATCGCGGGCGGGACAGAGAGCATGACACGCTCTCCGCTGGTGATGATGAAGCCTGGCACGGCTTTTCAGCGCGGTAATCAGCAGTTAGTCGATACGACGTTGGGCTGGCGATTGGTTAACGAAAAAATGAAAGAGATGTATCCGCCGATCAGTCTAGGAGAAACAGCGGAGAAGGTAGCGGAGCAATACGGCATAAGCCGCGAAGCGCAGGATGAGTTTGCTTTGCGCAGTCAGCAAAATTACGCACGTGCCTTGGCAGAAGGAAAGTGGGATGCCGAGATCGTTCCGGTAGAGCTGAAAGGGCGCAAAGGCGAGGTCACGCTGTTTGCTCAGGATGAGCATGCACGTCCAGAGACGACTATCGAACAGTTGCAAAAACTTAAACCAGCATTCCAAGCAGATGGTAGCGTCACAGCAGGCAACTCCAGCGGTCTAAACGATGGAGCCTGCGCTCTGCTCATCATGGAACAGGAAGCGGCTCTTGCGGCTGGCTTGAAGCCTCGTGCAAGAATCGTTGCCTCCGCAGTAGCAGGTGTTGATCCATCCGTGATGGGAATTGGGCCAGTACCTGCTACGCGAAAAGTACTGAAGCAGGCAGGCTTGTCACTTACGCAGATTGATCTGTTCGAATTCAACGAGGCTTTTGCGGCGCAGGCAGTGGCAAGCGTACGCGAGCTGGGGGTCAACCCTGATCTGGTCAACGTAAACGGCGGAGCGATTGCTTTGGGGCATCCGCTCGGGTGTAGCGGAGCGCGCATCCTTACTACTCTTTTGTATGAAATGGAGCGTCGGGATGCCCGTTACGGGTTGGCTGCGATGTGCATTGGAGTTGGGCAGGGGATTGCGACGATTATCGAGCGTGTGTAGCTTGGGCGCAGATAGGGAGGCAGATACTCTTGATAGATAGACTGCAGCCGGGTACGACGGAAGAATTTACTGTCACAGTGACAAAGGACATGCTGCCTGTTTTTGAAGGCCAAGTGGTGCACCCTGTGATGTCGACAGTCAGTATGATTTATTACATGGAATGGGCGGGAAGGCGCGTCATTTTGCCGTGCCTGGGAGATGATGAAGAGGGCTCGGGATTTGCTGTCGACATCAAGCATGTCGGACCAGCTATGATTGGTCAGGAGGTCACGTTCCGGGCTACCTGTGTGCAGGTTACCGAAAAACGCGTAGTGTGCGAGGTTACGGCGGACACTACGCGCAATCGTGTAGGGCTCGGGACGTTCGTCCAGGCTATCTTCAAAAAGGATGAGATCAAGCGGCGTTTTGAGGCCTTGCAAGCTGAGATCAACGAGGAAGTACATGGGAAATCATAAATTTGACAGAATAAATTGACTCTTTTAAAATGTTTTACTATAATTACGTTTAAATAACGTTATATGATTTTATCGTCATATACTCTCGATCGATTCACGCACTTCCTACAGAATATGGTACAATTTCACACAGCATATAGGTATGAATCGATTTGGGGGTAGAAGAAACGTGAAGCCACAATCCATGCTTTTTACAATTTACGGTGAATACGTCCGCCATTATGGAAGCGAAATCTGGATTGGTAGTCTAACCAAGCTGATGGGGGAATTCGGACTGTCGGAGCCGGCTGTTCGTGCAGCGATCTCCCGGATGCTTCGCCAAGGCTGGCTGGAATCGCGAAAAGTAGGGAACCGCAGCTTCTACTCGGTATCTGAGCGCGGCAAAAAGCGGCTGGAAGAGGCAGCGGCACGTATTTATAAGGTCGAGACAGATGTGTGGGACGGGAAATGGTGCATTGCCAGCTACAATATCCCCGAGGAGCGTCGAGCGCTGCGTGATCAATTGCGCAAGGAGCTGGGCTGGATGGGCTTCGGGATGCTGACAACCAGCACATGGATCAGTCCGAATAATCTCAGTGATCGTGTGAAGGACCTGACGGAAGCGCACGAGATTACAGAGTATGTGGAGATCTTTACATCCGAGCATATGGGCTGGAGCAATCCGAAGCAGCTCGTGCAGAAATGCTGGGATATCGATGAAATCAATGAGAAGTACAAGGCCTTCATCGATGACTACCGAGAAGAATATGAGCAGCTTTCAGCAAAACTGGGCAATGGAGAAGAGGTTCCAGACAGCCATTGCTTCGTGGAAAAGACAAAGCTCGTCCACCAATACCGCAAGTTCTTGTTCATCGATCCTGATTTGCCGCAGGAATTGTTGCCAGAGCTGTGGTTGGGCAAAGAGGCGGATCAGTTGTTCCAAAATTACTACCAGCTATTAAATCCAGGGGCAGTACGATTCTTCGAGACCGTGTATGAAGCTGCGCCATCCGCATAGGCGAAAGCTGCGAAGGAAAGGCCCTAGCACGTCTAGGGTCTTTTTTCATAAATATTTTTCCATTATTTATAATGTAAGCGTTTTACTTGGGTGTAGTTTGGTGGACGCGAAACAAAGGGGGTACAGCACGAATATGACGGAATTGCTGCAGTACGTTGCAAACGGCCTCGTCAGTGGCGGGATTTACGCGATCGTAGCGGTTGGTTTCATCACGATTTACAACGTAAGCAAGGTGATCAATCTGGCGCAGGGTGAATTTTTGATGCTGGGCGGGATGGTTACAGTCGCCTTGATTGGCATGAATCTCCCGTATGGCTTGGCGGCATTGCTCGCGATCCTCATGGTCACCTTGATCGGTGTTTTGATGCAGAAATATGTAATCGCTTACGTCAAAAAGGCTAATCCGATTAGTTTGATTATTTTGACGATAGGAATCTCCACACTGATTCGTGGCATTGCCAGCTTCATTTGGGGAAAAGATGCGTTTGCACTCGAACCGATTACGAGCAATGAACCGATCTCAATCGGGGGCGTGATGATTGCACAACAAAGTATCTGGATTTTGGCCGCTGTTCTTATCATTCTTTTTTTACTGTGGTACTTGATGGACAAGACGATTCTCGGCAAAAAAATCAACGCCTGTTCGGTAAACCCGATGGCAGCTCGCTTGATGGGGATTAGCCCGACAAAGATGAGTATGCTGGCCTTTGCCATCAGTGGAGCGACAGGAGCGATAGCGGGAATCGTGATCGCGCCGCTTTCCGTAACGTCCTATGATATTGGTGTGTTGCTTGGAATCAAAGGCTTTTCCGCAGCCATTCTTGGCGGACTGGGAAATCCACTGGGGGCAGCCGTAGCCGCCTTTTTACTCGGGATTGTCGAGTCGCTGGGAGCTGGTTACATCAGCTCCGGTATGAAGGACGCGATCGCCTTTCTGGTGTTGATCGGCATGCTGTTGATCAAGCCATCCGGCATCTTTGGAGAACGCAGCGTTGGAAAAGGAGGGCTATGATGAAGCAGATCATCGATAAGTGGGGCAAAAGCATAGGAATCTACCTGTTTTTGATGATTCTTTTCCCATTCGTGATGCCAGATGAATACTATCGTTCTGTTGGAATTATTATCGGTCTTCAAGCAATCGTAACCATCGGGTTATGCCTCGTGATGGGGCTCGCGGGACAAATTTCGCTGGGACAAGCAGCATTTTGGGGGATAGGCGCCTATACCTCCGCAGTATTGACGACGAAGTACGGTCTACCCCCATTTATCGGCCTGATAGCTGCTGCGATTGTTCCAGGGTTATTCGCCTTTATCCTTGGGCGGGCGATAGCGGGGCTGCAAGGTTACTACCTTGCGATGGCGACACTCGCATTTGGCTACATCGTCCAGATCGGGATTACGGAGTGGGAGCCGGTCACAGGGGGAGCAAATGGGATGATCAGCATTCCGCAAATGACTTTCTTTGGTGGAAGCGAGCTATCCATGTACTTTTTGATTTGGGGAGTCGTCACTTGTGTGCTGCTCTTCTCACTTAATCTCTTGAATTCACGTGTCGGCAGAGCGTTTCGGGCGATTCACAAAAGTGAGATTGCCGCGACCTCCATGGGAATTGATGTCCGCAAGTTCAAGTTGAATGCCTTTGTCGTAAGCGGCATGTTCGCTGGTATTTCCGGCGGCCTGTACGCCCATTACATGGGAATTCTCGATCCGCAGCCGTTTGGACTGCACGAGTCGATCAAGTTTTTGACGATGGTCGTCATCGGCGGGATGACAAGCATCTGGGGCGCGTTGATCGGGACGATCCTGATTGGTTTTATCAGTGAAGCGCTGGTTCTCTTGAGTGAAGTAGTGCCAGGCTTGCAGGGGGATGTGGACACGATTGTATTCGGTGCGATTCTCGTGCTGTTCATCATGTTCATGCCAGAAGGATTGGTTCCGCGCATCCGGACTGCTTTCGAAAAAGGGCAGGCCAAAAAGGCGAAGGCCATGGCTGACGAAGCACAGCGAAAGCAGCAGGTGGAAAGGAAGGCTGCAACATGACAACACTTTTGGATGTGCAAAAGCTTTCTCGTGATTTTGGCGGCGTACGGGCAGTGAATCAAGTAGATTTTCAGGTGCGGGAAGGAGAGATTCTCGCGCTGATCGGTCCGAATGGCGCTGGAAAAAGCACGGTGCTCAACATGGTGTCAGGTGTGATCCCGCCTTCGGAAGGAGAGATTCGCTTTAGCAGCCATCCGCTTACACGTGTGCAAGGCTATGAATATGCCGGATTGGGTATCACGCGAACCTTTCAAAACCTCCAGACCTTTGACGATATGACCGTCTTGGAAAACGTGATGGTCGGCATGCATACCAAGACAAGCGCGAGTCTCTTTTCCTGCGGCATGAATCTGGCAAAGTCCCGCAAGGAAGAGAAGATGATGCAGGAGCAGGCACAGACGTGGATAGAGAATGTAGGTCTGGCAGAGGAAGCGACCTCTTTGGCTGGGAGCTTGCCATACGGGAAGCTGCGGTTGATGGAGATTGCCCGCGCGATGGTAGCCAAACCACGGCTGCTCTTGTTGGACGAGCCTGCTGCGGGTCTGAATCATACCGAGACGGCGGAGATGAGCCGTATGTTTTGCGAGATTCGCGACAACGGAACGGCTATTTTGCTAGTGGAGCATGACATGGACATGATCATGTCGATTGCAGACCGCATCGTTGTATTGGATCAAGGATCAAAAATCGCAGAAGGAACCCCACGTGAAATTCAGGAGAACCCGCGAGTGATTGCGGCGTATCTGGGTGCAGAATGAAGCGCGAAAGAGGTGGAACATGATGGGGAAGATAGTCCTTACAGTAGACAACATCACGGCTCGCTACGGCCCGGTAGAAGTGCTGCACGGCATTAACCTGCAGGTGAATGAGGGAGAAATCGTCTCCCTGTTAGGCGCAAATGGGGCGGGCAAAACGACGCTTTTGAACTGTATCTGCGGTCTGCACGGCGACAAGGAAGGCAAGATTTGGTTTCGTGACGCGGACATTACGCGTGTCCCTGCGGAGCTGGTGGTACCTCGGGGCATGGCGCATGTACCGGAGCGCAGACAAATTTTTTCCACGCTGACCGTGGAGGACAATTTGTGGCTGGGTGCCTCGCATCGGATGCCCAAGACGAACAAAAAGGAAATTGCCAAAGAAATGGAGACGGTGTATGAACGTTTTCCCATTTTGGCAGAGCGGAAATGGCAGCTCGGAGGAACGCTTTCCGGAGGGCAGCAGCAGATGCTTGCCATTGGCAGAGCGCTCTTGTCTCGACCGCAGCTCCTCTTGTTGGACGAGCCTTCGCTAGGATTGGCTCCATTGATTGCCAAAGAAATCCTGACGATTGTACAGGAGATTCGCTCGGAGTGGGGCACCACAGTGTTGTTGGTCGAGCAAAATGCTCGCGCAGCGCTCGCAATTTCCGACAGGGCATATGTACTCAGTACGGGAACCGTCATGCTGGAAGGGAAGGCAGACGAGATTAGCAATGACCCGCGTGTTCAATCTGCTTATTTGGGTAGCTCCCACGAAGCAGTGTAGCCAACATAGCAGTTTGATCAAGATCAACCACATACATGAGGGGGTACACCCATGAAAAAACGAGCATTCAAGAATTGGTTATTACCGGCAGCAGTCGCTTCACTTGTTTTCTTAAGTGCCTGTGGAGGCGGCGCCACGCCAGCAGCAGAGTCGGGCACTGGTGGTGCCAGCAAGGATCCGATCAAGGTCGGCGCTATTTTCTCACTAACGGGTCCGAACAGTCCGCTCGGCGTACCGGAGAAGCAAGCGGTAGAGCTGTTGGTAAAAGAAATCAACGGCGCAGGCGGAGTAGATGGTCGACCGCTGGAAGTTATTTTTGAAGATGACAAGTCTGACAATACAGAAGCGGTAAAAGCGATCAAAAAACTCGCTTCGAAAGAAAAGGTCGTAGCTGTACTCGGCTCCTCAGGCAGTGGTCCGTCTCTCGGGATGGCTGAGTATGCTGCAGCAGAAAAGCTCCCGCTGATCTCAATGGCAGCGGCAGACCAAATCACCAATCCGGTTCGTGCAGGCATCTACAAAACACCGCACACGGACGTACACGGAACGAAGCGCATCTTCAAATATTTGAAGGAAAAAGGCATTACGAAAATTGCTACGCTCAATGACAGCAATCCATACGGAAGTGGCTGGACGACGCAATTGCAAAAATATGCGCCTGAATACGGCATCACGATTGTAGCTGAAGAAAAGTACGGTACAAAAGACCCGTCCATGAGCTCCCAATTGACCAAGATCAAAGGGACTGATGCGCAGGCTCTGATTGTGGCAGGTACGAACCCTGGACCTGCTACGATTGTGAAGGAAGCCAAGCAACTGAACCTCACTATTCCGATCATCAGCAGCCATGGCTCTGCGAACAGCAAATTCCTTGAACTGATTGGAGACGCGGGCGAGGGTGTCCTGATGGTAGCGGGAAAACTGCTCATTCCTGAACAAGTAGCGGCGGACGATCCGCAATCTGCCATCATCAAAAAATTCGTGGATGGCTATCAAGCTGCTTACAATACACAGCCAGACGGATTCGCGGGATATGGTTACGACGGCTTGAATCTGCTCGTGGAAGGCTTGAAGCAGGCAGGCGGCGACACATCCAAACTGGGCGAGGTATTGGAAAAGGTGAAATACGTAGGGGTAACCGGAGAATTCAAGTTCACGGCTGATGATCATAACGGTCTGACAGAAGACAGCATGATCATGGTTGAAGTGAAGGATGGAAAATTCCAGCTCGTTAAATAAGTGAAAAAAGTTCGTTCCCTCCGCGTTGTGAAAAAGAATGCGGGGGGAATCGTTGTTTTCATCACAAGGGTAGGAGGATCATGCATGTCTCAATTGCTGAATAGCGTCTTAATGGTCGCACCGATTTTACAAAAGGCATTTTTGTCCGAATGTATGGTAGGAGTCACTGACAAAGAGAAGTTTCTCGCTTATTATCCGGCACAGGGCTTGAACCTGGGGATTCGCGTAGGAGACGAATTGCGCCCGGGGAGTATCAATGCGACGGCGGTAAAAGAGGGCAAGCGGGTTGTGAAGAAGATTTCCAAAGAGCTGTACGGCATCCCTTATATCGCAGTCGGTTATCCGCTTGTGGAAAACGGGCAAGTGGTCGGTTGCTTGGCGACAGGCGTGACGACTGATCAAGAGGATCGCTTGCATGGCTTGGCTCAAAACTTGACGGACGCGCTGGAAAATATCGCTTCGCACACAGAAAGTCTGGCAAAGGATGCAGACCATTTGGCACAAGCGAGTCACACTTTGAGTGATGCAGCCGGTCAATTAGAGATGAAAATTGCAGAAACGACCCAGATCAACGAATTGATCCGGAATATCTCGACGCGCTCCAATGTACTCGGCTTGAATGCCGTCCTCGAAGCGGCACGTGCAGGGGCTGCTGGTCGCGGCTTTTCCGTGGTCGCAGAGGAAATCCGTCAGCTTTCCCAGACGACGGCTACTTCAGCGAAGGGTATTTTCCAACTTTTGGATGAAATGAATGCACTCGTCGGAACGGTTACTGGCGAAATGGAGAAGACGATGAATCACAGCGTACAGCAGTCGACGCGAATACAGGAGCTGGATGCAGTCATGCAAGAGCTGCGACATATGGCCGAGCAGTTGAAAAAGACAGCAGAAATAACTGGGCGCGGGGAATAGGAGAGTCGCTATGTAAGCGTATTGCAAAAACGTATGACGTTATGTTATTATTGCGTTATAAAAACGTATTATAATTTTACCATAATGCATATCTGATAAAAGGAGGGCGTTCTCCATGCAAATGAGGCTCGAACATGCCGATCTGACTGAAAACGAAAAGTTGGAAGCGTTTTTAGCGAGAATCGATCGCGGGGAAAAAATAGAGGCAGACGATTGGATGCCAGACGATTATCGCAACCAGTTGATCAAGCTGATTTCGATGCATGGCATCAGTGAGATCATGGGTGCCTTGCCGGAAAAAGAATGGGTACCAAAGGCGCCGACACTGCGCAGAAAGCTGGCGATTATGGCGAAGGTCCAGGACGAGATGGGGCATGGTCAATTGCTGCTTCGCGTCGCAGAAGACTTACTTGAGCCATTGGGCAAGTCGCGCGAGGACATCATGAATGATTTGTTTACAAAAAGACTGAAATTTCACAATGTATTCCACATGGAAGCGCCTACCTGGGCTGATGCTGGTGTGATTGGCTGGCTGGTTGACGGAGCGGCTATCATTACGCAATCGATGTCCCTCGATACATCTTATGCACCTTATGCCCGCGCTCTGCATCGGATCTGTGCGGAGGAAAAGTTCCACGCCCAGCACGGGGAGAGCATCGTTTTGGAGTTGGCGGAAGGCACCGATGAACAGCGTCAAATGCTGCAAGATGCTATCCATCGTTGGTGGCCAGCGCTCTTGATGTTTTTCGGACCACCGGAAAACGGCAATATAACGAGCAATCAGGAAGCCAACATGCGTTACAAGATTCGTACACAGACCAATGAAGAATTGCGCCAAGTGTTCCTGAAAAAGTATTTGCCGCGTATTTTCCACCTTGGCTTCACAGTGCCAGACGATACGATTTACTTCGACGAGGCAGAAGACAAATGGGTCTACCAACAGCCTGACTGGGAAGAGTTCAAGCAAATCGTCAAGGGGAACGGACCTCGCTCCGCTCACCGTCTGAATCTTCGGGTAATGTCTTATGAGGAAACCAAATGGGTGCGCGATGCGATTATGTCGTACGGCCGACAAGTAGGGTAGGTGAATGTGGATGAGCAATGAAAACTTTTTCATATACGAAGTATTCAGCCAAAAAAGCGTAAATGCTCCGTTCGTCCAACAGTTCAGTTTGTTGGCACCCAATAAAGAAGTTGCCTTGAGCATGGCGAGGGAGAACTTCCTGCGTCGCGAGCCTTGTTTTAATTTGTGGGTAGTCAAGCGCGACGACATTTTTGGACTGCCGCCAGAGGAGCGTCCTTTCCTGGAAAGACTCGACAACAAGAGCTATCGGGAGACCAAAGGATATGGCGACTTGCAGTCGAGATGGCGCCACCATCGCGAGCAGTACGAAGAAAAACAGAAGCATGCAGGCAACGGCAGTTAAGCAGGAGGGATACAATCATGGGCGACCGTTTACATGTAGAAACAGTGGAAGCAGCAAAACAAAACCCGGCATTCGCAAAAGCCTTGACCGACCTGTTGTTCCAGCTTGCTGATGACGATTTTATATTGGCTTATCGTGGATCGGAATGGCTTGGGCTGGCTCCGCATATTGAAGAAGATGTGGCCTTTTCATCAATGTCTCAGGACATGATGGGCCATGCCGTAATGTTTTATGAAATGCTTGAGCAGCTAGGGGTGGGCAAAGCTGACGATCTCGCACAGCTGCGCAAGGCGAAGGCATTTTCCAATGCGATCCTGGTAGAGCGTAAAAACGGCGACGGCGAATACAACGATCATCCGCATTACGATTGGGCTTATGCGATTGTTCGCAGCTATGTTTATGGCTTATACAAGCAGGTTCGCTTGGAGGCACTTATGCAGTCGTCATACGCACCACTCGCGCTGGTCAGTCGCAAAATGATGACAGAGCATCGCTATCATCTGATGCACTGGCAAGTTTGGTTGAAGCAATTGGCGAACAGTACGGCTGATGCCCGTCAGAGGCTGGAGGCAGCCATTGCAAAAGTTTGGAAGGATGCCGGGGAGCTGCCTCATCTTGGACCAAACCAGGATGATATCGTTCAATTTGGTCTTATTGCAGATGAAGAGCAACTGAAACAAAAATGGCTGACGCTAACCAAAGACATTTTCGAAAAAGCAGGACTCGACTGGCCGGGTGAGCCAGGAATGCCACAAGAGCGAGGCCGTCACGGTGAACACACTGCTGATCTCGTGCAGGCTTTGGCTACCTTGTCTGAAGTGTATCGCATTGATCCGGCTGCAGGCTGGTAAAAAGGAGTGATTCTCTCATGGCGCAAGAAGAACTGCAACTGCATGAAGGGCTTGAAGCGACATGCTGGGAACTGCTGCAGCAAGTAACGGATCCCGAAATTCCGGTGATCAGCATGGTGGAGATGGGGATGATTCACAAAGTGCGCGTCGAGGCAGACGTCGTTCACGTCGAGGTGCTCCCTACCTTTGTCGGCTGTCCGGCACTCGAGATCATGAAGAAGAACATCACAGAAAAGCTGGTGGAGGCAGAAGGAATCAATCAGGTTCAGGTCGTGTTTGTCTATGATCCAGCCTGGACATCTGATCGTATCGCCTTGGATGCTCGCGATAAGTTGAAAAGCTTTGGCATCGCGCCGCCACCGCTTGACTTTAAACCGGGAGACACATGGGAAGTAGCCTGTCCCTACTGTGATTCCCCCTATACACAAATAGAAAATTTGTTTGGTCCTGCTGCTTGTCGAAGTATTTTGTATTGCCGGCACTGCAAAAATCCGTTTGAGGCCCTAAAACCAATCTATTGAGAGAGATTGAGAGGAGCGAAAGTCATGGGAGAGTACAAGCAAATGTTTATTAATGGAGAATGGGTAACGGCCGAAAGTGGCGAGTCCATTCAAATTACGAATCCTGCTACAGGTGAAACAGTTGGAACTGTAACCTTCGGCGATGGTCGCGATGCCAACAAGGCCATTGATGCCGCTCATCAGGCGTTTGCCAGCTGGTCTCGACTGACTGCTCGCGAGCGCGCCAAATATTTGTACAACTTGTCCGAGCTGGTGAAAAACAATCGGGATGAACTGGCGGGCATCATTTCTGCTGAAATGGGCAAGCCTTTGGGCGAGGCAAAAGGCGAAGTGCTGGGAGCCGCAGATAACTTTGTCTGGTACGCAGAAGAGGCCAAGCGTGTCAACGGAGAAACGATCCCATCCTCGGTTCCGAACAAGCGTATCATGGTGCTGCGTCAGCCTGTAGGGGTAGTAGGGGCGATTACCCCATGGAACTTCCCGGTGAACATGGTTGCACGGAAGATCGCTCCGGCTTTGGCTGCGGGCTGCACGGTGGTTTTAAAGCCAGCAGAAAGCACACCGCTGTCTGCGATTCGCATGTTTGAGCTGATTGAGCAGGCTGGCTTTCCAAAAGGCGTCGTAAATCTCGTCATTGGAAATCCGGAATCGATTGGGAAGGAGTTCATCGACAATCCGAAGCTCTCCAAAATCGGATTTACAGGCTCCACTCGTGTCGGCAAGCTGCTGATGGAGGGCGCGGCGAAGCAAGTGAAGCGCGTCAGCATGGAGCTTGGTGGTCACGCACCTTTCATCGTATTCCCGGATGCCGATCTGGATGCAGCCGTAAAAGGTCTGTTTGAGAGCAAGTTCCGCAACTCCGGTCAAATGTGCATTTGCACGAACCGCCTGTATGTCCATGAGGATGTCGCAGATTCGTTTACAGAAAAGCTGGTAGAGCGTCTGAAGCGTGCAAAGGTAGGGGATGGCCGCCAGAAAGAGACGGAGATCGGTCCACTTGTAAATGAGCGTGCCTTGAACAAGGTGCTCGAGCATATCGAAGACGCCAAAGACAAAGGCGGGCAAGTGGTATACGGCGGAAATCGTTTGGTTGAAGGTGATTATGAAAAGGGCTTCTATTGCGAACCGACTTTGATTGCTGGCGTTACAACGGATATGAAAATCTCCTTTGAGGAAACATTCGGTCCTGTCGTTCCACTCGTACGTTTTACAGAAGAAGCGGATGTCGTACAGATGGCAAACGATACACGTTACGGCTTGGCTGCTTATGTGTACACGCGCGATAATCAACGTTGCTTCCGCATGGCTGAGCTCCTCGAATACGGAATCGTTGGAATCAATGACGGATCGCCAACCCAGACACAAGCACCGTTTGGCGGTTTCAAGGAAAGCGGAATCGGCCGTGAGGGTGGCCGCTACGGAATGGATGAGTATTTGGAGACGAAGTTCGTTTCCTTTGGTTTGTAAGATAAGAAGAGAAGAAGAGTTCAGACAAGATCTGGACTCTTCTTTATTTTCATATGGGAAAGATTTTAAAACGTACCGATGAACAAACAAAGCTGGTGAGAAGAAAAAGCACAGGGCTCGTAGACCTTGACAACGCCTACCCAGTCGGAACTTCCAAAAGAGGACCACGCTTATCGAACACTTCTTCCCTGAGAAACTTCCGCCCGTAGGGTGGCTTTGGCTCGACGGTCCCCTTTTGGAAGTGGAGACGGACAGTATATCCCCCTTGCGGGCGTGTCAGTGTCGGAGAGAACTGTGCTTTTTCTTCTCCTCCACCATGATGACTCAATTCACAATAGGTTTTATGTGAATTTTTCGAATTGTATTGTTCAACACTTTGTTCATTTTTGTCTTCAAAGAAAAAGGGAATAAACGGTATAATGGAGATTGGATCAAGGGCAATATTTAATAGATAAAAATTGGTATTTCATATTGACACAAAATGTACATATGACGACGCCAAGTGAGAGTGGCATCGTCCAAGATTTCACATTCGGAAGGGAGGATATAAACTTGGGAAATGCACATCAAATGCACGAGATGTCACCGACTACCGGATCAGCAACCTTTTCGGATTTATGGAGTCCGGATGTGATGCTTCTATCGTTGCTCGTGACTACTGTCTACTTTCTCGTAACAGGTCCCATGCATAAACGTTTTGAAAACGCTACACCGGCGACTGGCAAGCAAAGATTGCTTTTTGTGTTGGCAATCGTATTGTTTTACATTGCACAAGGAAGCCCTATCAGTTATTACGGCCATCATTACATGTTTAGTTTACACATGCTCCAACAATCGATCTTGTACTTTGCTCTGCCACCACTCATGCTTCTGGCAATGCCTGAATGGCTTTTGGCCAAGATTTTCCGTCCGAAAGCGCTGAAGCTCATCCTAAACTCTTTGACACATCCGTTAGTGGCAGCGCTGTTGTTCAACTCCCTGTTTTCGTTTTACCATGTTCCGTTTATTTTTGATGCCGTCGCGATCAACCATGAGTGGATGACGTTTTATCATGTCATTCTCGTGATTGCCGCATTTGCAATGTGGTGGCCAATTGTGAGTCCGTTGTCTGATAACAAGCGACAACTGGCCGGATTGAAAAAACTGTCGTACGTTTTTGCAAACGGTGTCTTGATCACGCCAGCCTGCGCGCTGATTATTTTTGCCTCGGAACCGCTGTACGCTACGTATATAGCTGCTCCACAACTATTCCAGAGCCTGGACGCGTTTAATGATCAGCGTCTTGGCGGGATCATTATGAAGCTGGTACAGGAGCTTGTTTACGGCTGTGTGCTGGCCTATGTGTTCTACCATTGGTACAAGGCAGAGAAGCAGGACGACCTGCCGATGGATCAATCTTTCGGTGCTGAAAAGCCGACTTTTTAAATATGTGCGAACAGCAGAAACGTTTGTTGAATGAGGTGAAAAAATGGGGCTTATATTGCCTACAGTAAGTACGGCTTTTATCGTCATTAGCGGAATTCTCGTTGCGATTGGCTGGTACGCCATTGCGAAAAAGCAAGTAGAAAAGCATGTGAAGATTATGAAATGGGCTGCGATCTGTGCCACGATCTTCTTTATCACTTATGTTTCCAGAACGGCTTTTATTGGAAACACGCATTTTGGCGGACCTGACAGCATCAAACCAATCTATCAGACGTTCTTGTTCTTCCACATCGTCCTGGCAACAGTAGGTGGTGTGATGGGTCTGATTACACTCAGGTACGCTTACACGAAAAACTATGCTTCTCATCGGAAGATCGGTCCTTGGACGTCCATTGTCTGGTTTGTCACTTCGATTACAGGAGCTGCGGTTTATCTGCTGCTGTACTGGATTTATCCAGGTGGCGAGACCTCTGGCGTGCTGGATGTAATTTTTGGTAAGTGATCGTTTTAGTAGTTTTTGGGGCATTGGATACAATGTAGGTAGTTTATCCAGTCATGATTCGGATGTTCAGATAGAAGGAAACAGGAGGTACAAAACGTGGACCAGCAAATAACCGTGCAGGAATCGCTTGATGCCGATGCTTCTTCGCAGACACAGCCGGGAGGGCCAGCTACCTTTCGGGATTACGTACAACTGACGAAGCCCGGCATTACCCTGTCAAACTTGATGACCACTTTTGCTGCTTTATGGTTAGCGTCCTACGGTTATCCGAACTGGAAACTGGCTTTTTTCACCATGCTGGGAACCGCTTTGGTCATTATGTCGGGGGCGGCTTTAAATAATTTCTACGACCGAGATCTGGACAAAAAAATGAAGCGGACGCAACATCGGGCGGTAGCAACCGGAAGAATTTCTGCACGTAGCGCGATCATCTTGGGAATTGGTCTGCTGTTGGCAGGGGTTACTGTGTTGGCTGTATATGCGAATCCTTTGGCGGCGGTTTGGGGATTGATCGGTCACATTTTTTACGTGCTGATTTACACGCCGTTGAAACGAGTGACAACTCTCAATACGGTGATTGGCGGTATTTCAGGTGCAGCTCCTCCGGTAATTGGGTGGGTAGCAGTAACAGAGACCATGGACATGACTGCATGGCTGTTATTCCTGGTTTTGTTCTTGTGGCAGCCTCCCCATTTTTTGGCGTTGGCCATGCTGAAAACAGAAGAATACCGTGCAGGTAATCTGCCGATGCTACCGGTAGTAAAAGGCTTTGCCGAGACCAAGCGACAGATGGTGCTATGGGGTTCGGTGTTGCTCCCGGCTTCTTTGCTGCTGTTTGTCCATGCTAGTCTAGGCTATGTGTATTTGCTCGTCATGGGTGTGATGGGGATTGTGTACATGGTTTTGCTTTTCCAAGGGTTCAAAACCAAGGATGATCTTGCATGGGCACGCAAACTGTTCGGGTATTCCATCCTTTATTTGACAGTGTTTTGTGCAGTGATCGTCATCAGTACCATGGTCAACTATTATTGACACGAAACACTCACTAAATGTTCACGGAACATCCCTTGCTTAGCAGGGGATGTTTCATTATCGTAAAAGAGGACATAGAACGAGGTGTTGTTTGATCCTCACAAGAAACAGGGTGACTTACTATGGGAAAATGGCTGAAGCCATTAGCTTTTCTTGCTACCTTGATCATGTTTATCGTGATGGTAGCCGGTTCGCTTGTTACAAAGACAGATTCAGCACTCGGCTGTGGAAATGACTGGCCGCTGTGCAACGGTAAATGGGTTCCTGAATACACGTTGGCATCCATTATTGAATATTCTCATCGCCTGATTACGGGTGTTGCCGGTATTGTTGTCGCGATTTTTTCTGTACTTTGCTGGCGTTATTACAAAGACAACCAAGAAGTTCGCAATCTCGCTATTTTTGGTTTGTTTTTCATCGTAGTGGAGTCCATTCTCGGCGCTTCTGCCGTCATTTGGCCACAGTCCTCATCTGTTTTGGCTCTGCACTTCGGATTCTCCTTGCTTGCTTATTCAGGCGTGTTCCTGTTGAGTATGTTTGTTTATCAGCGAGAAAAAACGCAAAGTCTGGTGAAAACGACCGTCTCAAAAGGCTTCCGCAACTGGATGTGGTTCGTCGCTATTTATACGTACGCTGTCGTTTATCTCGGAGCGTATGTCAGACATACGGGTTCAAGTTTGGCATGCAGTGACTGGCCTCTGTGTCAGGGACAGGTCATCCCAGAGTTGTACGGACAGACCGGTATTCATTTTGCCCACAGAATCGCTGCGATGGTGTTGGGATTCTTGCTGTTGGGGACAATGATTTACTGTATACGTCATTTCAAGGAAAAACGGCGTGACTTGTACGGTGCAAGTATCCTGAGCTTTATTCTTTGCGTTGCGCAGGTGTTCAGCGGCGGCTTCGTGATTATTTACAAACTTCACCTGTACGCTACGCTGACTCACTCGATGATTATCACGATCTTGTTTGGGATCATCAGCTACATGTGTTTGCAGACATTGAAGTCACCGACAAATGAAAAGCTGAGAAGATAAGAGGAAAAGCTGCGCTCCTAATTCGTGGAGGGCAGCTTTTTTTATAAGTGGCTGCGGCGGGGGAAGAAGTCCATTTCCAGTCTACGCTTCGGCCTCCGCCCCACAAGGGGAGATTCACTGTCCGCCATTTATTTCATAGCTGGGTAGGGCATGAGAGGCGCTTGGACTGGAAATGCACTTCTCCCCACTACAACGGATAGAAGAAAACGCATTTAAAAACCGAACCGTCAGGCTATTGCCCAGACGGTTTTTCAACATTCATCGGAACAAAAACACCATTTTCCCAACGATACATTTGCAAAGCAGTCTCAGGTTTGCCCGGAAGTGGTTCACCTGTATCCGGGTTTAGCTCTTGCTTTGTTTGCCAGTAGTAGAGCAAAGGTTTTTCAGTGTCGTCATAAAGGATTTGATAACTGCCGACAGTCCGGAATAGTTGACCACCCGGCATGGAAACCGTTTCCCGCAGCAGCCCTTCCCATGCTTTGACTAGACGCCCTTTGTCCAAATACCACAGATTCGCCTCGTAGATACATATGCCGGAGCCGCCTGTATGGTGGATGGTTTCAAATACTCGTTTTTCTGCGAGCAAACGTGGTTCAGCGTCGTCGTTTTTGTCGATCTCGGAGTGATTCACTTCACGCGTATAGTCCCAATGATCCAATTGCAGGTGCGGTGGATTCCATTGCTCTTCCGCGATGAGGGCATACGTACGATCTGGTTTTTGATCCAAGATGTAAAAATTTCCGATATGTACGCTGCCGTTATGCTTGGCGACAATTTCTGGTTCTGGGTCATCATCCAGATTGACGAGTTGAAAATCAAAGTAGTCGGAAACAACTGGATCTTTGGCTTGCTTGTTAATCCATTCTATTACTTGGGTCTTGGTAGGCTCCTTGGAGGCAAGAGAAGAGGGGGCAGTGAGGACGAGACTGGAGGCGGCAAGTCCTACTGTCAGGTTGAGCAACAGGCGGGAATTACGCAACGGTAACGAGCTCCTTTCCGGGATGAGATCGATCAATCACGACCTATTCAGTTGGAAGACGAGCAGTCAGGAGCAAAAGTTACGGAAAAGTGGAGTAAATTTCAACCGCGAACAGCGCTGTCTTTTGTTACAATGAAAAGCAAACACATGATCGTGGAGAGTGATAGTAGCTATGCGGATATTACATACAGCCGATTGGCATTTCGGGCGGCAACTGGAAGGGCGGGACCGCCGCATTGAGCAAGTGGCATTTGTGGACGAGCTCTGTCACATAGCTGATAAGCGGGAAGTGGACCTGGTGCTCATTGCTGGGGATGTGTACGACTCTGTCAATCCGCCTGCTTGGGCGGAAGAGCTTTTTTATGATGCATTGGAGCGCTTGTCTTCGGAAGGCAGGCGAGGTGTTGTCGTGATCGCGGGGAACCATGACCAGCCTGAGCGGGTGCGGGCAGCAGCTCCGCTTGCCACAAAGCACGGGATCGTTTTGTTGGGGTTGCCGAAGGAAGCGCCATTGCTGACACAGGAAGCCTCGCCTGATCGCGTGCAAATTGTGCAGGGAGGCCCTTCTTGGCTGGAAATGAAGATTCCTGGCTGCGCCGCGAATGCGGTCATTTTGGCATTGCCCTATCCTTCTGAATCGCGATTAAAGGAGCTGTTGAGCGAAAGCTTTACCCAAGAGCAGATGCAGCTTGCTTTTTCCGAGCGTATTGCGCAATTGCTTGCTGATCTGTCTGTTCATTTTCGCGAGGATACGGTCAACCTGGTCACGAGTCACTTGTTTGTCATGGGCGGTAAGGAAACAGATTCCGAGCGACCGATTCAAATTGGGGGAGCGTTGACGGTATCGCCGCAGGCTTTTCCGAAGAACGCTGATTATGTGGCGCTCGGCCATCTCCATCGACTGCAAAAGCTCAGTGACAAGCCGTTGGTGCGTTACAGCGGCTCACCGATTTCGTACAGCTTTTCTGAAGCAGGTCAGAGCAAGGCAGTCGTACTGGTCGAGGTGGAGCCGGGACAAGAAGTGCGTGAGGAGATTATTTATTTGACGAGCGCACGGCCATTGGCACGTTGGAAGGCGACAGAGGGAATCGAGCAAGTCGAGCGCTGGTTGGAAGAGGGACGCGATGCAGGGGCGTGGATTGACTTGGAGCTGCATGTGTCTGGTGTGATCGACCCGGCAGAATTTCAGCGTGTCCGCAAGCTTTCGGATGATTTCTTGAAAATACAGCGTGTTGTTGTGAGAGAAGAGCGTGAGGAAGAAGAGGAACAGCGTGTCGAGCTGACAGAGCTGACCTCCGATCAATTGTTCAAACGCTTCTATGAACGAAAGAGGGGAGCAGAGCCGGATGAGCAGCTCGTGGCCTTGTTCCAGCGTCTATTGGCAGAAACCGGAGGAGAGGGGGAAGAAGAGTGAGACCGATACGATTGAAGCTGGCAGGGATGCACAGCTACCGAGAAATGCAAGAGGTCGATTTCGAAATGCTATGTCAGGCGGGACTGTTTGGGATATTTGGCCCGACTGGAAGCGGGAAATCGACGATTTTGGACGCGATCACGCTCGCGTTGTACGGGCAGGTCGTCCGGCTGGGCGGGGGAAACCATCCAAAAGAAGTGCTGAATCAGCTCGAGCAGCGCGTTTTCGTTTCCTTTACCTTTGAGCTGGGGACTGGCGATGAGCGCAAGCAATATACAGTGGAACGGGAATTTGGCTTGGATAAAAAGGGGAACAAGCGACAGCCGGAAGTGAGGCTGATTCAGTCGGGCGCCTTGACCGGAGAGCCGGATGTCGTATTGGAGTCTAAAGCCACGTCCGCGACAGCCGCGATTGAGGCACTGATTGGTCTCACTTTGCAGGACTTTACCCGGGCGGTTGTTTTGCCACAGGGTCAATTTTCCCGCTTTTTGACGCTGAAGGGCAGTGAACGCAATGAAATGCTGCAACGGATGTTCCGCCTACATATTTATGGGGAAAAGCTGAGTGAGCGCGTACGGCACGCGTTGGAGCAGGTCAAGGAACAGATGCATCGCTTGCAACTGGCGAGTGCAGCTCTGGGTGACGCAGGCCCGGAAGCCTTGGAGCTGGCGAGACAAACGTGGGAGGAAGCTGCGCAAAAAGAGCAGGAATTCACCCAGCAAAAACAGGAGCTGGCAGGGAAGCTCAAGGAGCTGGAGCAGCTTAACCAGTGGCATCACGAGCTATTGCATGTCCAGGCGCAACTACAGCAGCAGGAAGCAAATGAAGCGGAAATAGCAGCTCTAACGGCAAAGATTCGCGAGTGGGAGTCAAGTATTCGGCTGTGGCCATTACTCCAGCAATATGAGCGCTTGGATCAGGAATGGCATGCGACCGGTGCGGCATTGGAACGCAGCCGCGAACAACAGGAGAGTGCTCGTTTAGCCGTAGATGAGGCAGAGCAAGCGTATCAGAAGGTCCATGCCGAGTTGGCTGTACAAGAGCCGTTACTAATTCAGCAAAAGGGCAGGCTGGTACAGGCACAGGAGTGGGAAGAGGAGCTAAAGGCGATCCGGGAAGAGTGGACAGGTCTGGAACGTGAATGGAACGAAGTGTCAGTTGCCTTGACCAACATAGAGCAACAGCTGGAAAAGGATGAAGCCGACTTAAAAAACTGGGAGCTTGCGTGGGCGGACCTGCAAGAACAGATGAAGCAGGTCACGATCTCTCCTGAATGGCGAGCACAAATAGCGGCAGCCAGAGAAGCGAAGCAGCAGTGGGAGCGTGACTATGCCAAGGTACGTGAGCTGGAAAAAGAACAACTCGCAGCTCAGCAGCAGATTCAGGCGGCAGCCCATACAGCTGATGAGCACAAGCGTAGCTGGGAAGCGTGTGCGAATCGCTTGGCACAAAAAAGAGAAGAGCTGGCAGCACCATCCGACACGGCTTTGATGAGCGAAGCGGAATGGGAGAAAGCAAGAAATGTACTGGCAGACATGAAGCAGGTAGGTCGCCAGTGGCGGGAAGTATTGCAGGCTTTCTCATCATGGCAGGAAAAGTCTCAGCACATCATCCAGGAGCGCAAACAGTTGGATGAGCGGAATCAGGAGCTGACTCGGGAAGTAGAGGCAAGCGAAGCGCTTGTGAAAAGTCAACTGACCCAACGAGATGAGCTGCGACAGGAATGGGAAAGATGGCAGCAGGAAAATATGGCGCGATTTTTGCGTGAACGTTTAGAGGAAGGAAAGGAGTGTCCGGTATGTGGTTCCGAGCACCATCCACACGGCCACCAGAAGCATACAAAAGCATCTGAAGCGGGAACGGAGGGTGATACCCTGCGTGCTCGAATCAAAGCGTCAGAGGAGGCTTTGCGTGCGGCTGAACAAGAAGCAGGCAAGACCAAGGAAGCTTGGTTGGCAGCAAAGGGAGCGCTTGCTGCTTTTGATGAGCGCCTAGCAAGTGTAAAGGCCGAACAGGAACAGCTGGAAGCGCGCTTGGACGCGATCAAGGCAGAGTGCCACGGGTACGGACAGCCTTGGATCGTGGATTCTTTTGAAGAGCTTCTCGCCGTCTATCAGCGTGAGGAAAAGGAACTGATTGCCAAGCAAGCGGAAAGAGAGCGGCTAAAAGCAGAGCGGGAGCAATTGCAGCACCAGTTGGAGGTCTTGCGTGAGGAAGAGGCGGAAAAGAAACGCTTGATGGAGCGGAGCGCGCTGTTGCTCGAGCAGGAACAGAAGGCAATCGATGAGAATAAAGTTCGCCTGGACGCTGCTTTCACACAAGAAAAGCAATCTAGAGAAGAGCTGGACACGAAGCGCAATGAACTTCCCATCGAGGAAATCGAACAGCGGTACGAGGAAATCGGAAAATCAGATCGCCGATTGGCGGAACTCCAACAGGTGCGATCAGAGAAAGAAACGCAGCGCGGGAAGCTGATGATGCAGGTAGAAGCCGCCAAATCGCGCAAGGTAGAGGGCAAATCACGGGAAGCGGCGCTGAAGGAAAAGCTGGAAGATAGAAAGCGCATGTGGGAACAAAAGCATGCTCAATGGCTGGAACGCACGGGTGGACTTACTGCGCAGGAGTGTCTGATGCAGGTAGAGGATACTCTACTCCGTTTACGTCAGGCAGTTACGCTGGCAGAGACAAAGCGCAAAGAAACTGCCGAAGCGCGGGAAACGGTGCAAAACAATCTGGTCAAGTATTCGGAGACGCTCGCGATCCTCACACGGCAACGCACGGAAGCTCATGAGACATTGTATCAGGGCTTACAGGAAACAGGTCTCGGTACTGTCGATTATGTACGAGAGCGGTATGCAGAGCGCGAGCAATTGCCTCAGGCACAGGAGCAAGTCGAGGCTTACACGCGAGTCGCTGGGCAGCTTCGTTATGAGGAAGAAAGGCTTCAACAAGCAATAGCAGGCCGTTCGTTTACACAAGAAGAACTCACCACCGCAAAAGAGGCGTGGGATCAATGGGAGCAAGCCTTCCAGGAGGCGCAAAAGCAAGTCGCTGTCGCCAAAGAGCATGTGGATCGCATGGAAAAAAATCATGACAAATGGCAAGAACTCCATAAAGAGATGGTACAGCAGCAGGATGAGCAGAGCCGCTTGGAAGAGTTGAAAAAATTGTTCGAAGCCAAGGCGTTTGTCCAGTTCATTGCGGAGGAAAAACTGGTATCAATCGCAAGAGACGCTTCCTATCACCTCAAGCGAATGACCGCCAACCGCTACGGGCTGGAAATCGGGGACGAGGGCGAATTTGTTTTGCGGGATGAGGGAGCTGGAGGAATGCGCCGCCCAGTAAGCACATTGTCTGGCGGGGAAACATTCCTGACCTCCTTGTCGCTGGCTCTAGCCCTGTCAATGGAGATTCAAATGCGTGGCGGACGCTTGGAGTTTTTCTTCCTGGACGAAGGCTTTGGGACACTTGATCCGGAGCTTTTGGAGGTCGTTATGGATGCGCTTGAGCGACTGCGCATGGACGATTTTACCATTGGGGTCATTAGCCACGTTCCGGAAATACGTGTGCGCATGCCGCGTCGTCTGGTCGTGACACCTGCAGAACCGATGGGAAAAGGAAGCATGCTGCATCTGGAAATGGAGTAGGGAAGGGGAAAAATCATGGCAGTCCAATTTATACTGGGACGGGCAGGAACGGGGAAGACAGAATCGATTCATCGGCAGATGCAAGCCCGGCTGCGGGAAAAGCCGTTGGGTTCTCCTATGATTCTGCTCGTGCCGGAACAGGCCAGCTTTCAGGAAGAGTATGCGCTCGCTACACTGCCAGAGCTGGGCGGTGTGATGGGGACGCAGGTGCTCAGCTTCGGTCGATTGGCTCACAGGCTCATGCAGGAGCTGGGCGATCTGACTACCGTGCCTGTTGACGATCTGGGTAAGCATATGGTTTTGCGCATGCTTTTGGAGCGGCATAAGGAAGAGTTGAACGTATTCGGGCGCTCGGCGACACAGCCTGGGTTTGCTGCTCAGCTCGGTCGCTTGATTAGTGAGTGCAAATCGTATGGGGTATCCTTCACCCATTCCGAGAATCTGGAATGGGGAGGAGCCAATCTCAATCAAAAAATACATGACCTCCGCTTGATTATGAATGCGTACGAGGCTTACTTGTCAGAGGGATATTGTGATGCGGACGACATCCTGAACCGAGTGGCCACGATGGTGCGTGATTCCACCTACATCAAGCAGGCTGAAATATTTATCGATGGATTTACCGGATTTACGAATCAAGAGCTGCGCTTGATCGATCAGTTGATGCAGCACGCCAAGCAGGTGACGATTGCGCTGACGCTTGATCCGAATGAACGTGACGCTTCTGTGGATGAGCTGGGGCTGTTCCACCCTACACTGCGAACATACCAAGCCCTGACACTGATGGCGCGTGAATCGGGTGTATCAATCGCCAAGCCGCTTTTATTGACCGAGGCAAAGCGCTTCAAGAGCAGTCCGTGGTTGCGTCAGGTCGAACAAGTGTATTTCCAATGGGGAGACCCGCCAATACCGGATCAGCCTGGACGAGCGGACGAAGTGACGATGCTCTCAGCGGTGAACAGGCGCGCAGAGGTAGAGGCTGTGGCGTTGAGGCTCCTGTCTCTGTCGAGAGAAGAGGGATATCGCTGGAAGGACATGGCGATTTTGCTTCGGGAAATCGGGACGTACGCCGATGAAATTTCCGCTGTATTTACCGAATACGGCATCCCGCACTTCTTGGACCAGAAGCGCTCCGTCATGCACCATCCCTTGGTGGAGCTGGTGCGCTCGGCTTTGGAGGTCATTGTAACGAGGTGGCGGTACGACGCTGTTTTCCGCTGCTTGAAAACAGACCTGCTCCTTTTGGATATCACCGATGAGCATACAGCACGGAGGGAAATCGATCGACTGGAAAACTACGTGCTGGCTCATGGTGTCTTTGGTTATCAATGGGCAGAAGAATCTGCTTGGCATTTCCGCGGGCAGGCAGGCGCCGAGGAAGACGCGCAAATCGATGAGCTGAGACGCAAATACGCAGCGCCGCTCCTGTCCTTTGAAAAAGAGATGAAGCAAGCAGCGGGTCTAAACGTACAGGAAATGACCCTTTCCCTGTACAACCTTCTGATCGCACTGGATGTACCTAACAAGCTGGAGTATTGGCAGCGAAAGGCAGAAAATGACGGCGATCTCGATGCAGCACAGGTGCACGGACAAGTATGGACAGGATTGATCGAGCTGATGGACCAGGTCGTAGAGGTCATGGGCGACGAGAGCATGGATCTGGCGACATTCGCCCGTGTGCTCGACAGCGGTCTGGAGACGATTGAACTGGGACTCGTTCCCCCGGCGTTGGATCAGGTGTTGATCGGGGCGATGGAACGCTCCCGTCAACCGGATGTCAAAGCTCTGTTTTTGCTTGGTGTAAACGAAGGCATTATTCCGTTGCGTCCAAAAGAAGAAGGAATTCTGGATGAGGCGGAACGGGAGCGACTGGCTGAAATGGGCATGTCTCTGGCACCGAGTGCGAAGCAACGGCTGATGGCAGAGCCTTACCTGCTGTACCAGGCGATGACGAGACCGTCAGAGAGGCTGATCCTGAGTTGTGCGTTGGCAGATGAAGAGGGCAAGGCCCTGTTGCCTTCCTCAGTGTTTACCCGCATTCGGGAAGTACTGCCGGATATCCCGCATCAGGTGTTCTACAATGAACCGACGGGGCAGCACGAGACAGACGTATTCCTGCTCGGACATCCGAGACGTGTGTTCCGCCATCTTTTGACGCTATTACGATCGATGAAGAAGACAGGTGAGCTGCCAGACTTCTGGTGGGAGGTATACGACTGGTATATTCGCTCTTCTCCCGATGTCAAACGGGAGCAGTGGCTGTTGTCCGGCTTGCGTTATTTCAATCGACCGCAGGAGCTGGATTTGGAAACGAGCACGACGTTGTACGGCAAACAACTGAAAATGAGCGTGTCTCGTCTGGAGCGGTTCCAGTCATGTCCGTTCTCGCATTTCTCTTCTCACGGCCTCAGATTGGCGGAGAGAACGATGTACAAGCTGGAGCGTTTCGATGTGGGAGAACTGTTCCACGCTTCACTCAAGCGAGCCGTTGAAAAAATGAACGAAGACAATCTGGAGTGGAGCAAGCTGACGGAAGACAATAGCATGCAGCTTGCAAACGTGGTCGTAGAAGAACTGGTTCCTGCGACTCGCAGCAGCATTTTGACGCGGACAGCCCGGTATCGTTATTTGTCCGGCAAGCTGAAGCGAGCAGTTGGCCGCGCGATTTATGTACTTGGGGAGCATGCGAAGCGCAGCCGTTTTGCCCCGGTAGGACTGGAGGTTTCCTTTGGGCCGAATTCAGATTTGCCGGGATTGGCTTTAACGCTTGAAAATGGCGTGGAGCTTCAGTTAATCGGACGAATTGACCGCGTTGACCAATCACTGGATAGTGAGGTCCCGTATTTGCGCGTGATTGACTACAAGTCCAGTCCCAAGCAGTTGTCCCTCTCCGACGTTTGGAATGGCCTGAATTTGCAATTGCTCGTCTATCTCGATGTCGTCGTGGCAAATGCGGAGGAATGGCTGGGGAAAAAAGCCGAAATGGGAGGCGTTTTCTACTATCAGGTAGCGGATCCTTTTGTAACGGCAAAACGCTTGCTAACGGCTGACGAAGCGGCAAAGGAGCGGGCAAAGCGCTTGCGCATGAAAGGCTTGATGCTCGCAGATCCAGAGCTGGCTAGAATGATGGATGGCTATGTAGAGCAAGGGGCGTCAGAGCTGGTGCCATTTGAAATCAAAAAGGATGGTACGCTTTCGTCGCGATCATCTGTGGCAACAGCCGAGCAGTTCCAAGCCTTGACTTCTTATGTTCGCGATACTGTGAAGCAAATCAGTACGCGTATGACCAATGGGGAAATCCAAATCGAACCGTACACAAACGGGACGATGACCGCTTGCGATTACTGTTCATACAGGCCGGTATGCAAGTTCGACGGAGATGCAGGCGGGAATGAGCACCGACAGCTTGCCAAGTGGAACAACAAGCAAATATGGAGCATGCTGGCAGAGCAGCAGATGGCAGGAGAAGGAGGAATGACCGATGGCGGATCAACAGTTGCAGGCCAAGCCTGAACAATGGACGGACGAGCAATGGCAAGCGATTGTCCAGCGCGGGAACAATCTCCTGGTGGCCGCTGCGGCAGGCTCCGGGAAAACCTCAGTCCTGGTTGAGCGGATTATCCGACGCATCATGGACGAGAAGGACCCGGTTGGCGTTGATCAGCTGTTGGTGGTGACCTTTACCAATGCGGCTGCAGCAGAGATGCGACACCGGATTGGCGATGCCTTGCGAAAGGCCTTGAAAGATGACCCGCACTCCTCTCATCTGCGCCGGCAACTGGCACTGCTCCAGCGGGCGACGATTACGACACTTCACTCGTTTTGCTTGGGAATTTTGCGCCAGTATTACTATCTGATTGATCTCGATCCTGATTTTCGCATTGCTGATCAGATGGAAGGGGAGCTTTTGCGGCAGGATGTCTTGGAGGAACAGCTGGAGAGCTGGTACGAGAATGACGCGGACTTTCATGCATTAGCTGATGTGATGCTGGACGGTCAGGATGACCATGCCCTCACCCTGTTGCTGCTCAGGCTGTATGAGTTTTCGCGCAGTCATCCGGCACCAGAACAATGGCTTGGGGAAGCGGCAGGAATGTTTGCGGTTCACGATAAAAACGGCCTGGACGGGCTGGAGTGGAGTAGAAGCGTGCTGCGTTCTGTGGAGCTGGCACTCGGTGGAATGACCGCTAAGATGCGCAGGGCAGTTCTTCTGGCTGGCTCACCGGAAGGGCCAGCTGGCTATTTGCCTTTACTTGAGGCGGAGGCGGCTGCCCTGCACCGTGCAGGAGCGGCTTGCAGAGATGGCTGGGAAGCGACCGCCGAAGCGATTCGAGGAGTTGTTTTTGCCAAGCTTCCTCCGGTGAAAGGCACAGATCCGCTCGTGAAGGAACAGGTGCAAGACCTGCGAAACAGTGTGAAAAAGGAACTGGCAGAGCAAATCGAGCAGTACTTTTCTACGCCAGCCGAGCAGTACGTCGCGGACTTGCAGCGGATTGCTCCTCACATGCAGACATTGGCTAGGCTGGTGACAGCATTTTCGGATGCTTTTCAATTGGAGAAGCGTTCACGTGGCTTGGTCGACTTTGGCGACTTGGAGCATCTGGCTCTGCGTGTTCTAACCGAAACGAATGAGTCTGGGGAGACTGTTCCTTCGTCTATCTCCACTCAATTGCGCGAACAGTTCGCTGAAGTACTCGTAGACGAATACCAGGATATCAACCTCGTGCAAGAGACAATCTTGCAAATGGTTTCCCGAGACGGAGCGAATGGTCAGCCAGCGAATCGCTTCATGGTAGGGGATGTGAAGCAGAGTATTTATCGGTTCCGCTTGGCAGAGCCGAAGCTGTTTCTCGAAAAATATGTGACCTATCAAAAAGATGGTGACACCGACGAAGCTTGCATCGGTCGGCGTATCGATCTGGCGGCGAACTTCCGCAGTAGAAGGGAAGTTGTAGATGCCGTTAACTTTTTGTTTCGCCAGATCATGTCTCACGGGGTAGGTGAGATTGGCTATGATCCTTCGGCGGAGCTGATCAACCGTGCATCTTATCCTGAAGCACAGCCTAACCGTTTGCAGGCAGAGATGCATCTGATCGATCGGAATACAGCGATAGCAGAAGAAGGTCAGGCGGTAGTTGCAGAGGGGACAGATGAGGGCGAAGCTGGTATACCCGAGGGAGAGTCCACAGAGGAAGCGAGTGTGGCACAGCTGGAAGCACGCCTAATCGCCAGCCGTATTCGTCGCTGGATGGAGCCGGGCGAGGGAGAAGAGCCGCTACTCGTTTTCGATAAAAAGGCTGGGGGAATGCGCCCGCTGGCCTATCGCGATATCGTTATTTTGCTTCGTGCGACCTCGGGCTGGGGGCAGACGATGCAAGAGGAGCTGCACGCAGCAGGAATTCCTGTGTATGCGGAGCAGACTGCGGGTTATTTTGCGGCGACTGAGGTAGAAACGATGCTCTCCTTGTTGCGTGTCATTGACAACCCGCTCCAAGACATTCCATTGGCAGCTGTATTGCGATCACCTATCGTCGGTTTGCGGGAGGAGCAACTTGCTCAAATCCGCATTCACTACGCGACAGGGCCGTTTCACCAAGCTGTTCTTCAATATGCAGAAGAACGCCCGCCCCAAGAGTCGTGGGAGAAAAGACTGCGGCAGTTCTTTGGCCGATTGGATCTATGGCGGACAGAGGCTCGCAGAGGTGCTCTATCGGAACTGCTGACGACGCTGTACCGGGAGACAGGTTATCTCGATTATGTAGCGGCTCTGGAAAACGGTCAGCAGCGACAGGCCAACTTGCGTGCGCTCTATGATCGGGCGAGACAATACGAAGCTGGCTCCTATCGTGGTTTGTTCCGCTTTTTGCGCTTTGTCGACCGTCTGCAAGAAGCGGGCAATGATATGGGCGAAGCAAGAACCATCGGGGAAAACGAGGATGTCGTACGTATCATGACGATCCACAAAAGTAAGGGGCTGGAGTTCCCTGTTGTATTTGTGGCGGGCATGGGCAAGCAGTTTAATACGATGGATTTGAAAAGCCAGTTTTTGTTGCATAAAGATCTGGGCTTTGGCCCGATGGCTGTTGAGCCCTCCATGCAGCTGCGCTATCCGAGTCTGGCTGCGCTGGGCATCCGGCAAAAGCTGCGTCGGGATATGCTGGCTGAGGAAATGCGTGTGCTTTACGTGGCTTTGACGCGTGCACGCGAGAAGCTCATTCTTGTCGGTTCATCCAAGGATCTCGCAAAAAGTGTGACGGACTGGGGCAGACAGGATGACAGCGAGCGGCTCAGTGACGAAGACTTGATTCAGGCAAAGGGATACCTGGACTGGGTGGGGCGTGCGATGCTGCGACATCCTGGGGCAGGATTGCTGCGGGGATACCCAGAGCAACAAGGCTCAGGAGAAGTCGTGAGAGTCAGAAGTGTGCCGGATGATTCGGTTTGGTCGTTTCACTTCTATCAGGCAGATGAGCTCCGTGCCCAAGGAGAGTCAACCAACGACGAGGTATCTCTGTGGGAGCGCATGACCAGACGAGAGGCGATCGCGGAACGACCGTCTGATGACACGTTACGTGAGATTGTCGACAAGAGATTAGGATGGCAGGACCCGCATCCAATCGCGCCACGCGTAGCTGCGAAATGGAGTGTCAGCGAACTCAAGCGACATGCCAAAGTCAGCAAAGGCGGACAGCCACTCACTCTGCCGTCCATTACGGAAAAGCCAAAGTTTTTATCTGAGCAAAAATCGAATCGGCTGACAGCAGCAGAAAAAGGGACAATCACTCACTTAGTGTTCCAGCATCTCGATTTAAAGCGTCCGCTGGATGAAGCGGATATTCGGGAGCAGGTGATGGAACTAGCAGCACGCCGCTTTTTGACTGACGAACAGGTAGAAGCAGTAGATGTTTCCCAAATTGCCCGATTCTTCGCTGATCCTTTGGGGCAGCGAATGAAGGCTGCGGCGGTCGTTCATCGTGAATTACCATTTACCCTCGTGCTTCCTGCATATGAAGTAGAAGCGGAGTTGGGTGAAGAGAGCGACGAGCAGGTTGTCGTCCAAGGGGTCATTGATTGCCTGTTGGAGGAGCAGGATGGAAGCCTCGTCCTGATCGACTTCAAGACAGATTGGATGGCAAAAGAGGCGACTGCCATAGCTATCGAAGAGATGAAAAGAAGATACGAAGGACAGATCAGGCTATACGTCCGAGCGATCAAGCAGATTCTCAAGCCAAAAGGGAACGTGTCTAGTTATCTTTATTTGCTTTCAGGTGGATTCTCACTATCGTTTTCGGATGAAAGCATAGATTAGTATGTTGGACCGTCAGGGTTAATAGCTCTGGCGGTCTTTTTGTTTATTAGAGCTGCTGTGGTGGGGGAAGAAGCGCATTTCCAGTCTACGCTTCGGCCTACGCCCCGCAAGGAGGGAATGACTGTCCGCTGCGAAATGAATGGCGGGAGCGCTTCAAACGTAGAAGTTTCGATGAAGAATTTCATAGGTGAAGCTGAAATTCCCCGCCATTCATTTCGCAGCTAGGATGGGCTCCAGAGGCGCTTGGACTGGAAATGCGCTTCTTCCTGCGCAGCTTTTGGTTAACTACTTGAAAGTAGGTTCAAGGAAGCTACTTTGAACTGGCCTTCCATTATGATCTAAAGCGGTAAGGGATCACAGCCATACGAAAGCCCTGTGACAGGGCTTCACCCGACCACTACGGTTAGAAGACCACCAATGGTTTTACCAAACGAGAACATACGTGCTATAATCAGTTGAAATTTTCCTAATCTACATAATCATCAAACAAAGGGTGAACTCGATGAAGATGTTTTTCCAGTATAACTGGCAGGTACGGGACGAATGGATGGAATGGTGCAAGCAGCTTCCACCAGAAGAATTGCTACGCAAGCGTACAGGTGGAGCTGGCACGATTTTGTACACCTTGTTTCATATTGCTGACGTCGAGTATAGCTGGCTTCGGGGCGTGCAAGGAAAGTCGGATGTTCAGGTGACATTCGAAGCGTACAAGACCCTGGAAAAAGTAAAAGAGCTATCAGATGCCTGCCGCGTAGAATTGCGTGATTTCATCGAGAATTGGTCAGACGAGAGGGAGGACGAGCCTGTAAAGGTGGAGTGGGACAATGAGATTCACACGAAGGGCGAGCTGCTTCGTCATGTCATCGCCCACGAGATTCATCACATGGGGCAGTTGTCCATTTGGGCAAGAGAGCTCGGGATTACTCCCGTTTCCGCCAATGTCATTGGGCGCGGATTAACGGGTAGCTAGCCCTGACAAACGCGATCCTAGCTGCACATGTGCATAACTTTCCTCCAAACGGATCATACTCCAACTGTTTTCTATCACGGTTGGAAGTGAATGACCCGCTTGGGAGGTCGCACATGATGTCATGGAAAAATCAATTGCTGAGGAAAAAGTCAGTTGCGCAAATGCTGGAGCAGGTGGATAAAAATGAAAGCTCCCTCAAAAAATCATTAGGTGCTTTTGACCTGACAATGCTGGGCATCGGCGCGATCTTGGGAACAGGGATTTTTGTGTTAACGGGCGTTGCCGCTGCCTTGCACGCTGGACCTGCACTTGTTTTGTCTTTTGTTATTGCGGCACTTGCCTGTGTGTTTGCCGCGCTCTGCTATGCAGAATTTGCTTCGACTGTTCCCGTGTCGGGAAGCGCTTATACATACAGCTATGCGGCATTTGGCGAATTTGTCGCCTGGATGATCGGGTGGGATTTGATTCTCGAATACGGAGTGGCTTGTGCTGCGGTGGCAAGTGGATGGTCGGGGTATGCCCAGGGATTGCTAGCCGGGTTTAATATTCACCTGCCGCATGCGCTCACAAGTGCCTTTGATGTATCGAAAGGAACAATCATTGATTTACCTGCAGTCCTCATCATTGTCATCATTACAGCTTTATTGATGAAAGGGACGAAAGAGTCAGCGAGTTTGAATACCATCATGGTGTTAGTAAAAGTAGCGGTAGTTGTCCTGTTCCTCGTCGTTGGGGTCATGTATGTCAAGCCGGAAAACTGGAGTCCATTCATGCCGTTTGGTTTTGCAGGAGTAGCAACTGGTGCCGCAACGGTGTTTTTTGCTTTTATCGGATTTGATGCGGTGTCTTCTGCGGCCGAAGAAGTGCGCAATCCCCAGCGCGACATGCCAATCGGGATCATCTCGTCCTTACTCGTGTGCACAATTTTGTACATTGCTGTCTCACTGACATTAACAGGGATTGTTCCGTACCATTTGTTAAATGTCAAAAATCCTGTCGCGTTTGCCCTCAACTATGTTAACCAGGACTGGGTAGCAGGCTTCATTTCGTTGGGAGCCATCGTCGGCATCACGACTGTTTTGTTAGTCATGATGTATGGACAAGCCCGGATGTTTTTTGCGATGAGCCGAGATGGCTTGCTTCCTGAGGTCTTCTCGCACGTACATCCCCGCACACAGGTACCACAAAAGAGCACGCTAGTCGTGGCTGCATTAGTAGCAACCTTCGGCGGATTATTGCCCCTCTCCAGCTTGGCTCAGCTCACTAACATCGGCACGCTGTTTGCCTTTATTTTGGTCTCGGTTGGACTGGTTGTACTACGTCGCACTCATCCCCAATTACCACGCGCGTTTCGGGTCCCATTTGTTCCGCTTGTTCCCTTGCTCTCGGTTCTTTTTTGCGGATATCTCGTTTTCAACCTGCCTACGCTGACAAAGATCGGTTTTCTCGGTTGGCTGTCGGTAGGGGCGATCGTCTATTTTCTATATGGGCGAAAACACAGTCGATTGGCAACAAAAGACGACTCCTCCCAAACATAAAAGGCAGGTTCATCCGTTTAGGCATGTTCTACGTGAGCATGTCTTTGTTTGCTATCTGACAAAGCGATCCCATTCATGGTAGAGTAAAAACAACCAAAATGACGAGGGAGGGCAGGCTATGAAGCGAAAAAGAGCAGATCGACCTGGTTGGAGACGTGTGAAACGATTGGGCTACCAGCAAAAATGGGTAGAATCTTTATCTTTCTCTGGATACGCTGTCCGCCTGACTCTGGATGAAGTAAGTGAGCCTGCCTACATGCATGTCGGGGATCAAACGTTATGTGTGGGCGATCGAGGATATGTGTATTTGCAGTATTTTCCACATGGTCAAGCTTATGCCGTTACGAAAATGATGGATGAGTTAGGGAATACCGTGCAATGGTATATTGATATTTGCCGGGGACATGGCAAGGATGAGAACGGACATATCTGGTATGACGATCTGTACCTCGACATCGTGGTATTGCCGACAGGAGAAATATACTTGCTTGATCAGGATGAGCTCGATGAGGCATTGAAAAAAGGCGTTATCACGAGCGAGGATCACCAGTTTGCCTCCGAGACCGCTGATCTTTTATTACGAAATATTTTGGCGGGCAAACGGGATGACTTTGATTTTCCGAATTTTTTTGTATAAACGTATGAAAGAACGAAGGCGGTTATTGCTTTCGTTCTTTTTTTGGTAGACGTACCGCTTTTTGGAGTGGAGACGGAGGAGGCCCGGAGTTTGCTCCGAGTTTTCTAATTTAGGAAGGTCACGATGGATGAAAGAGTTCCTAGTCCAAAATAACTGTATTTTTATTTCGTGTAAAAAACTGTATGTTACGCCTTAAAAATCAAATACGATTTTTATGAACACACAAACTATTTTGGAGGAGAAGTATGAAGAGTTTATTTCAAGCCTTACTCGCAGTAACACTCATGTTCAGTCTAACCCTAAACAGCAACAACGTATCAGCAAAATCGGAGAAAGAAGAGCTTGGTGTACCGAATCAGTTCCATGATGATGAGCAGCTAGAGGAAATTGACGCGAAATTCAAAAGTGAATACCAACTTGATAGCACGTATATTTCCGACGACCTAATCAGTTATCCAAAGCCTGGGGATGTGTTCGTATCAGTTTCTAATCCTATTATTGCGCAGACAGATGTTCCTACAAACATTCGACCTGCGCTAACATTCCCGGTGCCAATTACTTTTGACAATGATCCGTCAACAGTAGTATCGCTCTATAAGGTTGAAGGAAAATCACCAGTCAGCGGAAAATTGGAGATTAGAAATAACACACTCTATATTCGTCCTGACAAGACTTTGGAATCCAATACGAAATATGCGATCGAGATTGACAAAGGAGCAATTGTAAGCACCATTGATTCTACTAAATCGATCGATAAGTATTTATTACAGTTTGTGACCAGCAACAACGAAGCGCCTATAGTAATCGATGTAAAGCCGTATGGAGAGGAAACAAAAGTGGATGTAGATGCGGTTATTACAATTAAGTATGATCGCAAAGTGATAAGTGGAACAAAGAAATTCCTATTAATGAATGACAATGGTGCGAAGGTTCCTGCAACTTTTACTGTCAGTAATGACACTGTAACGATCCAACCGAAAGCGCCTTTAAAAAATAATGTAGAGTACTACATAGATGTAGCCCAAGGAGCAGTAAAGGATACATCAGGGAATGAAAGCTATAAATATTTTTCCGTGTTTTCAACAGGCACCCCATCTGGTGGATGGGATGATCTAGAATTTGGTGACCTTTCAACAGAGGTTGAGTAGAAAAAGCATCTTCTTCTGACACCTCTGTTGCGACTGTTACTGGAAAGGGCAACAAGTGTATAGGGTGAAATGTTAAAGATAGAAGGGTTGTCTCTATTCCAGAGACGGCCCTTTTTTCATTCATTCCTGAATCCCTCCTACGACTTCTTTGTTTACAATCGTTACAGGGATGTTTGACTAGGTTTGAAAGGATGTCTCGCATACATGAGACAGCGGCAGTCTGGGACGGGAAAATAGAGTCCCAGACTGCCACGGATCATTACATCTCACCTGGCGTTTTCTGCCCGATGGGGGGGATATGCCGAAGCTTGATCACGGTGAGTATGGCGATAGCGATCATGAGCCCGCCGCTCACGCCCACAACAGCATGCATGCCGTCAGTAAAGGCTATCTGGGCGCCATGAAGAAGTGTTGAAGCAATAGGTTCGGGTAAAGCTTTGGCCGCCGAGACAGCCCCAGCAAGACTTTCGCGGGAGGCTGCGGATGTTAACGTCGTAACATCTCTTGGTATGAAGCTGGCAATTTGAGTGCGGTACACGTATGTTCCGATGCTCCCTAATACAGCGATACCCAGTGCAAATGCGAATTCACCACTCGTCTGCAGCAAAGACGCCGCCGACCCCGCTTTTGCTGGCGGTGCCGACCCGATAATTAGGTCGCTGGACAAGCTCGCAAACGGGGCCACTCCCACATTAAAAAAGATATAACCGACGATCAGGGTAGAGAGTCCGGCCCCCGCCTCTACCTGGGAGAGTAGGATACAACCAGTCGCCGAGACGGCAAGGCCAGCCCCGATAAGGTGCGACGGTCGGGCCCGCCGAGCGATGATCGGCGACAACAACATGCCTGCCATCGACGCAACCACTCCCGGGAGCATGCACATCGCTGCCGCAAGAGGTGATAGTCCTTCCACGAACTGAAGATGCTGTGCGATAAAGAGCATGGAAGCGCCTGTCAAAGTGATACCGAACAAGCCGCCCAGTGCTGTGCTGAAAGCGCGGTTTGCAAATAGGCGCAAGTCTATTAGCGGACTGTCCAACCGTTGCTGCCGTCTTACGAATAACGCCCCAAAAACAAATCCAGCCGCAATGGCAATGAGCGGCAGAGTCTGTAGACCTTCCTTAGCCATTTCCTTTAGGCCGTATATGGCCGGTAGAATGGTGCACATCGACAACACGACGCTAGTCAAATCCAAATGACCAGGTGCGGGATCCCGATATTCGGGCAGAAGATGGGACGCAGTCAGCAACAGCAGCGCCATGACGGGAACGCCGAGTAGAAAGATCGAACCCCATGAAAAATGCTCCAGCATCATCCCGCCGACTACTGGGCCAAGCGCCATGCCTCCCATGGAGCACATGAACCATATGCCTATAGCGAGGGAACGCTGCTTATGATCACGGAACATATTGCTGATCAATGCCAGGGAAGAAGGCGCTACCGTCGCCCCGGCTATGCCGAGCAGCGCCCGTGCTGCAATCAGCATTCCAGAGGTGCTGGAGTAAGCGGCCAACAGCGAAGCCGAACCGAATGCCGCTGCGCCGAACATCAGCAGCTTACGGCGGCCGAACCGATCTCCGAGCGAGCCCATCGTGATCAGAAATCCCGAGAGCATGAAGCCGTATATGTCCATGATCCAGAGCTGCTCTGTACTGTCAGCGCCGATAGAAACGCTTATGTGAGGAAGTGCGAGAATCATTACGGACAAGTCTATCGAAACGAGCAGTGCAGGCAATGAAAGCACGGCAAGTCCAATCCATTCGTTCAAACCGGCCCCGGTATTCGATTCAAGCGCAGCATCTTTCATTGGGCGTCCAGAACCTCTCCGAGCCGGTTCAACATCACGTTTGTTCCGTGCTCACGCTGTTCAGGCGTATCGAGACCGTCCAGAAAAACGCCCTGCTCGGTATAGATCAAGCGTGTGCCGCCGTCCACGGAATCGAATTCCACCGTCGTTACAGAGACAGACATCCGCTTGTCTTCCATGTCCAGCGTGTATGAGTATACAATGCGTCTATTCTGAACGATTTCCTGATAGCAGGCATCGAATGTGTAAACGGGTCCCTCTGGTGGACCACCGCGATTGAATTCGCGGCCGCCAACGCGGAAGTCGAACTCATCGGCTTTAGGAAACCAACTAGCTTTGGCTGCTTGACCCGCCCATGCAGCGAATACACGAGCTGGGGAATGCTTATAGTTCTTTTCGATGACAAATGTGGAATGTTTGGCAGATCTGTCACTCATAGTCGAAACCTCCTGGTCCGGGTTCTTCCGGATGCTCATCTAAATATGCACCAAGTCGGTCGAGATGGCGATCCATACTCGATTTTCTCTCGGCGAAAAATTTCTCATGCTTCATTCTCATCGTTCGTATGATGTTCATGAAATGCTCAACAGTAAACGGTTCGTTCCTTTGCATCCGACTCGAAACATTCTCAAGCTCATCCAAGAGTTTCTGCTGCATGCGTATACTTTCTTTCAGGCTGTCTATTTGAATGGTAACAATGTCTGACAGGCTGAGCTGGTCTCCGGCCATAACGGCTTTAATCTGCTCCAGAGATAGTCCCAACTCCTTTAAGGACAAAATTTGCTGTAGGCGTGAAATGTCCTTTTCGGTGTAGAGTCTGTATCCGGATGGCGAATAGCCGGATGGAGAAAACAAGCCTATCTGATCGTAAAAACGTAAAGTTCGTATCGTAATTCCCGCCATTTTCGCAAGTTCTCCGACTTTCCAATGTTGTTTCATGATCAGCCCCTTTCTTGATCGCTAGCGTTTCACCGGTAACTTCACTATAAACCGTTACGTTACGTAATGGTCAAGGAGGCTTTTGAAGTTTTTCCCAATACCGAAAGTGAGCTTGCCCGTTAGCGTTTCATAACCCTAAGAATTTAAAACTTTATTTTCTCGAAACATTTCGAAGCCCCTTCTTCCTGCTTTTTTGTTTACAATGGATACAGATTGTTGAATTGGTTTGAAAGGATGTCGTACATGAGTAAAACAGTTGTACTGGCAGAAAAGCCTTCGGTTGGACGCGACATTGCCAAAGTATTGCAGTGTCACAAAAAAGGAAACGGCTTTTTTGAAGGAGATAAATATATCGTGACGTGGGCGCTCGGGCATTTGGTCACTCTCGCAGACCCTGAAGCGTACGGTCAGCAATTCAGCTCGTGGCGAATCGAGGATTTGCCGATTATGCCGTCCCCATTACGCTTGGTCGTGATCAAGGAAAGCAACAGGCAATTCCAGGTCGTCAAACAACAAATGAGACGCAACGATGTCGGGCAGATCGTCATTGCGACGGATGCAGGACGTGAAGGAGAGCTCGTTGCCCGGTGGATTCTCGAGCTGGTTCACGTGAATAAGCCAATCAAGCGTCTGTGGATTTCCTCCGTGACAGATAAGGCAATCCGGGAAGGCTTCCGTAATTTGAAGGACGGCAAAAACTATGAAAACTTGTTTGCCTCCGCAGCTGCTCGTGCAGAAGCCGACTGGCTCGTTGGAATCAATGCCACACGCGCCTTGACGTGCAAGCATAACGCCCAGCTCTCATGCGGTCGCGTCCAGACGCCAACACTTGCGATTGTGGCAACGCGAGAAGAGGAGATTCGCCGTTTTACACCCAAGCCATTTTACGGACTGTCTGCGGTGGCCCAAGGTCCGATTCAGCTCCAATGGCAAGATCAGCAAACGAAGGATTTCAAAACATTTTCCAAGGAAAAAGCGGATCAGCTAATAGCCGTTCTCAAACAGGAGAAAAACGCAGAAGTCATCGAGGTTACTCGTGCACACAAAAAGACGTATGCTCCACAGCTGTACGATTTGACGGAGCTGCAACGGGATGCCAACCGGATGTTTGGCTATTCACCAAAACAGACACTGTCCATCATGCAAGGGCTGTATGAGCATCACAAGGCAGTGACGTACCCACGAACCGACTCTCGTTATCTCTCTGCCGATATCGTAGAGACACTGCCGGATCGAATCAAGGCTGTCCAAATGAAGCCATATGCGCCCCTCGCCGCCAGAATTCTGCGTTCGCCAATCAAAGCGAACAAATCGTTCGTGGATGACAGTAAAGTATCGGATCACCATGCGATCATCCCGACGGAGCAAGCTGTTTTTCTCGGTGATTTGAGTGATAAGGAACGCAAAATTTTTGACCTCATCGTGAAGCGCTTCCTGGCTGTTCTACTGCCTGCCTTCGAATATGAGCAAACAACCATCCAGGCGAAAATCGGGAATGAAACCTTCCTGGCAAAAGGAAAGACCGTGCTCTCCCAAGGCTGGAGAGAGGCGTACGACCACGATGTAGAAGAAGACGATGCGAAGGACGGCGTAAAGGAACAAATCTTGCCTTCTCTTGCCAAAGGAGATCGCTTGCAAATCCAGTCGATATCCCAGACCAAGGGCGAGACGAAGCCGCCAGAGCCTTTCACAGAAGCGAGTCTGCTGTCCGCGATGGAAAACCCGGCGAAATACATGGCAAACGAGAGCAAGGATTTGATCAAAACGATTGGGGAAACAGGCGGACTAGGTACGGTAGCCACCCGCGCGGATGTGATCGAAAAGCTGTTCAACAGCTTTTTGCTAGAGAAGCGCGGCAAGCATATTTTTGTCACCGCAAAAGCGAAGCAATTGCTAGAGCTCGTCCCAGATGAAATGCAGTCGCCGACCTTGACGGCCCAATGGGAGCAAAAGCTCGGTGCCATCGCCAAGGGAAGCTTGAACAAGCGAGCGTTTATCGAAGAGATGAAAACGTACGCCAAAGAAGTCGTCCAACAGATCAAGAACAGCGATCAGACTTTCCGGCACGACAACGTGACCAGAAGCAGATGCCCGGAGTGCAACAAGTTTTTGCTGGAGGTAAACGGAAAGCGCGGCAAAATGCAGGTGTGCCAGGATCGGGAATGCGGTTATCGCAAAAGCATTGCCAAGCAAACCAATGCCAGATGTCCAAAATGCCATAAAAGATTGGAGCTGCGCGGAGAAGGGGAAGGGCAAACCTTTATCTGTGCTTGTGGGCACAAGGAAAAACTGAAGACCTTCCAGGAACGTCGCGATAAGGAAAAGGGCAGCAAGGTTTCGAAGAAAGAAGTAGCCAAGTATTTGAAGGGGCAAGACAAGGAGCAGGACGAAGGAATCAACTCAGCGTTGAAAGACGCACTGTCCAAATTAAAGTTCGACTAAATAGGCATGAAACAAAAGGCGGCCGACCATTCCTGTCAGCCGCCTCCTTCTATTTACTTTTTCTCCAGAATAGCAAAGTAATTTTCTTCATCGTCTGCGAAGTTAAAAACACGGCCCGAAGGCATCGTGACAATGTCTCCAACCTTTACATTTTTATTCATGAGGTCGTTTCGCAATTCCTCGATATTTTCCGAAAAGAACAGGAGCGAAGGCGTGCCAAGATTCATTCCGGGCGACATTTTCGCAACGAATTCCTTATTGTGCAGAACGATGCTTGTTTCAGCGCCTTGAGCTGGTGCAATTTCAATCCATCTCATTTCACCGTTCTTCTCTTCTGAAACCACGCGAAACCCTAGCTTTTCGGTCCAAAAGCTCACTGCTTGATCCTGGTTATTGACATACAACATGATTTGACCAACTTTGCTAATCATCATGGACATGATCCACTCCCTACATGGTAGTTTATAATCCGACGATTTTAATCCTTTCCATCCCGACGGTATCTGATACCCGATGCCAACGGACGTGGTCTAGCTTGTCTTCATCATAGCATGAATAATCAGACAGGATTTCTTTTCAATTGCGCATTTTAGAAAAAGGAATTGCATTTCGTAAAAGAGGAGCATATACTCACGATTAAAAGTGAGTAATCACTCGCTAATCTAAAAAGCTCATCTCGAGCCTGATTCTGAGGCTTGCTTTTTTTACTCATAAAAAGAAAGTGATTACTCACTTAATTACGTAGGTAGGGGGAAGCGTTATGAAACCAGTTGTTCGCTCCATTTGTATCGGGGGACTCTTACTGGCTTTGTCGGGCTGCAATTGGACATCTGAAAATCATTCGTCACTGTCCGGCACAATCGAGGCCATTGAGTTGCCGATCGTAGCTGAAGTAGGCGGATTGGTGACAAACGTTACGGCAGAAGAGGGAGATGCAGTAAAAAAAGGACAAGTGCTGGCCCAAATCGATAAACGAAGCTACCAAATGACTGTGGCAGAAGCACAGGCAGCATTGGATCAAGCGACAGCCAAACTAGAAGAGGCGAGGGCTGGATCACGCGACACGACGATCCAAAGAAGCATAGCCAATGTCCAGCAAGCAAATGCGAATATCCAACTGGCACAAGCGAGAAAAAATCAGGCGGAAGCAGGAAAAGCACGTGCTGCTGAACAGATGACGCAGGCAGAATCGCAATGGCAGGGAGCGAAACAGACCCTTTTGTATCAACAAAAAAGACTCGAGGAAGCAACAGCGCTTTTCGAAAAAGGAGCGATCTCTGCCAAAGACCTCGAAACACAAAAAGAAGCAGTGAACCAGGCAAAAACGCAGGCAGATCAATGGGCAGCACAAGTAGCTCAGACACAGGCACAGTACCGTTCTGCACAAGAAGACATCGCTGCTGCTGCGGCCCAAATCGGTACAGCACAAGCCGCGCAAGCCGGAGCGCAGGCGGATCTTGATCAGGTAAAGGAAGGAAGTACCGATTACGCGATTCGGGCATTGCTTGCCACTCAGCAGCAGGCAAAAGCGAAACTGGATCAAGCCTTATTACAGCTGGAAAAGTCCAAGATTACAGCTACAGACGACGGGACTCTCTTGCGCTCCTCTATCGAACAGGGGGAAGTAGCCAAAACAGGTGCCACTTTGTTTACGATGATGAAGCCAGATCAGCTTGAGCTCGTCGTGTACATTCCGGAAGCACAATTGAATCGGGTGAAAAAAGGGCAAGAGGTTGGCATCAAGGTGGATGCCTATTCGGAAGAGACGTTTACAGGAACGATCAGCCGCATCTCGGAAAAAGCAGAATTCACGCCGAAGAATGTACAGACGCCAGATGAACGCACCAAGCTTGTGTTCGCTGTTACGATACACATCACAGATGGACTCGACAAAATCAAACCAGGTATGCCTGCCGATGTCCTGTTGGCAGACGGGGAGGGAGGTCAATGAACGCCGCTATCCAATGCGAGCAGTTGACGAAGCGTTTTGGAGATCGAGTAGCCGTGAACAGCTTGACACTCACAGTTCCGCGAGGTTCGATTTACGGTTTTTTGGGTCCGAATGGCTCAGGGAAATCGACCACAATCCGAATGCTTTGCGGTTTGCTGACCCCGACGACGGGAAAGGGGACGGTACTTGGCTTCGATGTCATGACACAG
Source organism: Brevibacillus brevis (assembly GCF_022026395.1). Classification (NCBI taxonomy): domain Bacteria; kingdom Bacillati; phylum Bacillota; class Bacilli; order Caryophanales; family Paenibacillaceae; genus Brevibacillus; species Brevibacillus brevis. The sequence continues at coordinate 5,104,655 of NZ_CP041767.1, read as the reverse complement.
AGCGAGGAAATCAAGCAACGGATCGGGTATATGTCGCAAAAGTTCAGTCTGTATGAAGATTTGACAGTGGAAGAGAATCTCGATTTTTATGCTGGGGTTTATCGACTAGGGGCAGCAGAACGCAAGGAGCGAAAAGCAGAGCTAATTGAGATGGCAGGCCTGACAGGCAGGGAAAAGCAGCTTGCCGGATCGCTGTCAGGGGGATGGAAGCAACGCCTTGCGCTCTCCTGCGCTCTTTTGCACAAGCCGGAGCTGTTGATTTTGGATGAACCGACAGCAGGGGTCGATCCTGTTTCCCGCCGAATTTTTTGGGACGTGATTCATGAGCTGGCGGGAAAGGGGATCACGGTGCTGGTGACCACACACTACATGGATGAGGCGCAGACATGCGATTGGATCGGCTTTATCTTTTTCGGCAATCTGCTGGCGGAAGGCACACCACAAGAGTTGATCGATCGTATGGGAGTAGGCAATCTGGAGGATGTCTTCATCGAGCTGGTTAGGCAGGAAGAAGCCAGACAGGCGGCGGAGGAGGGAGTCCGATGAGGCACTTTGTCTGGGAGCGTTACTGGTCTGTCGTGAAGAAGGAAATCATCCAAATCAAACGGGATCGTCCCAGTTTGGCGATTGCTCTGGTCATGCCGCTGATGCTGTTGTTTTTGTTCGGATATGCTGTCAATACAGACGTGAATGACATCCAGATGGCAGTCTGGAATCAAAGTCCATCTGCTGCCAGTCGAGAGCTGGTAGATCAATTCGTCAATACGCGTGTATTCGAGGTGGCAGCACATGTAAGTAGCTACAAGGAGATTGAAGCCATGTTAGACGATGGCTCCGTAAATGTAGCGCTCATTATCGGGCCAGACTACACCCGCAAGCGTGATCGCAACGAGCCGGTAGACGTGCAAATGCTCATTAATGGCTCTGATCCGAATATCGCCCGGACTGCGACCTCTCATGCTCAGTTGATCATTCAGCATCAAGCGATCACGTTGCAGGAAATAAAGCTGCAAAAACAAGGCTTGGGGGAGCTGGAACAGCCACTCGGTTTGGATACACGCGTGTTGTTTAACCCCAATATGGAGAGCATCGTCTTCAATATTCCTGGCTTGATCGGCTTGATTATGCAAAACGTCACGATGATTCTGACGGCGTTTTCCCTCGTACGTGAGAAGGAGCGGGGAACGATGGAGCAGTTAATCGTGACGCCGATACGCCCATTGGAGCTGATGCTCGGCAAAATTACCCCCTATGTAGGTGTAGGTCTCTTCTCGTTTTGTCTGGTGCTATTGGTTGGAACGTATTGGTTTGGAGTCCCCGTCAAAGGCAGCATTTCGCTTTTGGTGACATTGTCTGTCTTGTTTTTGGTGACGACGCTTCTCTTGGGCATTTTCATTTCCACGGTGGCAAAGACCCAGCTTCAAGCGATGCAAATGGCATTCGCCTTTATCCTGCCTAGCGTGCTTCTCTCCGGCTTTATGTTCCCGCGCGATTCGATGCCGCTCGTGATACAATGGTTAGGCGGGCTCGTCCCGTTGACCTATTTTCTGGAAATCCTGCGGGGAATTTTCTTAAAGGGCGTGGGCATCGATGCGCTCTGGAAGGATGTCGTCGGAATGAGCAGCTTTTGTCTCTTGATCCTGACCGTCGCTATCCTGCGATTCCGCAAGAAGATCGAATAAGAGGAGCGTAATGGGTGATGAACAAGCCGCCAACATTTGTAGAAGGCCTGTTGCAATATGTAGAAGAGTTGAAAGATGAGAATGAGATGACAGAGAAGCAGCGCAATATTTTGCGTGCATCAGTGAAGCTGTTCGCTGAAAAAGGCTTCCATGCCAGCTCCACCTCTGAAATTGCCAAAGAAGCGGGTGTGGCAGAGGGAACGATTTTTCGCCACTACAAATCGAAAAAGGATATTTTACTCGCCGTCGTTGCACCTGTATTGGTCAAATTCGCGGCGCCGTTTATCTTGAAAGATGTCCGTGAGATTTTTAAAGAGCAGAATAATAAAGCATTCTCCCAAATCGTGACAGAGCTGTACCGAAACCGGATCGACCTGGTGCTGGCGAATGAAAAGCATATTCGGATTTTGCTGCAAGAAGCTTTTTTCCATGACGAAATCAGGGAAGCACTGATTGCTACGGTTTTCACGGGTGTGAAGGAGATGGCAAACAAGCTGATCGAGGCAAAGGTAGAGGTAGGCGAATTGCGTCCGCTCCCGACACAGGCTGTCTTTCGGGCGATCCTGTCCTCGATGATCGGGCTTGTCCTGTTCCGGCAAGTTTTGGATACCGATGAGTTTGCGCAGTTCAGCGACGACGAACAAATCGCACTGACCGTAGATATTTTGCTAAATGGGATTGGAAATCACTCTATCTAAATTTTTTTATCGATAAGTGAGCATTTTTCTCTCTAATTGGGTATAGAAATCCCTTCTGGGAATGGTATAATTGCAAACAACTTTTTGCTGTTTTTTGGAGGAGAGTAAACCATGCAATTGTTATCAGAGAGAGAATGGCTCGCGTATCGGGAGAAAAACAAAGATCGTGCGCGCATGCTGATTTCTTGCCCGGACCGCGCGGGTATTGTCGCGGCTGTGTCGAACTTCTTGTTCCAACAAGGAGCCAACATCGTTCAGTCTGACCAGTACACGACTGATCCGGAAACAGGCCGTTTTTTTATGCGCATTGAATTCGATCTCATCAATCTGGAGGAGCGCTGTGAAGAGATCAAGCAAGCATTCACCCCAGTAGCCGAGAGCTTTGGGATGGAATGGTCGTTGGTCGAAGCGAACAAGCGCAAAAAGGTTGCGTTGTTTGTTTCCAAAGAAGATCACTGTCTTTTGGAGCTCTTGTGGCGCTGGAAGTCCGGGGAGCTGTTCGCAGATATCGCGGTTGTGGTCAGCAATCATCTTGACATGCAGGAGACTGTCGAGTCCTTTGGTATTCCATATCGTTGCATCCCAGTCACAAAGGATAACAAGCCGCAGGCAGAAGAAGAGCAGATTGCAGCAGCAGAGGGCGTTGATCTGATCGTTCTGGCTCGCTACATGCAAATCTTGTCCCCGCGCTTTTTGGAGGACTATGCGATGCGGATTATCAATATCCACCATTCCTTCCTCCCAGCCTTTGTCGGTGCGAAGCCTTACGAGCAGGCGTATCGTCGCGGCGTGAAGCTGATCGGAGCGACTGCGCATTACGTCACGGAAGAACTGGACGCAGGACCGATTATCGAGCAAGACGTTCAACGTGTATCGCATCAGGAAGACGTTGAGGCACTGAAACAGCTTGGACGTCAGGTAGAGCGTACAGTGCTGGCACGTGCCGTTCGTTGGCATCTGGAGGATCGGGTGCTGGTGTACGGCAACAAGACGATTGTGTTCCCATAAGGGGTGCATATAAGAAGAGGCTATTCCTTTGCGGAAAAGCCTTTTTTTTCGTTTTGATTCTCTTATTTTCAAGTCAGTCTTTCACGCTTTACCAACTCCAGAAACTGAGCAACAACAGGCCGCTCCTCTGTCTCATCGTTACGCGTGCAGACATACAAGGGTCGCTTAATCTCTACTCCTGGCACGATTACGCGCCCGACCTCGCCACGATCTACCATTTCCCTAACGGCCAGAGCAGGAGCCAACATCGTCCCATATCCCGCACGAACGGAGTGGATAGATTCGACCAGTCCGTGATACTGCATACCGATCTGCGGACGTTTCACACCATGCTCGCGACAGAGGGTAAAAAGCCAATCGCGAGTAGAGCTGCCTTGCTCCCGCAACAAAAATGGTTCCTCCACGAGCTGCTCCATACGGATCTCTTTTCCTGAAAGCGGATGATGGGCGGGCAAAATAAACCAATAGGGTACGTCCATCAGATGATGCCGATTGATAGGCAGCTCATCCCACGATTCCTTGATAATAACGGCCACATCGACCTCACAGCTAAGAAGCAGTTCAATCGATTGCATGGAATTACGCGTGCGAATTTCTACCTCAACCCCTTCATAATCGCGCTTGTACTGAGCCAGCCACTGTGGCACGAGATAATGGGAGGGGAGATAGGTAGAAGATATCCTTAGCCGTCCTTTCTTCCCTTGTTTGATTTCTGTCAGATGTGATTCGATTTCGCGTTCCCAGTCGTAAATGCGGCGTGACTTTTCAAAGAGAAAGCGCCCCTCATAGGTGAGAGCAATGCCGCGACCATCCGGGATGAGCAAGGTCATGCCCAATTCACTTTCAAGCCTGCGGATTTGGGCACTTACGGCAGGCTGGCTGATCGAGAGTGCGATTGCTGCTTCGGTGACACTGCCTCGTGACGCTACTTCTACGAAAATGCGGAGAGCATGTAAGTTCATCTTGTACCTCGATTCATAACTTTTATTTATGAGTGATAGATAAAGATGTATTAGAAATGATGAGTGATTGCGCGTAAGGTATAGCTCAGAAAGACGTAAAAACAAGCAGAGAGAAGGATCAGGAGATGAGAGAAGTCAGTGGAAAGACACAAGTCGTGGCAGTCGCACTGGTGACAGCATTATGCATGATAGGAGATTCGATGCTGTATGTAGTGCTTCCTCTTTTCTGGAAGGAGGCAGGATTAACATCGCTGTGGGAAGTGGGGGTATTGCTTGCGGTGAACCGCTTCATCCGTGTACCAATCGGCCCTCTTGTTGGGAAATGGTATGAACGCTCGGGTGGACGCACAGGTTTGATTGTGGCAGTGGTGCTGGCTTTTCTGACGACACTTTCGTACAGCTTGGAAGGCTTTTGGCTGTGGCTTCTGATGCGATGCTTATGGGGAGTCGCTTGGACATTTTTAAGGCTAGGTGCGTATTCCTTGATCGTAAGTGTTTCCGAAGGGCATAATCGCGGGCAACTCATGGGCTTGTACAATGGATTGTATCGATTGGGCAGTCTGGGCGGCATGCTGGTCGGAGCGCTGCTTGCCACTTGGTATGGGCTTTCTGTTACCTCTATTGCACTTGCGGTACCTTCCTTGTTTGCATTCATTCTTGTTTTTCGCTATATACGTCCTTCCTTTACCAATCAGCATCCGAATGACATGAAGCAGATGGATACAGGGAAACGCTTGTGGAGTCAGGCGCAGGTGCTGTTGACGCTGATGACGGGATTGCTCGTCACGATGGTGTACCAGGGAGTGTTTACCTCCACGCTAAGCAGAGTGATCGAAGTCCGCGAACCGCTTATCATGATTGGGGAAGTCGTGTTGGGGGCAGCGGTGATTGCGAGTGTGATCCAAGGCATTCGCTGGGGGTGGGAGCCGTGGGCTGCCCCATTGGTAGGCAAATTGTCGGACAGGCATGGCCGGACGAATCTATTTATCGGGACGTTGCTAGTCGCTTCTGTTCTGTTTGGCTCGTTGCAGGCAACGTCTTCGCTTGTGCTATGGTTTGTGATTTTATTCGGCATCCAGCTGAGCGCGACGATTATCACGACCGTCATGGATACTCTTGCGGCAGATGAAGCTGCGAGACAGGCCAACAGCCAGGCAGTAATGACACAATACTCAGTTGTAAGTGACCTGGGCGCGGCTCTGGGTCCGCTCTTGGCCTTCTGGCTGGATGAACAGGTTGGTTTGGGTCCAATGTACACCGGAATAGCGATCATCTTGCTTCTGGTCGGCCTGGTATGGTTGGGCCGACCGAAGCTGATCAAGATGGAAAGCGCTTCTTAATTGTTGTCATGACGTGAGCAATGGCTGCCTCCTTGTCCGGACCGTGTAGCAGCATATGGTTCGAATGCTCGTACCAGGTGATTTGCGGGGAGGCAGATTCGTCTACACTGGTTGCGAGTATTTGGGCGCTTACGGCGTGTACAGTATCGTCTCGCCTTGCTTGCAGCAGGACGTAAGGGGTTGTAATTTGAGGCAAAAGCGGCTTCGTTTCTGCCAACAGCCTGCGAAATTGCAGCATACTGCTAATAGGGATTCTGCCGATGCCATGTATGTAGCGTTTGGAGTGGGTAGAGAAATCCTCACGCAAATAATGCATCGCCTCTTTGACATCCCAATATTTATAAGGGGTGTTGATGGTAATCAGCAGGGCGACGGGGTATTTCGTCGTCAAGTGAAAGGCGAGCAGTCCCCCCATGGAAAATCCGATAACCACGATGGTGTCAGCGCGCATGGACAGTCGCTTGTAGCCTTCTTCTGCCGAGCGGAGCCAGTCGTGGCGGGTGCTTTTTGCCATGTGACGACGAGTGGTCCCATGTCCCTCCAAGGTAGGGCATTCCACCTGATAGCCAGCCTCGCGAAGCTTTTTGGCGAGTGGGAGTATATCGTTGATGTCTCCGGCAAATCCATGGATGAGTAAGCAACCGACTGTTCCTGACATGGAATCTCTTCCTCTCAGATATTGGGAAATTTGATGGATCATCCATATTATATACGAAAAGGTCAGAAGGAGGCGACCGCGCAAGTGTGCCAACACCAAGCAAAAAAAGGAAAGAAAAAGCGACTTCACGCGGCTGCGATGAAGTCGGCTATTTACTAAAAGGGGTTCTGTACCTGAAAAATAGGTTACAACCCAATCGTTTTTAGTTCTGGAGAGATAAGGAGCGTAGGCTGCGTGCAGGCTTGGATATCTTCCGCTGTATAACCTTCTGCTACTTCGACGAGGACGAGCCCGTCTGGTGTCACGTCTATGACAGCTCTGTCCGTAATGATCCGGTTGACAACCTTCTTTCCGGTAAGAGGCAAAGCACATTCATTCAAGATTTTTGTCTCACCATGCTTGTTGACATGATCCATAATGACGACGATTTTTTTCGCGCCGTGGACGAGATCCATGGCACCGCCCATGCCCTTGACCATTTTTCCAGGAATCATCCAGTTGGCGAGATCACCCGCAGCAGAAACCTCCATCGCCCCCAAAATAGCGAGGTCAATATGGCCACCGCGAATCATCGCAAACGATTCAGCACTGGAGAAGTAGGCCGCACCTGGAATAGCCGTCACGGTTTCTTTTCCGGCGTTGATGAGATCAGGATCGAGGTTTTCCTCCGTCGGGTAAGGGCCAATTCCGAGCAAGCCGTTTTCCGATTGCAGAACGACTGTTTTTCCTTCCGGGATGTAGTTGGCGACGAGCGTGGGCATTCCAATCCCCAAGTTTACGTAAAAGCCATCTTCTATTTCCCCGGCGGCACGAGTGGCGATTTGCTCACGTGTAAGCGACATTTGTGTTTTCCTCCCTTGAATGTAATCCGGTTCTCTCTTTTGCTCTCTATGAGCGGACAGTGCGCCGTTCAATGCGTTTCTCGAACGAAGGTGCCTGTATCACACGTTGCACATAGACGCTTGGTGTGTGAATATGCTCAGGGTCCAGTTCACCTGTCTCTACGATTTCTTCCACTTCGACGATAGTGATTTTTCCCGCTGCTGCCATCATCGGATTGAAGTTTTGGGCTGTTTTGCGGAAGACGAGATTGCCCATCTTGTCAGCCTTCCACGCCTTGATCAGTGCGAAATCACCTGTGATGCCATATTCAAGCAGGTACTCTTTCCCTGCGAAATCGCGCGTTTCCCGTCCTTCAGCGATAGGTGTGCCGACTCCAGCCGGGGTATAGAATGCCGGAATGCCAGCTCCGCCTGCACGAATTCGCTCCGCCAGCGTCCCTTGTGGCGTCAACTCGACTTCGAGCTCACCGGACAAAAATTGACGTTCGAATTCCTTATTTTCTCCCACATAAGAGGAGACCATTTTTTTGATTTGCTTTTCTCGTAAAAGGAGACCGAGTCCCCAATCATCGACCCCACAGTTATTTGAGACAACGGTCAAGTTTTTCACTGCTTTGTCCCGCAGGGCGATAATCAGATTCTCCGGAATTCCTACCAGTCCGAAGCCGCCCACTAATAAAGTGGCACCATCGTGAATATCAGCCACGATGTCCGTGTAAGACGTATAAATTTTGGCCATGACGATCACTCCCACCATGAAGAAATAAAGGATTTTTGTAAGCGCTAACAATAGGGCGATGCAGTTGCCCCGTTTTCCTGCCCTTCTATCATACTAGATACGAGTTACAAACAAGTGACGAGACATTTGGATTATAAAAAATAATGTAAAATGACAGAAAAGTAGTACAACTATACCATTTTTTTCTGTAAAATATATTTTGTCAATATTCGTCGTTTTTTTTGATCAGCATAGGAAGATTCAGGTGGAAATGTGGGGTTGCAGGAATGAAAAATACGAATAAATGGATAAGTCTCACGGTTGTGGTCCTGCTGCTCGTAGGGTGCGAAAAGCTAAATGAGGATGTCTCAAGTCTGAAGCGGACGAAAGAAGAAACGGTCATCAAGGTGAAAACGGTAAGTGCGTATACGGTGGAGAATGGCAAGGGTGAGCGTCTGATGGAAGTAGCGGGTGTGGTGGCACCGCGTCAGGAGCTGGCATTATCATTTGGCGCCTCAGGCAAAATTTCAGGCATTCTCGTGGAAAAAGGAGCCACTGTCAGGGCAGGGCAGACGTTGGCGACATTAGATGGTACGGCCTTGCAGCAAGGAATTCACGCAGCCCAGGGACAGGTAGCAAGTGCTGCGATCAAGCGGGAAAAGGCTGCCAAGGGACCGGAGAGCCATGAGGTGCAGACCAAGAAGCTGCAGGTAGAAAAAGCGAGAGAACAGATGCAAAAGGCTCGCGACGAGCTCACCAAAGCGGAGATTCTGTATGCGAATGGAGCCATCTCGAAGGATGAAAAAGACAAGTTGACGTCGGCGCTGCGACAGGCCGAGCTGAGTCTGGAAGAAGAACAAGTGGCGTACAACAATCTGCTGAAGGGCGCCGATCCACTGGATATCGAAGAAGCGAATGCAAGTGTCCAGCAAGCCAATGTTCAATTGAGCCGCGCGAAGCAGGAAGCGGCTGACGCAGTGATCAAAGCTCCGTTTACAGGCGTGGTTGCAGCGATCTCCAAGACAGCGTCGGAGCAAGCTGGACCTGGGACCGAAGTCATTCGAATGGTCGATACGAGCTCCTGGCTTGTCAAGCTACAGGTAGAAAGGGAGCAAGTCGCCCATTGGCAGGCAGGTAAAGTGGTAAAGGTGAAAGCTTCGGACGGCAGTGAAGCAGAAGGAAAAGTGACATTTGTCTCACCTGTTATGGATACCGGCTTGGGGTCTTATCCAGTCGAGGTGACCGTAGACGGCAAGAATGTAGCGTGGAAGGGTGGCATGACTGTCACTTGTCAGTATCCGCTGCCAGCGTCAAATGTTGCGCTCGTTCCTGTTAGCAGCATCGGTGTCTCTGATGAAGAATATTACGTCATGAAAATCAATGAACACTCAGTGGAAAAGACGTTTGTCAAAGTGGGGGCCTTGCAAGGAACCTTCTACGAGGTAGTGGAAGGTCTCGCACCTGGTGACCAGATTGTTGCTGCAGGCTTGTCGTATGTAGTGGATGGTGAGGCGGTGAAGGTGGCGGATGAATAACAAGACATTTTTAGCGACTGTCCCCTCCTTTGCCCGCATTCTGGCGGTCATTTGCTGTCTACTTGCGACAGGATCCTGGTTCGGGCTGGATATCAAGACGTTTCCAGATCGGTCTGTGCCAGAATATACAATCAGTCTCTCGGCCCCCAAACTCTCTTCTGCGGAAGTAGACGAATCGGTCGCGAGAAAAGTAGAGGAATCGGTGCGTTCATTAGGCAGAGTGCTTACGATAGCTACCGAATCTCGGACAGGGTCGGCGGTTATTACTGTTAAAACATCGGAACAAATCGGTTCGGATTACAAGGAACGGTTGGAAAAGAAGCTGGGAGAGATCACGAAGCAGCTCCCCGTGCAGGAGTGGAGCGTCAGTCAAAGCAATCTGGCAGATAGTAAAATTGGTTTTTATGTCCTGTACGGCACAGACTTGCAGACCTTGTCTGACGTTACCAGAAATACTGTCTACGACAAATTGATCAATCTGCCAGGAATCGCTCGTATCGAAATGGACAAGCAAGCCTTGAAGGAGCAGGTAGATATCATTTTCCGACCGTCCATGCTGCTCGCCTACGGGCTCACACCTGCTGATGTTCTGTCGCAACTGCCGACAGATGTGGTTGGGGAAGAGGTAGGCTCTGTTGGAGCTGATAAGGATCGAACCATGATTCAATGGACGAGTAAATCGGAAGGGCTGCAAGATCTGGGCAAGCACTTGATCTCCACCGATAAAGGATACGTGCCATTACATATGTTGGCTGACATTCGTGATCGACGCGGGAGCAAAGGCGAACAAATCGGGATGTATCGTGGCTCGCCTGCATTAGGCATCACAGTGTATGCAGCAGATGTCGGTCAATTGCCTGTAATCAGCAAGCAAGTAAAGGAAGCGGTTGGCGAGTTGAATCAGGCTTCGGGCGGAAAATACCGCCTCGATTTGTTTCATGACGACGCGCAGACAATCACCAGTGCATTGAGACAGCTTGGAATACTGGCGGCTCTATCCGCTGTCATCTGTTCGCTCTTTTTGTATCTGACCCGAAAACAATGGGCAGGGGCTGTACTCGCGCTTTTGGCAAACGTACTTGCGGTCGGCAGTGTACTTGGAGGCATGTGGTTATGGGGAATCCCATTGACGCTCTCCACGCTGGGCCCACTCGTATTGTTTTCGCTATTGTTCACAGGAGCAGGTTCTGCGTTGTTTCATCAGTTTTCAGGTTTGCCCTCGTACTCGTTTGTTCGTTGTTTGCAAGTGGCATGGGGGTTGATGAAGCCGTTTTTGCTCACGGTTGTGGTGGTGGCAGCCTGTTGGACAGGTGTCGTTTTTACTGATTTCCTCAAGGCGGAAGACAAGGTTGTCTTGTACGATGCTTGGCCCGTTCTTTTGCTAGGGACGTTTGCCCTTATTCTTATCTATGGATTTATCACGCCGGTACTGACAGGAACGTGGCTGGAAGCTTCCGAACGAGTAGTGGAGAAAACACCACGGGCTTCCAATAAAGTGACAAGTTATTTTCAAAATCGTTGGGAACGACTGGTGGAACAAGGGTATTTGCCTTATGGAATCACACTGGTTGCCTCGCTTGTCTTTGTCTTTTTGCTCAAGTCGTTTATTTTGGTAGATCCGTACGCCAAGCTTGATTATGCAGACAAGTCGCTTTCGTTGCCAATGGTGCAGGGAAGCAGCATCGATGAGGCCATGCGGGCAGCACAAATAGCTGAGGAGCGTTTGCTCGCCATTGACGAAGTCCGAGATGTCTACACGATTGCCTCCGAAGAAAATCTGAGCTTTCAGCTAAAGCTCGTGGACAAATACGATTGGACGCAATCGGTTTCGGACTTGGAAAAAGTACTGGACAAAGAGCTGCGAGATATTCCTCGGACAGATCCGTTTGCGCTGGTCATTAATAAAGATAAGGCAACTCGTCTCGTCTTGACGATCATGGGGCCATCCTTGCAAACGACGCAGAACATTGCCAATGAAGTATTGGCATTCATGGAAAAACAGAGTGCGAAGGATAAAGAGGGACGAGAACTTGTAACAGATGAACGAATCGGTTCAGGTTCAGAGGGAACCTTTATCGATATTCGTCCAAAACAAGAGATGCTGGCACGCTACCGGATTACGCAAGAGGAGATCAAGAGACAACTGGAGAGTTATTTGGGAGAAAAAACAGCTGGCAGTGTCTATTGGAACGAGCGTCAGGTACCTATCCACGTCCGTTTCCCTGACGGGTGGATGGACTATCCGGATCAGGTGAAAAATATTTTGATTCGAACCTCACAAGGTACGGTGCGATTATCTGAGCTGGTAGATTGGTCGATCGGCAGCGAACCGCCCATTTATCAACGGGAAGACGGACTGTATGTTTTCAAGGTAAGCAGTGCCGTCTCAGACCCAAGCCGAATTGAGCTGTGGTCTTACATCATTCCATATTCCATGCAAGAAAAAATGACGATACCCGAAGGCTACACGGTATATAACGATGATGAGTTGAAGAAATTGGAGGAGAAAAAGCTCAATACGGTTGATTGGAGCAGCAGGTTCTTGACGATTGGCAGTCAGATTGCCCTCGTACTTATCATGAGCTTGCTTTTGCAACGCAGAACGCGCGATGGATTATTTGCCCTCGTTCTCTTGCCAGTCTTGACTGGAGGCTTTGCGCTGGGATTGCTGTGGTTGGATCGACCTATGAACGTGATGAGCTTCTACGGTATGGTGGCTGCCGTTGCCGTCATCGTGTTGCAGGCACTTCTTACGATGGATGAGCTGTACAAGGCCCAAGCCGAACAGGACCGGGTTTGGGACGGTATCAAGCTGGGGGCCAAACGCACCATGGTCAATCAAGCTGGGATATATTTGGCGATTGCGTTAGCCAGCCTTCCACTTGCTGGGGGCTTGGGTAATGGGAATGATTCGTTTGCGTCCTTCGCCAGCGTATTGTTGTTTGGCATACTAATGGGGGCTTTTGCCACTATGGCACTTCTTCCTGGTATGCAACATGCAGCTGTGCAAAAACAGGCTGCTCATTCTGAGATGTCCTTGCCGATCCTCGCCCGTCATTTGCGGATTTGGTGGGAGAACAACCAGGTACGTCGCCGTGATTTCAAAGATAGAAAACGGGAACAAGCCCGCTCACCAAAAACAGGGCAAGCCGAAGCCTCGAACCACCATTCCCGGGAGTATGTTCCTAAACAAGAGGACTTCTTGCCTCTTTCTTCTTCTACACATGACGCCAACCGCTAAAAAAGGTTGGCGTTTTTCTTTTTCAATCGTTCACGTAGCTGTAACCGACTAACCAGGTATGCGTCATGGTAAGATAGGAAAGAGAATCGAAAGCAGGGGGTAGCAAACACGTGCGTCGATATCGGAAAGTATGGGATTACTTGCTTTTGATTGCCATTCTGCTTGGGTTGTTTATTTCCTCTTCACAGCCATACGCCAAACAAGACATGCGAGGGACGATAGACAAGCTAGTGGACGAACAGAGCTTGCAGAACCGTATAGGCGACATATCCATTCCTTACGGAGGCAAAGATGTGAGCCTGGAAGAAAAGGGAGCCGCTGGTTTTATAGAGTTCTTGATACGGAAAGGGACACATTTTACTGTTTTTGCCCTCTTGGCTTTTAGCTGGTATCGCGTGTTTTCGAATCATCTCTCGTTTGGGCAAGCACTGCCCTGGAGCGCTTTTTGCAGTGTGATGACGGCTGCTTTGGATGAATGGCACCAGACGTTTACACCGGATCGAACCGGAATGGTGCAGGATGTATTGCTCGATGCATCTGGATCTGTCACGATGTTGTTGATAATTGCTCTCAATTACCTGTATTCACGAAGAGCATATCGTTATAAAATGTAGGAAGCCTATCCATCCTATGGATGAGAAGGCTGTGATGAACGATTGGAGAGTGGATTAGATCGTGGTAGAAAAAAAGAATGTTCTTGTACTGAACTGCGGAAGTTCTTCAGTGAAGTACAAGCTCTATGAAATGCCTTCCAAAACATTGATCGCGCATGATTATTTGGAGCAAATCCAGCGTGGCCAATATGAAGATACTATTCGGGGAGTGTTTGAATCCCTCAAACAATATTCGATAGATATCGTTTCTCATCGTGTTGTCCACGGAGGAGAAGCATTTAAGCAGTCTGTTATTGTCAACGACCAGGTAAAAGAAGAAATTCGTAACCTGTCACGTTTCGCCCCGCTTCATAACCCCATTAACCTAACCGGGATTGAAGTTGCTCAAAGTCTGTTTCCTGATTTGATTCACGTAGCTGTTTTTGATACAGCATTCCACCAAACGATGCCACCATCCTCATATTTGTACGCACTGCCTTATGAATACTACGAACAATACGGTATTCGCAAATACGGTTTCCATGGAACGTCTCACCGCTATGTAATGGGTCGTGCAGCAGAAATGATGGGTCGCCCGAAAGAGCAGCTTCGTCTGATCAGCTGCCACATCGGAAGCGGGGTAAGTATCACAGCGATCCGAAATGGTGAATCTTATGATACGTCGATGGGGATGACACCGTTGGCAGGTTTGTCCATGGGTACGCGCAGCGGAAACATTGACCCAGGTATCATCCCTTACATTGAGGAAATTGAAAAGACCGACACGGCTGGCGCTATTAAGATTCTGAATAACAAGAGCGGTCTCATGGGCGTATCGGGTGTATCCAATGATTTGCGCGACGTTATGAAAAAAGCAGAAGAGGGGCATCTCCGCAGCAAGCTTGCGCTGGAATTATTTACCACTATCCTGCATAAGCATGTGGGACTGTACCTTGCTCGACTGAATGGAGTCGACGGCATTATCTTTACAGCAGGAGTTGGAGAAAATAGTGCTGCCGTGCGTGAATTGGTGTGCTCTGGTCTGGAATTTGCCGGGGTAAACCTGGATCGCGAGGTAAACCGCACCAGCAAAGGGGAGACATTCATCAGCACGAAATACTCCCCGGTAAAAGTCATGGTAATTCCAACAAATGAAGAACTTGTTATGGCAATGGATGCATTCGAACTGGGACATAACTAGCTTGGAGTATGCACCTAGAAAGAATAGGCTTTTCAGTATTGGAATTTCTCTGCTATACTAAGAGAATGAGGCTTCTGGTTTGAGGTTCTCACCATTTTTCTGAAAAAATAAAAGGAGTGCAAACTGGATGGCAGTACAAGTGGGAAGCATCATCGAAGGAAAAGTGACAGCGATTAAACCGTTTGGGATGTTCGTAGCAGTCAGCGAAACGGAGCAGGGGCTGGTCCACATTTCCCAAGTAGCAAACGGTTTTGTTAAGGATATCAATGATCACTTTACCGTGGGGGCACAAGTAAAGGTAAAAGTACTCTCCATTGATGATGCAGGTAAAATCTCGCTTTCGGTTCGCGCAGCACTCCCAGCGCCTGAGCGTCCGGAACGTGAAGAACGCCGTGGTGGTGGATATCGTGGAGGCGACCGCGGAGGGAATGCAAAACGAGAAAGCGGAGCTTCTTTCGAAGACAAAATGAAAAAATGGTTGAAGCACAGCGAAGAGAACCTTGCGACAATCAACAAAAAGAACGCAAAACGCGGCTACTAAGCCTTGCGATAACTAAGAAGGACGGGATCAGCTCCCGTCCTTTTTTGCGTTTCCTATTCGAGAGGATTCCCCTCCTTTTCCCAATATTCCATCCCGCCGAGCATCTCTTTTACTCGAAAGCCGAGAGCGGCCAGTTTCGCGCAAGCCTTTGCAGCACCGTTGCAGTTGGGACCCCAGCAGTAGACGACCAGGAGCTTGGTCGGGTCAAGCGCAGCCGTCGTTTCAACGGAAATAAGCGAATGAGGGAGATTCAAAGAACCGGGAACGTGACCATCCCGATACGCTTTCTCGCTGCGAGCATCCAGGATGTAAAAGCCTTCCACGCGGTTCTGGATGTCATTCCATACATCAGAGACATCTGTCTCAAGAGACAGCTTGTCGAGAAAATGAGTGCGGGCTACTTCAGGTGACGCGGCGGGTGTTTGTAATACAAGGGACATATCCAATCCTCCTCGGTACATGTGATGGTGATGTACACAGCATAGCATTGAAGTAATCATCACAGTTATCTATACTATTCAATGAGGATCATTACTGATTTCTATGGGAGGAAGCGGGATGGAGCTGGTCTATTTACATACTTTTCGCGAAGTAGCCCGGTATGGGAGTTTTACACGGGCAGCAGAAGAACTGGGCTATGCTCAGCCAACGGTAACGGCACAAATGCAAAAGCTGGAGCAGTCGTATGGAGCCCCGCTATTTGAACGATACGGGCGCAAGCTGCGACTGACGCAAGCAGGAGAAGCCTTGCTGCCGTACGCACGGGAATTGATTCGTCTGTATGGGGAATCTAAAGAAGTGATCAAGCAACAGACGACAGGCCCCATTGCCATTGGGACGATTGATACACTGGCGGCGTTCTTTCTGCCACCGTATTTACAGGCTTTTTGCCAGCAATATCCTCAGGTTGATTTAGTATTGCGGACGGCTGGCGAAGCAGAAATTGTGCAACAGATCAGGGATGGTTATCTCGATTTCGGGATCATTTTCGATCGCCCTTGTACAGACCCTGAGTTAGTCACCCACGTCATTCGTGAGGAAGAATTGGTGATCGTCATGCCACCCGCTCATCGATTCACAACAGCCACTGTACTCACTGTCCATGACTTGAGCGGGGAGTCGCTTGTATTGACCGAAGAAGGCTGTACGTATCGGGGCATGCTGCTGGAGGCTTTTGGTGAGGTTGGGATGACCCAACGAATCGCCTGCCAATTCAGCAATCCGGAAGCGATCAAGCAGTGTGTACGCTGTGGTTTGGGTGTGGCATTGCTGCCGCTCATGGCGGTCAAGAGAGAGCTAACAGAAGGGGTGCTCAGAGCCATCCCGTTTCAGTCAAATAAGGCGCCGTTTTCCATTCAGCTTGTTTATCATAAAAAGAAATGGCTATCACCTTCCATGGTGACGCTTGTGGATACGATTACGAGATCACAGAGAGAGGAATCGTGAGCAGGATGCAGCTAGATACTTCACCATTTGTCGCATGTACACCTGAGGAGACAGTCCATCAGGGAGTGCGGCTCTATACCGTTAGCTACTATAGTCAAGACTTGCTGGTAAAAGCTGCATTGGCTGTGCCGGAGGTTTATTTTCAGGAGGGAGCATGTCTGCCGGCTCTCTTGTATTGCCGAGGCGGGATTAAAGGTGTAGGGCGCGTCAGACCAGAGAGAATCAGTCAGATGGCTGCTTTTGGCTACGTGATTCTCGCTCCTCATTACCGTGGCAACGAAGGCGGAGAGGGCCGGGATGAATTCGGTGGGGCAGACAGGCATGATGTGTTTGCCGCATTTGAATTGCTCCGCAGCATGGAGAAGGTGGACGAGGAGCGAATCAGCGTCTACGGCTTTTCACGAGGTGGCATCATGGCCTTGTTTGCCGCAATGGAGTGCAAGGGCATGCTGTCTTGCGTCGTATGGAGTGGTGTCAGCGACATGTTTTTGACCTACGAGGAGCGGGTTGATCTGAGAAGGATGCTGCGCAGAATCATCGGTCATCCGCAAAAGCAGGAGGATGCTTACCGCTATCGGACACCTTTGTATCGGATGGACGAGATTTCTTGCCCTGTGCTGATCATACATGGAACGGAAGATGAGAATGTGGGGGTGGAGCATGCTCATAAATTGGCAGATGCGCTGACACGGGCAGGCAAACCGTATGAAAAATGGCTGGCGCAAGGGGCCAGCCATCTGTTTGTCGGGGAAGATATGGAGATGTATACGCGCAAAATGTTTGCTTGGCTGGATGCGCAAGTCTAATCTTCTTTTGGTGTAAGCGGCAGCGTAATGATGATATCCGTTCCTTTCCCCAGCTTGCTGTTCACGTGCAACTCCCCACCGTGGTTTTCGACCATTCGTCGGGAAATCGGCAGCCCCAGTCCTGTCCCATCCTCTTTTAAGGAGAAAAACGGATCGAATATCCGCACCAGATATTCTTGGGGAATGCCTTCTCCTGTGTCTCTGATATGAATATGGACAGCTTGATTATCCAGGCGGCTTTCAATGGAGAGAATGCCGCCGTCTTTCATGGCTTCAATGCTGTTTTTCATTAAATTAAGCAGGATTTGCTTTAATTGCTCGACATCGACATGAATGCGAATGCCGGGATCACAGCGATCTACGATTTCAATCCCATGCAGCATAGCCTCGGCATTCATCAAGGGAAGAATCGAATGAATGACACCAGTTAGCGCAACCTCGCGATAATCGGGCTTGGATGGTTTGGAGAGCATCAGCAACTCCGTCACGATGCGGTTGACCCGTTCAATTTCCTGCAAGATTAAGGGCAAATAGTACAAATCGCGCTCTTGATTCGATAAACGCTGTTCCAAAAGCTGAATAAAGCCGTAGATAACTGTTAGCGGATTGCGAATTTCATGAGCGGCCCCCGCTGCCAGCTGACCGACCATGGCCAGCTTCTCGGATTGATTCAAGTACTCTTGAATTTGCTCCTGCTCCGTAATGTCCAAGAAGGCGACCATCCACCCGGTTTCCTGATCGTGGTGATGATTGTGTAAAGGGATGTAAGAGACCAGAGCAATGAATGGTGTGTCGTCTTTTTTGTACAAAGTCATTTTGCGATTGACGAACCAGGGAGTCGGCTCATTGCCTGTGGGTGCTTCAAAGGAATCCTTGGACACGGGGTAGCCGTGATCGTCGAGCTTGACCAAATGCTGTGCCAACTGGTTTACATGAAGACCGACTGTCGCGTGGGAGCGAGTAATAATTCCAACAGGCAGAGAGTTTAAGATTTGCTCCCGGATGTTTTTTTCTTCGGTCAAAATTTGCCGTTGCCTTTCATCTTGTGCGAATAGATTGGCGATGCTACTCGACATTTTATTGAACTCCTGGGCCAACTCTAGGAATTCATCTTGATGGGTATAGACAATTTGCTGACCGAATGTTCCCTTCGATACTTCACGGGCTTGTTGCATCAGAGACTGGATCGGGCGCAAAAGCTCATTGCGGAAGTAAAACGTGCAGAATAGCCCAAACAAGATAGAGGCTACGGAAACCGTATACGTCAGGATCAACGAAACTTTGATGCTCTCATTCGAATTCTGAAACTCTTTATTCGTCTGATACTCCAGCTGATTGAGTGAAAAAGACAGATCTCGTTCCAACCGATCGAGCAATGGCTGTACTTCATTGGAAAGGACATAGCTGACGGCAGGAACATTCCCTGCTTGCAGCAACGGATTGATTTTGTTCAAAAAAATAAAGTCTAGTTTTGATATCGATTCAATAATGGTAAACAAGCCACTGTTCGCCTCGGTTTTGGGAAGCGAGGAAAAGCGAGCTGTATCGATCAGATTTGTATAGTACTGGTCCAGGTAAGACTCGTCGCGTGTCAATGTATACATGTTCAACGCATAGGTCTTGGTGTATATCTGGTTTTTGACTTCCAACAAGGCACTCGTTTGCGGTAAGAGGTTTTGTGTCAAATACACTTCATCAGAGGTGACCTTTGTCATTTGATAACTGAACAGGGTCGTTACGCAGCCGATGAGAAGCATCATTACGAGATAGCTGAGCATGATTTTTTTCTGAAATCCGAGATTGCTGAAAAGGGGCATGCTGATTAACCTCCATACGAGCCACGGGAAGGAATGAGATTTTGCAGTTCCCGTTCTAAATCTTCACGTACATCATCTGGAACCATGTGTCCGAATTGACTGAGACGGTTGACCCCTTCGGCAAGGCCGTACATGACTTTTCCATTGGGGAGATCCCCTTGAATAAACTGTTCCATGATGATGCGGTAGCACTGACGAACATCCTGCATCATGGAGGCCAGCACGTATTCCGGAGCGATATAGCGTTGATCGGCAATATATCCGATGGTAAATACTCCTGCCCGCTGCGCTTCTGTAATCACTTCGAGATTGAAGCTGTCGCCTGTGGTGTAGATGACATCCACCCCTTGTGAAATCATGTCGCGAGTCGTGCGAATGGCCCCCGCAATATCATTAAAATCAGGAACCTTTCCCACAACGATAGTGGTTTTAGGCGATGCCTTTTTCACTCCTTCGATAAAGCCTTCTACTTGAGTTAACTCTGTGGGCTTGTCTACCATGATGTATCCGACTTTATCCGATTTCGTCATTTTCGCGGCTAGGATACCGACAAGCTTGCCGGCAGGCTTCATATCGTAACGAATCGTCGTCTGATTTGGATGCGGAGCCTCTCCATTAAAGGAAACAAAATGTGATTTCGGATAGCGAAGAGCCACGTCTGTAAAAGGATCAGAGAAGATGAGGCCATGACCGAGTATGAGATCATAGTCGTTGGCTGCATATTTCTCAGCCACCTTTTTGATCTGCTCCGGTTTTATATTATTGGCGATTTCGAGTGAAAAGTTAAATCTTTTTTGCAGTTCTGTCATACTCTCCAGTGCACTGCTGTTCCAGCCCTGATCATAAGTGGGGCCCTCCAGCAATAGGGCGACACGCACTTTGTCAGAAGAATGGCTGCTTTTATTCATGACTTTATCGAGATGCTTCATGCTTGTAATGAATTGACTGGTAATGAGCAGAAGCAGCCCGACTACCAAACCGGTAAATAAGACGGGAAATGGCAGCAGCTTTGGCATGCGGGATTCCTCCATAGAAAAAAAAGCATAATCCACTTGAAAATATAGATACACGTCATGCCTATTATATCGGTTCTCTGAGGGTTGTGCATGGAAAAAAGGGATACGGACAGGCTAAGCATATGGAGAACATATCCCCCTACCAAGAGGAAACAGAAGGGAGGCGTAGAAGCGATGGAAAACGATATGGTGGAAATCCCCCAGATTCATATTCCTGATGAGGTTACACAGGTCGATCGACCGGAGATTGGAGAGACCACTCCACACCCAAAACCAGATAGCCCTTTGGCGTCGATCGGGACAGCCGACCCCGCCAACGACAGCGGTTCGAATGAGAGCAGCGAGCGAATCGGATTTATTTCATAATGCCGATCGGATTTGGCGCTATTCGACAAAAGAAGTCATTTTCTCTCGTGGACAAGACTTGCGATTTCTGCAAAAGTAGGAAGTAGAATAGCAAGCGAGATGCGAGGGGATAAGACTGCATGGCCCGATTGCTGATAGTAGATGACGCAGCCTTCACGAGAAGGGTGCTGACGGATATGTTAGGCGAGCAACATGAAGTTTGTGGAGAAGCGAGCAATGGTTTGGAGGCAATTGAAAAGTACAAGGAACTCAAGCCAGATATTGTGACCATGGATATTACCATGCCGCACATGCACGGGATTGAAGCCATGCGTCACATCCTGGATTTTGACTGTGATGCCAAAATTTTGATCTGCTCAGCAGTCGGGCATCGGCAGAAGGTGCTGGAAGCGATGAGGACAGGAGCGAGTGATTTCGTCGTAAAGCCTTTTCAAAAAGAGCAGATTCTCGATGCAATCGCACGACTTTTGTAAACAGGAAAAAGCAAACAGCCGCCAAATCCCGGGTGGGAGGGCGGCTGTTTTTCTGTAAGTCATGATATTTACAAGCTGATTTCTGTTCCAATGCCGTTGGCTTTCGCCCGTTCAAAGACCGTTTTGGCAACCGCTGTGTCCAAATAGGCAATCCCCACAGATTTGTACAGCGTGATTTCTTCATCGTTTTCTCGGCCAGGCTTTTTCCCAATCAGAATGTCCCCCAGCTCAGCGTGCATTTGTTCAAAGCTCCATTCTCCGCGTTCGATCGGAATGAGCAGATCGCCTGCTTCGTGCCGAGCTCCCTCCAGTGTATCCACCACAACTTTGCTGTTTTGTACGGTAGTCAAGTCGACCTCTTGCATATGAGGAAGAAAAGCACCGATGGCATTGATATGCGTACCGGGACGCAAGTGTGTTCCATCAAACAACGGGCTGGTAGCCTTGGTGCTGCAAATCACGATTTCGGCATTTGCCACCGCTTCATTGGCATCATCCATAACCGTGACTTCGCCTTGCCACTCCGGGTAGAGGGAGAGGAGTGTTTGTTTCATTTCGTCTGCTTTCTCACGAGTGCGGTTATAGAGATAAATGTTTGTCAGCGCACGGACCTCCATGACGGCTTGAATCTGTCCGATCGATTGTGCCCCGCAGCCCAATACAGCGCAGCTTTGCGCATTTTCTTTTGCCAAGTATTTGGTGGCAACGCCACTGCTTGCACCTGTGCGCATAATCGTTAACAGGCTTGCGTCCATCATCGCTACATGCTGCCCTGTTTTTGTTTCGGTCAACACGATCACGCTTTGGAGGGCTTTGATATCGTGCTTGTAATTCTCGGGGAAAATGCTGATGATTTTTACCGCTACATAATCGTCCGTTTCCAAATAGGACGGCATATATAGACTGGTTGCTCCGTATTTCGGATGGTCAATGGCAGTACGAACAGGGGTGGTGACGTTCCCCAGCATATGCTCACGGAAGACCTGCTCCACATCTTCCAAGCAATCTTTCATCGTGTAAATTTGTTCAATGTTTTCACGGCTTAATACGAGCATGACATTCTTCCTTTCCATCAGGATTCGTCCAAATCCAAGTCCTTTGTTTCCTTCGTAGCAGAAACCGCAATAAGAGAAATAACCCCGGAAATGACGATGTACAAAGCGATTGGCACCCAGGAGTTAAAGGAGCTTAACAAGGCAGTAGCGATCAGTGGAGCAGTACCGCCCGCCAAAGCAGCACCGAGCTGGTAGCCGACCGTTACCCCTGTATAGCGTACATTCGTACTGAAAATTTCGGAGAACATCGTACCCAATACGGCTGTGACTGGAGCCCAGAGAATCCCGAGTCCGATGACGGTAGCGACGGTAAGCCAGAGGGCTGATTTCCATGACAGCATATAAAAGTAAGGGAATGCAAACAGCATCATCGCTATCGTTCCCGCGATATACAAAGGCTTTCTTCCCACTTTATCCGACAGTATGCCCATGTACGGAATCGCGATGGTTGTCACCAATGTGGCGATCGTCACGGCATTGAGTACCGTAATTCGGTCGTAGCCCAAGTAGTTCGTCGCGTAGGCAATAATAAACGTCGAGAAAATATAGAACGGCGCCGTCTCTACCACTTTGGCTCCGACGGCAATCAGAACGGCTTTCCAGTGGTAACGAAATGTATCTACGATGGGAACCTTCGCAATGTTCCCCGTCTTTTTTGCTTCTTGAAAAGCTGGTGTTTCATCGATGCCATTGCGAATCCAGAGTCCTAAAAAGACAAGCGCTGCACTCAACAGAAATGGAATTCGCCAGCCCCAAGACATGAATTGATCATCGGGAAGCGCACTCATTAAAGAAATGGCCAACGTGCCGAGCAGCATGCCGATCGTTACCCCCATTTGCGGGATGCTTCCAAAAAAGCCGCGTCTGCCTTTGCCGGAGTACTCTACGGCGAGAAGCAATGCACCTCCCCATTCACCGCCGATCCCCAAGCCTTGAATCAAACGCATCAGCACGAGAAGAATGGGAGCCCAGATGCCAATGGCATTGTAATCAGGCAGCAAACCGATCAGGACGGTAGCACCTCCCATCAGCGACAACGTCAAGACAAGCGTCTTTTTACGACCGATTTTGTCCCCGATATGACTGAAGATCACGCCACCCAAAGGCCGGATGAAAAAGGGAAGACCAAATGAGAGATAAGAGAGCAGTAAGCCTACAGTTGGATCAGAAGAAGGAAAAAATAGCTTGTTGAATACGAGCGATGCCATGGTTCCATACAGAAAAAAGTCAAACCACTCAATGGAGCTGCCAATCAGGCTCGCGACCAACGCTTTGTTTTGAACCTTTTTAGAAACGCCCGCTTGTGTTTGTAATGCCATCGGGTAATCCTCCTTTGTCAGTAGATATTGAAGTGTCACTTCAATTCAAGAAAGTGAAGTACTACTTCAATTTTTAAAAATAAAACGATTACAAATCTGATAATAGTAAAGATTATAAAATGCAATATAATTTCGAGCAATAGTAAAAATTGATCCTTATGCTAACTTTACAGCTTTTTTCAGGAAAGAGTATGATAGACCTATCCTTTTTACGGCGAGGTATGCAAATGGAACCTACCATTGGTGTATTGATCAAATCGCTTCGTGTCGGCAAAAAGAAGACACTCAAACAAATTGCGGAAAAAACACAGCTGTCGATCAGCTTTTTGTCCCAAGTAGAGCGTGGGAAGTCTTCCATTACGCTGGAGTCATTGAAAAAAATTTCGGAAGCCTTGGGAGTGAGCCCAGGCTATTTCTTTTCGGGCGAGTCGATTGGAGGAAATGAGCGGGTGCGCAGGGCGAGCAGAGCGCGATCCCAGCTTCAGCGTGCGCCATTTATGTATGAGGACCTGTCCGGTCAATTGGCAAATCCGTCGCTCGTACCGATTCTCGTCACGCTTTCACCGCACGGAGAGAAAGGCACGCCTTTTGCACATAAGGGGCAAGAGTTTATTTACGTCCTCGATGGTGTGCTGACACTTTTGCTCGGGGAAGAGGAGCATGATTTGTTCCCTGGCGACAGCATTCACATGGAATCCTCCGTACCGCACAACTGGGTGAACCGTACAGGCGAGGTCACTAAATTCCTTTGTGTCAATTCGCATGACAGTGACAGGATTCCGACCGCTCCTCATTAATTGAGCGAGAGCGTTTAGCGAAGTCATGTTTTCTACTATAATAGAGGAACGCGTAGAAAAGAGCGGTAAAGAGGTGAAAGTGTGCCCGTAGAGCCTAACTATTTTCAACAGTATCAGCATGCTGATATCGACGAATTAGCTGATGTCATTGGTGAACTTTTGCAAAATCCGATAACGGTTGAAGATGCCGATCATAAACTGATTGCTTACAGTTCACACGGAGAAAGCACAGACGAAGCGCGCTGGTCTACCATCATGGGGCGACGGGTACCGGAAAAAGTACTGACGCGCCTCTGGAAGGACGGCGTATTCCAGGAGCTGTTAACGAAAGACGACCCCGTACACATCCCGGCCAAGGACGAAATCGGCTTGGGGAAGCGCGTGGCAATTGCCATTCGCAGAGGGAGCGACGTGCTCGGTTACATTTGGGCACAAGAGGTGAATCGACCGATTACCCAGGACGATGACGAAATTCTTCGTCAAGCAGCTCGCGTAGCTGTCTCGCGTCTCATCCAGCGGCAGGGGAAACGCAAGGCGGAGGAACAGCGACGTAAGGAATTTCTGTGGGAGCTGTTGCTGGGGAATCACAGCAGTGAGGCTGTCATTCGGCAAAAAGCGGACACCTTGCAGATGCAGCTTCCGACCTGTTATTTAATCTGTATTATTGAAGCGGCGGGAGCTCGTCTGGATCAGTACTTGTATCCGTTATTAATGCGTGACAAGCTGCTCTGGGTTGTCGACGGCTCGCAAATCATCTTGTTGATCGGTCTATCCGATGCGAAAAAAGACAAGAGCGACGTGCTCATTCGCAAGGTGGAACAGTTTCTCGCCGACTCGCTCGGCAAGCTCGAAGCACATGTCACGGAAGGACGCCAGGTGATTGCCGGGTACGGGAGAGATTACAAGTCCTATACGGATATTGTGAAAAGCTACAGGGAAGCGCTGCATGCACTCAAGATCAAGAAGTTGTTTCCGCAGGAAAATGAAGGGATTCACGGGTACCACGAGCTTGGGATTTATCGATATTTACTACAACTGAAACAGTGGGAAGAGGAGCAGGGCTATCAGAATGAACGTCTGAAAAAGCTTAGACAGTATGATCGCGACAACCAGACCATGCTCTTGACGACATTGGAGACTTTTTTGGATGCCGCTGGCAAGGTCAACAAGACAGCAGAGCGTTTGCATATCCACATCAATACGTTGAGCTACCGACTGAGACGAATTGAAGAGATCATGCGTGTCGACCTCGACAATATGAACCAGCGGGCTGCCTTATATTTAGAGTTGAAAATAGCCAAATTAGATGGGGAACAGTAGTTTGTTTGTGAATTTTCACAAATGAAAAGACGCTAAAATTAAAGGAATCTCCAAGGAGTATGCCCGAAGATACGCTGTACAATAATAGTAACCGCAAAGAAATTGGCGTTTCCAAGGAGGACATACTTATCATGATCGTTGGAATTCCAAAAGAAATTAAAAATAATGAGAACCGCGTAGCCATTACCCCAGCAGGTGTAGCTGCTCTGGTACAAAACGGACATTCCGTTCGTGTAGAAACAAGTGCAGGGCAAGGCAGTGGTTTTACGAATGAAGATTACAAGGCAGTAGGCGCTGAGATCGTAGAAACAGCAGCAGAGGCATGGGCGTCTGACATGGTAATGAAAGTAAAAGAACCACTCCCTGCTGAATACGGATATTTCCGCGAGGGTCTGATTCTGTTCACGTATTTGCATCTCGCACCAGAGCCTGAATTGACTCGTGAATTGATCGATAAAAAAGTGATTGCAATCGCTTACGAAACCATTCAGCTAGACAATGGCGCTCTGCCTCTGCTGATGCCGATGTCTGAAGTAGCAGGCCGCATGTCTGTTCAAATCGGCGCGCAATTCCTGGAAAAGCAATACGGTGGAAAAGGCGTTCTGCTCGGTGGCGTACCAGGCGTACCAAAAGGCGAGGTAGTCGTAATCGGCGGCGGGATCGTCGGAACAAACGCAGCGAAAATGGCGCTTGGACTGGGTGCAAATGTAACCATTATCGATGTAAACGCAGACCGTCTGCGCCAACTGGATGACCTGTTCCAAGGCCGCGTTCAGACACTGATGTCCAATTCCTTCAACATCGCAAACGCTGTGAAAAAAGCAGATTTGCTGGTTGGCGCTGTACTCATTCCAGGTGCTCGTGCTCCGCGTCTGGTAACAGAAGACATGGTTAAAGAGATGTCACCTGGTTCTGTGATCGTAGACGTTGCGATTGACCAAGGTGGATCGATTGAAACCGTTGACCGCATCACGACTCATGACAAGCCAACCTATGAGAAGCACGGTGTGATTCACTACGCGGTAGCCAATATGCCTGGTGCAGTCGCTCGTACATCTACATTGGCCCTGACCAACGTAACCGTTCCTTACGCGGTACAATTGGCAAACAAAGGCTACGCACAAGCGATTCGCGACAACAAAGCATTGGCGAAAGGCGTAAACGTCATCGACGGTAAAGTAGCTTACAAGGCTGTCGCAGATGCGCATAACCTGCCGTATGCTTCTATCGAAGAAGTTTTGCTGGTGAAAAACTAGCTTCAACGGTAAATAGATGATAGAAGAAACTGCTTGTCCGAGCTTACGGCAAGCAGTTTTTTTATTATTTATTCATTCGGCCGAAGCGGGTCAGGGTATTTGACCGAATCCATCTTCATTTTTCCGGAATCACTTAAGTACATATGCACCTGGATTTGGGTCAGGGAATCAGGTGTGAGCTTATTGCGCTTGCGTATTTCGTACTTTCGCCAAGCCTGGTAGTCTTGTTTAAACAAAGCTTCCTCCAGGCTATATAGATCAACCCCTGCTTTGACTCCTTTCAGAAACGTCCCGCGAATCTGCTCGGCTACCTGTTCTTCGGAGCTTTTTTCTACGAAAGCAGGTGTAACCGTACTCATCATTTCACGAACGAACCCCTTAAGCCGAACATTGACCTGATAACGAGGATGATCTCCGGTGGTAATCGGAATGATGTCCAATTGGACGTGTTCGATACGCATTGTTGCTTTGGGAATGTTGTTTTGTCTCACAACGAGGCCAGCAAATTTTGTGTCAGGATTCATCCACCGAATCCCCATTAAATCACGATTGGGGAAGTAACCCTGCCAATTTCCACGATGAATGGCGTGGATGCCATCGATGGAGAGACGAGAAATAAAACGGTTATTTTCTTTCCAGGAACGCTCGTACAGCGTGATGTTTGGCAATAACACGGTGTTTGCTGGCTCCCAAAAGTCCGAGATAAACCGAAAAAATTGGATCGGCTCGATAAACGAACGTTGCTCATAAACATCCTTTGGCTGATGCAACAGAGAGTCCAATGGAGAAAATCCGACCAAAGAATGAGAGCTTAACACTTTGTCAATCGGCTCCCGTGTTCCGAATACCCATTTGGTGTAACGAATCAGACCGTATCGATTCATAATATCATGGGAGGTGATAATGCCCTTTTGCAAGAGACGCTCATGAAATACGAGGGAGGATACAAAGCCTAGAAATACGGGCACCTGCGCGTTTTTTTGCAGGTTATCAAAGGCAGATTGAAGTGTTTTCCCTTTTCCGATCGAAATGGTCGCGGGTGGTGCTTGAAGGGTAGTTGATGACTCCTGCTTCGCGACGGTAGACAGATCGGTGGATTGGGCGTATAGAACATACTCATTGTTGACGTAATCGATGCCCATGGCAGATAAGTAGCGAAGATCCTGGATCGATTTCTGGTCCCAGCAGCCGCTAAGAAGAGTCGTTGCCAACAGCAGCATAGCAGAAGCAATCCGCATGCATTTCATTTGGGATCGCCACCCTTAGCCGATCTCGTCCGTAAAAAACTGGTCATGGACTTGAATAAAACAATGAACAGGGTGGACAAGGAGTTGGATGAACCCATCAAAATATACGATCTGCCAAAGGAGGTCAAGGTGGACAAATAGTATACGATGGCAATCATCCCGAGGATAAAGCCGTACATGCCGATGGTTGCGGAAAGGAAGAAAACAGCGAAACGTGCCACGGTAACAGCTCCGCTTAATGCCTGGTTGACCAGTGTAAAGGAGGCAACGACTGTCAAGGAGCCGATAAACAGCATCGAGGGCGATGTCAGTCCTGCACGAATGGAAGCATCCCCGATAATCAGTGCGCCGACTAATGCCAGCGTCTGCCCGACGTTTTTGGGCAAGCGGGCACCTGCCTCGCGCAGAAATTCAAAGATAAACAAGATGATAAATAGCTCCATTGGCGCGGAAAATGGCAGCCCTTTTCGGCCTTGTGTAACGGTAGCGAGCAATTGAAAAGGAAATTGCTCTACGTTATAAGCGGACAGCGCAATCCAGAAGCCAGGCAGAAAAATCGCGATCCAAAATCCACCCAAACGCAGAATGCGTTCCAACCATACATAAGAAACCGGATACTGATCATCTTCGGGAGATTTGATGAGTTCGAGCAAGGTAACCGGTGCCACGATTGCCAAAGGTGAGCCGTCTACCAATACGACCACTTTCCCTTGCAGCAGCATGTAAATTGCATAGTCAGGACGTCCCGTATAATCAACTAACGGAAACAGCGAATGAGTATTGTCACTGAGTAATTTCTCCAGGATAGCGCTATTCAAGATTTTTTTTGACCGACAATTGAGGAGCCTCTCGCGCATCATCTCCACGAGATCCGAAGATACTCCATCTGTGATATACAGCATCGCAACTCTCGTACGCGAGCGCGTTCCGAGAATAAAAGGCTCATAGGCCAGGGTAATGGTTCGCATACGCTTGCGAATGAGAGCTACGTTCGTGGAGAGATCCTCGACGAAGCCGTCGCGTGGACCTTTGATCGATATTTCTGTATTGGCTTCCTCAGGGCCGCGCTCCGGTCGATTGGAGATATCCCAGGCGAATGGAGGAGAGTCTCCAATGAAAATCAGCAAATCTCCTGCAAACAGTCGCTCTACCCACAACTCTGGATTCGTGAAGAGCGGGAAAAGAGGCAAGGAACGCAAATCACCAATAGCCAGGAATCGCTCCAATTGCGGCAATGCCGTATCTTGTAATTGACGAACGTCTGCAAGTCCTTCGCAATAAAGCATCAATACAGGCTGGTCCTCGGTTGTGACTGTTCGCATAAAAACGACGTCCGCACAATGCGCGAATTTTTCCCGCAGTTCCTCTTCAAGGGTCATGGCCTATTCCCTCCTGTCTGGATGGCTTGCGCAGAGTAACCAGCATGAGTGCGAGAGTAATCACAACGATAATGACTAGGTAAAGCGGATAGTATACGTGCGTCAGAAATGATACGAACTGCATGTCGCTGTATGGGAGGCTGGTAAAGGCGATCATGCTTCCGCCTAGAAAAATCATCATGAATCTGCGTTCTTTTTGGGTACGGATGGTGAGTAAATCTCCCAAGAGCAGCAAGCAAATCGTGATGCGTATAAAAGCCCCAGCGAGCCATTGGAAAATGGAGAAAAACTCCATGTTCTCGATGTCTTTTCCAATCGTGAGTAGCCGCCATTGCTCAAATGCCGGAAAGCGTTGGCGCGCAGACTCTATAGGTCCAAATTCCGCAATAGCCCCTGTCAACGGACTGAGTGTCAGCAGAAGCGTGATGCCGAGCATGACCAAAAAGTGTACGAGGCGCAAGGGCTTACGTACATGAGGTTGGAGCAATAGCAGCAGAAACATCTCTGAAATACCGCCGCCTACATAGAGCATCCCGTGAAGAAGAGGACCATGCCCATGCTGGAAAAGCGGCAACAAAAGACTATAATCCTTTTTAGGAATATTGCCAAAAGCGATGAAAAATCCGAGCAAAACCACGACAGGCAACAAGATTCCTGCTGTGATTCCTACGGAGGTTATTCCCCCGATAGACGCGAGTATGCATAAACCCATTAAGGCTAATGCGGTCACCCACTCGGGTGTTCGAGGCAAGTAGTTGACGGTCGTCCATGTCTGGGTATCGATCAGGTTGGTTAGGGCCATCATGTACAGGCAGACCATGATCGGGGTGAGCAACAGATGGCTGACGATTTTTCCTGAGCGTTGCGCAAGCCATTCATGCAAAGACTGTTGCTTCGTACTTCGATTAACCACAAACAGCAAGTACGCCCAGAAGGAAAAAGGGATACCGGCAATCAACACGCTCAACCAAGCATCTCTTCCGGCTTTACTCAATAAGAGGGGGATAACGGTTACGTGGTTCGTAATGCCGATCGTCAGCATCATCACCATAATGGCTTGACCAATCCCGATTTTTCCGTCCACTTTCATGAAAGACTTATCCCCCTGTGCGTGGTGGTGCTGTTAGGATTTGCCTGCTTGGCTGGAAATATGTATCACGTATAAAGGTTACATCCTCCCGAAAAAGTATGGTATTCTACTATGAGGTAAAAAGGTAGAAACGGAGTAAGGAGTGCAGCCGATGTATCAGCTCATAAGAAAATATCTGTTCCAGCAAGATGCGGAAGAGATTCACGAAAAGACAATTGGTGCCTTAAGGCTGGTGGAGGATTCTGCTCCAGGCAAAAGCATCCTGAAGATGATCTATCAGGTAAAAGACCAGCGGTTGGAGAATAAGCTGTGGGGAATGACGTTTCCGAATCCAGTCGGACTTGCAGCCGGTTTTGATAAAAATGCAGAAGTCTACCATGCGTTGGGTGCCCTTGGTTTTGGATTTGTGGAAATCGGGACATTGACGCCGCAGGGGCAGCCAGGCAATCCGAAGCCCCGATTGTTCCGATTGCCGGAACATCAAGCTGTCATTAACCGAATGGGCTTCAACAATCATGGTGCGTATTTGGCTTCCCAGCATTTGGTCGATTACGCATACTCAGATGTTCCGATTGGGATTAACATTGGGAAAAACAAAGTAACGCCGAATGAAGAAGCGGCCGTCGACTATAGCAAATGTATGGACATGCTCTATGCATACGGTCACTATTTCGTCATTAACATCAGCTCTCCGAACACCCCGAATCTGCGTGACTTGCAGGAAACAGAGAGCTTGCGTCATTTGGTGCGTGCAGTAAGGGAAAAGGCAACCGAAATGGAAGCGCGTTCCATCAAGAAAAAGCCGATTTTGTTGAAAGTAGCGCCAGACATGTCAGATGAGCACATGCGCGATGTGGTTCACGCTGCTGTAGAAGAAGGCATTTCCGGAATTATTGCTACCAATACGACACTGTCACGCGAGGCGGTTTCCGGACATCGATTTGCCGAGGAAGCGGGCGGCTTGAGCGGAAGACCTCTTACAGAGCGTTCCACGGCTTGGGTGAAGGAGATTTATCAAGAAGTAGGAGATAAGGTACCAATTATTGGTGTCGGCGGTATTTATAACGGGGAAGACGCCTACGCGAAAATCCGGGCAGGAGCTAGTCTCGTTCAGGTGTATACAGGGATGATTTATCAGGGCCCAGGTATCGCCAAGCAAATCAACAAAAAACTGCTGAAGCTCATGCAACGCGATGGCTTTAAACATATTAGTGAAGTGATTGGCGTAGACGCAAAAGAATAGATAAAACAAGTACGCATAGGTCGATGGCTCCGTTTATAGCGGGTCTTCTGCTTATGCGTTTTTGCTTATATTCTTCCGATTTATGTAGGGATCCGGTATAATGATGTGGGACAAACATGAATTGTCAGTCAATTGCATATAGTCGGCGTTAGGTGCCTTTATGTGACGTATAAAGGGTAACAGGGAATCGGGTGAAAGTCCCGAGCGGTCCCGCCACTGTAACCAGGGAGCTCTCTTTGAGAAGGAAACCACTCATTTTCGTATGGGGAAGGACAAGGAGCGCATGGATCTGGAAGCCAGGAGACCTACCTAGTAGCCACACCCACAGAACCTTCGCGGAAAGGAGCGGTGAATACGAGGCAATGAGGCTGTCTAGTCAGTCTGTTGTTTTGTGTGCACATCTCGTCCATTGATGGATGGGATTTTTTTGTTTGGAGGAAAGAACGAAAGTGAGTGAAGGAGGAATGAACATGAATCGATCTCGTCTCGTATCTACTTGTCTGATGATCGCGGGCTTCGTCCTGTATTTTTTGCTCAATGAACCTGAGACAGGACACGCGATGCACATCATGGAAGGGTATTTGCCTTTATCCTGGGCCTTATTTTGGTGGGCTGTCTTCTTGCCATTTTTTATTCTTGGGATTCGCTCGATTAACAAAATTGTAAAAGAACATCCCGAAATGAAGCTCCTAATTGGCGTTGCAGGAGCGTTTGCCTTTGTTTTATCTGCACTGAAAATCCCTTCGGTTACAGGCAGCAGCTCTCACCCGACTGGAACGGGCCTCGGTGCCATTATGTTTGGACCTTTTGCGATGTCTGTGCTAGGGAGCATGGTGCTCTTGTTTCAAGCCCTGCTATTGGCGCATGGAGGTTTGACTACGCTAGGGGCGAATGCTGTATCTATGGCAGTGGTAGGACCAATGGTGGCATACGGAATCTATCGGTTGATCATGAAAGTGGCAGGAAGCCAGCGACTGGCGGTTTTTGCGGCGGCGGCTTTGGCTGATCTCGCTACCTATGTAGTGACTTCGCTTCAACTGGCACTCGCATTTCCAGCTGAATCTGGCGGAGTGTTGGCCTCGTTTGCCAAATTCGCAGGAATTTTTGCATTCACGCAAGTACCGCTCGCCATCAGTGAAGGTCTGTTGACCGTTCTTGTTTGGAACTGGTTGTTATCTTACAACGCAAAAGAGCTTACACAGCTTCGTTTGCTCAAACGGGAGGAATCGCTGTGAAAAAAGGATGGAACTGGCTTTTACTCATTGGAGTAATCGTACTGGCTATTGTCCCGCTGTTGCTGGTTCAGGATTCGGAATTTGGCGGCGCAGATGGCGTGGCAGAGGAAGCGATCAAGGAAATCGCCCCGAACTACGAACCGTGGTTCCAGCCGCTGATAGAGCCGCCAGGGGGAGAGACGGAGAGTCTATTGTTTGCGGTGCAGGCGGCGTTGGGAGCGGGAGTGGTTGGCTACGCCGTGGGCTTGTACAAAGGCCGGTTGGATAAGCGGAAAAAATGAACGGTCTGCAGCTTGATTCTCTCTCTTATCAAAACAGGCTGAAACGTCTGCCGCCTGCTCATAAGCTATTACTGGCGAGCGCATTGTTACTGCTCGTCCTGGTAGGACATGTATGGATGCAGATGGCTGTCGCTGTGTGGATGACGGTATGGGTAGTGGTGTATGCCCGGATTCCTGTCCGTATCTATTTTACCTTTATGATCGTGTCGCTCTCGTTTTTCGCTGCGGGGCTTCCTGCTCTACTGGTTGAAGGGGCGAGAGCAGGAGAAGTGCAGGTCCAGGTCGCGGCAGCATGGGAGCTGGGTTCTTATGTGCTCTATGTGCCGATGTCGTCCTTCAGTAAAGCTTGGATCTTGTTTTGGCGTACCATGGCGAGCTTATCCTGCTTTGCTTTCATTTTGTTTACCGTGCCGTTTGCTGATATTTTGCAGGTGCTTCGCCGGCTACGTATGCCTGTCCTTGTAACTGACTTATTAATGATCATGTATCGGTTTATTTTTGTGTTGGTAACGATTTCTCATCAGCTCTGGATTGCCCAACGTTCGCGCGGAGGTCATCGCGGCTTCCGAGCGACGCTTCGGGATGCAGGGGTTCTCGTCGCTCAATTGTTTGTCAGAGCAATGCGCAAATACGAAGCCTTGCACAAAGGAATGGCGGCTAGGGGCTTTGGGGAGAGCATGCAGGTGCTCTCGTTTCATACCCACTCCCGCTCGCGCCGCTATGAGTGGGAGGCAATCGCAGGCTGTATGCTGCTGGTGCTGCTTGAGTGGTGGACAGGAGGTTGGCGGTTATGACATCACGGTTGTTGGAGTTCATCGATTTGCAGTACACGTATCCGGGAGGGCGGGGACCTGTCCTGTCAGGGCTGTCCTTATGGATTCCTGAGGGGAAGAAATGTGTTCTTTTGGGACGGAATGGCTGTGGGAAGTCGACTTTGTTCTTGCATGGAAACGGAATCATCGAGCCACAGCAGGGACAAGTGCTGTGGAAAGGAAAACCGCTTGTCTACAAGCGAGCCGCATTGCAAGAGA
Source organism: Brevibacillus brevis (assembly GCF_022026395.1). Lineage (NCBI taxonomy): Bacteria > Bacillati > Bacillota > Bacilli > Caryophanales > Paenibacillaceae > Brevibacillus > Brevibacillus brevis. The sequence goes on along the minus strand of NZ_CP041767.1, from coordinate 5,070,459 downwards.
TGACGCAAAAGGTGGGCTTGGTCTTTCAAGATCCCGAGCATCAGTTGATCGCAAGCACGGTCGCAGAAGATATATCCTACGGTTTATGCAATCAGAAGCTGCCTGTGGAAGTAATCCGGGCAAAGGTAGAAAAGGTGCTGGATGCATTCGGGTTGAGAGAGCTGGCAGAAACTCCGATTCATCATTTGAGCCTGGGACAAAAACGGCGGCTGGCGCTCGCGGGGGTCATGGTCATGGAGCCAGAGCTTTTGCTATTGGACGAGCCTACTGCGTATTTGGATCGCTATCAGACCAAAAATTTGCTGCGGGAGCTCGAAGCCATTCACCGGCAAGGAACAACTGTTTTGATGGCAACACACGATATGGATATTGCCTTTGAATGGGCCGAGTGGATTTGCATCATGGATGCAGGCAGGCTTGTGTTCGCGGGAGATCCGCAGGAGGCATTGGAAAACAGAGCCATGCTGGAGAGTCTTCATCTGGGTATGCCGTTGCTCGTTGATGTGTGGGAGGCACTGCCTGAGCAGTGGAAGCGCGAGTTGGGCGGACATATTCCGCGTTCGGTCGATGAACTGCGTGAAATGCTCCGTGTTCAGCGGGTGTGGTGAATGGAGTGGGCGCTTTCGGGTAAGCTAACCCCAAAAAGCCATGGAGGTACGCAGTATGGAACATGACTCTGTCTCGAGTTCATCTGTCCCAAATCATCAGGAAAAAGGAGTCCCTCGCCAAGTAAAGGATGAATTGATGTATCAGGTATTGGAGAAAGACATGACCACCGCTGAACAGGAAAAGAAGATAAAGGATGATTACCTAAAAGGAAAGGCGTAAGTTTGCGCCAAAAAGCCCTTCTCGCCACAAAAAGGCGTGAAGGGCTTTTGGACGTCTTAGGTAAGAGAGGGATTTGATTCTCGCTGAAAAAGTAAGAAGATTTGTGCGGATTTTGTAGGGATATGTCATTTCATCACGAATAACGTAAAGAAGGCACTTACTTACAATGGGAGAAGTGATGAGGTTGTGATTTCAACTTTGAATAAGACGCTATGCGTTCAGCAACTCGTAGAAAAGTTAAGAGACAAGCAGCTTCTTCATGTACCAATCGCTGATCTTCGAGAATCCAATAAAGCGTTGTATGAATACGTCAATGAGCTCAATGACTCGATTGCGATCATTCCGACCACGATTAATTCTGTCATTACAGGCGTCATCCGCTTCCAGGAAGGGTATTTTATTACCTTGGGCATGCTCATCTGGAAAGACGCCAACAAAAAAGGGGCATTCAAAGAAGGGACGTTTCTTTTTTACAAGCATGACGCTCATGATTCGATTGAGGATTGCGTTCATATTACCAATTCCATCGAGAATCACAATCTGATGGAAAGCCTATTCTTTGCGTGCTGCGAGAGCAAGGATGGCGATTCCGTGCTTTCCTATTCGCATATCGAGCATGCGATCACATACGGAGAGCTGTATCGTGATATGAAGACCAAAATCAAAAAAGGGTTTGCGTAATGAGGGAAACTTTACATGCCAAGTTTTGGGTGATATACTACTGGGAATTTATAAAATATTCCAATTGAAGAGGAGTTTTCCTACTTGATGATTATGAAGTAACGTCTTGCTATTCACCAGTTGGCCCGACCCCCTCCACGTAAATGGTTTTGTTTTCCTACAAATAAAAACCACTTACAACCAAATGGAGGAATATCACGATGAGTAAACCTGAAATGAATGTTGCCTTAGTAATTGGTCCGGATACGGATTTGGATAGCCAAGCAATCCGAAATACACTTGAGTATTTTGGAGCTCGAGTCTTTACGTACTGGATTGGTCGACCAAACGATTTGATTGATGTATTGAATGGTACCGACCTTTACCCAAATACCGATATGATTGTTCTGAATTTCCATGGAGATGAGGGTAGCCTCATTATGCCAGAGCTAGGCGAGGACGTTTACGAGGAAGGAGAACCAAAGGGTGACTTTGGCTCTGACGAGGTTAGACGTTTTGCCAAGTTGGATGGAAAAATCGTGTTAGGTAACGGATGCTCGCTTGGTGATCCCGAATTAGCGAAGGCCTTTCTGGACAGTGGTTGCCATACGTATATCGGGCCAGATGATTACCCGGACGGAAATTCTGCGCTTATGTTCGCCCTGCGCTTTTTCTACGAGGTAATTCAAAACAAGAAAAGCGTGGAAGCAGCTTTTCGAATTGCAAAGGCAACGGATGAAGAAACCGGGATGTATCAGCTTTATGTAAAAGAGTAATGGAAACGCAAAGGGAGCCTTGTACGAGGCTCTTTTTGTGTCGAGAATTGTCAGGTTGTTATTCTTGTTGGCAGTCATATTTTGGATTATGGTAGGAGAGACTTATTTCAATTATGGGGGTATTTCTTTGAAAAAATTGGCTTTTTTCATAGTGGCTTTCGCCATCATGTTGGCTGGATGTAGCTCCGGGCAATCAACAGAAACGGCAGCATCTTCACCAACAACGCCAACAGGTACGGTACCAGCAACAACGCCAGCGACGCCAACTGGCACGGCTCCAGCTGAGGCAACCGCGCCAGCAACACCAGCAGCAGAATCGAATGCTCCTGCAACGACAGAGAAAGCAACGATCACGAAGAGTGAATTTGAACAGATTGAAAATGGGATGAGCTTTGAGGAAGTAAAAAAAATAGTGGGCGGGGAAGGCGAACTGCTTGCTGAGGTTGGGAAAGAGGGAGAGGAAGGACACACAATCGTCTACATGTACGAGGGCGAAGGGACGATTGGAGCAAATGCGAATTTTTCTTTCCGAGGCGGAATTCTGCAAGTGAAATCGCAAATCGGACTGCAATAGGATGAAAAAGGGCGCAGGCAAATGCTTGCGTCCTTTTTGTTTAGTAGGTCATGGTACAGGCAAATCATGAGAAAAGCGCATAGAGTAGTGTGTCTAAGGAAAGGGGGAGACAGAATGGGTTTCTTTGATGGCTTTGATGACTTTGCTCTGATCCTGGTCCTTTTCGTTTTGCTGGTAATTGTCGGTTGTGATTGTTAGGGAAACAAAGTAATGCAAAGGGACATACAATCCCTTTGCATTATTCATTTACGAATGGAGGGGAGGGTGAAAAGTGGCTAGAAAAATCCATGGTTTTACCCCTGAGTTTTCTGACTGGCTCAAGTCAAATAAGGTCTCGGTCAGAAAGCTGCAAAAAAATCCTGAATCCCTTGGCCAGTACTATCAAGAGTGGGCAAAAACAAGCCGTAAGACGAGAAAAGAGTCCCGACCGCCAAGGGTTTCCAATCTAAACCTTGATATGGACACCATTTTAAATGGTGTACGCATAGCAAACGAGGTATTCAGAACGTTCCAAGGAACAAATGGGATTGGAAGTATGTTTAAAAGGTTCATGTAGTGGATTACAAATCTTGTCGAGAGTTATTCCAGCAATCCCAGCTCTTGGTAAACCTTGCTGGACACGACACCGTTCGGTATTAATTTTCGATCCCGTTGAAATTTCTTTAGAGCTGCAGTTGTCGAGGATCGAAACTTCCCATCGCATATTCCGTGATAATATCCAGCGCTCTTTAATCGAGATTGAATGAGCTGTACATCTCCACCAACGTCTCCCTCGGCTAAATCTCTAGGATCGTGGCTCGGGTCCCCCAATACATGACCATAAATCGTTACTTTTGTTCCGAGTGGAATCATCGTGAACAGTTCAATGACGTCGTTGTTTCGCATGCGGATACAACCATGGCTCAAATGCTGTCCGATGGAGTGTGGCTTGTTTGTGCCGTGGATGCCATAAATTCCCCAAGGGACGTTTAAACCTAACCATCGTGGACCGAATGAGGGTCCCCAATCTTTTCCTTTGGAAATGATTTTGTATTCTCCAACTGGTGTAGGGGTAGAAGGATTACCAACGGCAACGGGATACGTTTTTACTGTTTTTCCATGCTTTTTGACAATTAACTTGTGTTTTCTGGGATAAACCTCAATTGTAATAATCCCTTGGTCGCTTATGATTGGTAACGAATGCTCGGCGTAAACGACTTTTTGACCGATTTCGATTTCTGCAGGAAAGCTTACGGTTAGGAGAAGAATTGCAGCAAAACAAATGAGCAAGTGAGTTATCGTTCGATTCACCATTGTCAACGTTCATCCGATCATCTGTTTTTTTTCACAGTACAACTTTAATTTGTGAATGGAAACAGCATTTTATTCGGGAGAAAATGAAAGCCCTCCTCATCAGAGAAGGGCTGTTTCTTTGCTTATAGGTCGTAATACAGTTCATACTCTTTTGGATTCACTGTCCGTTCGACTTGCTCAATCTCACCGCGCTTTTGTGCAATCCAGCCTTCGATTACTTCTTTTGTGAAGACATTCCCTTCGAGCAAGAAATCATGGTCTTGTTCGAGTGCTACAAGTGCTTCTGCGAGAGAACCGGGAGCGCTCTTGATCTCGTGTTTTTCCGCATCGGACAAGTCGTAGATGTTTTTATCCATTGGTCCAAAGCCCAGTTCGCGCGGGTCGAGCTTGCGCTTGATGCCATCGAGGCCAGCCATCAGCATGGCGGCAAATGCCAAGTACGGGTTTGCAGTAGAGTCCGGGGTGCGGAACTCAACGCGGGACGCTTTTGGCGTAACGGCAGCAATCGGAATCCGAACGGCAGCAGAGCGATTGCCTTTGGAGAAGACGAGATTCACTGGTGCTTCATAGCCTGGAACGAGTCTCTTGAACGAGTTGGTGCTCGGATTCGTCAAAGCGATTAACGCAGGTGCGTGGTGCAAAATACCACCAATGTAGTGCAGCGCAGTCTCACTCAAGTTTGCGTAACCGCCTTGCTCGTAGAACAATGGGGTGTCGCCTTTAAACAGACTTTGGTGAACATGCATTCCAGATCCGTTGTCACCAACGATTGGTTTTGGCATGAAAGTAGCCGTTTTTCCGTGTTTCGCAGCTACATTGCGCACGATGTATTTGAACAACAATAGATTGTCTGCTGTACGAGTCAGTGTATCGAAGCGGAAATTGATCTCACCCTGACCGGCTGTTGCCACCTCATGGTGATGGCGCTCGACATGCAAGCCGCATTTTGTCATCAACGTGCACATTTCATTGCGGATATCCATTTGGGAGTCGGTTGGTTGAACAGGGAAGTATCCGCCCTTGTTGCGTACTTTGTAGCCGAGGTTTTGTCCTTCTTTCCCTGTGTTCCAGTAAGCTTCTTCTGAATCGATGTGGAAGAAGGAGCCAGACGGACCAGAGGCATAGCGTACATTGTCAAAGAGGAAGAATTCGGATTCTGGGCCAAAATAAGCAGCGGTAGCGAGGCCGGATTGTTGCAGATAGGCTTCGGCCTTGAGCGCAATGCCGCGAGGATCGCGTGTGTAGACGGTGTTGTCTGGATTGACGATGTTGCAGATGATATTCATGGTTTTGGCTTCTACGAAAGGATCGATGAAGGCGGTTGCCGGATCGGGCATCGCTACCATGTCGCTTTCTTCAATGGACTTGTAGCCGATTAGACTGGAGCCGTCAAATGCGACGCCATTGCGGAATGTTCCTTCGTCTACCGCGTAGGCAGGAACGGTGACATGGTGTTGGCGGCCGAGCAGGTCAACGATGCGAAAATCTACATATTCCACTTTTTCTGCGTCAATTATGGACAAGACTGTTTTCATATCCAACATGATTCACTCCATTCACGAATTAAAGTTAAGAATTCATTATCAACGTTCGGCTTTTCCTTGGTTTCTATATTCCGAATTATATCGACAATTATTATTGTTCGTCAAGAGGTTTTCTTACGTTGAATGTTAAGTTTTCTAACATTATATTGCGGGGTTTAGAAATTGGTTACTTTCTAATAAAATGTAGACAAATCAAGACTTATAAACGCGGAGGCGATATAGATGAAGGTTCTCGTACTGGGAGCGGGGGGCATTGGCGGTTATTTTGGTGGCAGGCTGGTTGAATCGGGAGTAGATGTAACGTTTCTTGTGCGCGAGCGTAGATACAAACAACTGCAGGAGCGAGGCTTGCGCATTCAGAGCATTCATGGAGATTTGCTTTTGGAGCAGCCACAACTGATTCAAGCAGGAGAGAAAGCGGGACCATTTGATGTTGTGCTTTTGTCCAACAAAGCTTACACGCTGGAAGATAGCGCGGATGCCATCGCTCCGTACGTAGGCGAGGACACAGTCGTTATTCCGCTGCTGAACGGAATCGCGCATATGGAACTTTTGTGGAATCGTTTTGGCCGGGATCGCGTGCTCGGGGGTCTGTGTTTTATTGAGACGACGCTGAATGCGGATGGGGATGTCGTGCAGACAAGTCCTATTCATGATGCGGTTTTCGGTGAGTGGGAAGGCGGCAAAAGTGAGCGTGTAGAGCGAATGGAGCAAGCCTTTTCCAAGATCAACGGAACGATGCGCGCAAGCACAAATATTCAACGGGAAGCCTGGCACAAATACTTGTTTATTGCGACATTTTCCGGTATTACCACATTGATGAATTCTGCTGTTGGACCGATCCGGGAATCGGCTTGGGGTGTAGAGCTGACACGTCAGCTTGCAGACGAAATCGCTTCTGTCATGAACGCTTTGGAGGCACCAATTAAGCCGGATATCGTCGACAAACAGATGGAGACTTTCCAAAATCAGCGTCCTCAAACGAAATCGTCCATGCTTCGTGATATGGAAAAAGGTCTTCCGGTGGAAGCGGATCATCTTCAAGGCTACCTCTTGGAGCGAGCGGAACAAAAAGGCTTGTCCACGCCGCTTTTAAAAGTTGTCTACAATAATCTGAAGGTTTACGAACAGAAGCGTGCAGGAGACAAATAAGGTATAATACGGGGTGAAATGTCTTTTGCTCACGCATTATAAAAAGTAGGAGGGGTAAAGATGGAAGTCATCAAGATTTCCCCCCGTGGATATTGTTACGGTGTAGTCGATGCCATGGTCTTGGCACTGCGAACAGCGCAAAACTTTGACTTGCCCCGCCCGATTCATATTTTGGGCATGATCGTACACAATGCTCACGTCGTTGAGGCGTTTGAAAAACAAGGGATAAAAACATTGGATGGAGAGGATCGGCTGGCTCTCTTGGATCAGGTTCATGAGGGAACGATAATCTTCACTGCCCATGGGGTGTCTCCTGAGGTGCGCAAGAAAGCACGCGAAAAAGGCTTGACTGTCGTCGACGCGACTTGCCCGGATGTAACGAAAACACATGATTTGATCCGCGAAAAAGTAGCGGAAGGCTACCATGTGCTATATATCGGGAAAAAAGGACATCCAGAGCCAGAGGGCGCTATGGGGATCGCGCCGGATCACGTACATCTGGTTCAAAAGCTGGAAGAGCTGGAGGCGCTCGAACTGCCAACAGACAAGCTGATCGTTACGAACCAGACGACGATGAGTCAATGGGATGTTAAGCATCTGATGGACGCCATTCTTAAACGTTTTCCCGGCGTGGAAGTGCATAATGAAATTTGTCTCGCTACGCAGGTTCGTCAGGAAGCTGTAGCGGAGCAAGTGGGAGAAGCAGATTTGTGCATCGTCGTAGGCGATCCGCGCAGCAACAATTCTAATCGTTTGGCACAGGTCTCGGAAGAAATCGCGAATGTTCCGTCGTACCGAATCGCTGATTTGTCTGAGCTGGACATTGAATGGCTGCGTGGAAAGAAAAATGTTGCGGTTACTTCTGGTGCTTCGACGCCAACTCCATTGACGAAGGAAGTCATCTCCTTCCTGGAGCAGTTCGATGAGTTCAACCCGACTACATGGGACAAAAAGCGGACCGTCAACATGGCGAAAATATTGCCGACGGTAAAATAAATCATGTAGGCATGCCTTGTGTTATGTTTTCTTACACGGTTAATTAACCTCAAAATAGGAGAGTTATATGCCAGAATCACACTCCGGTTTCGGGCTGGGGGGCGCAAAAGGCAGATACGTTAGTCTTTGCGCCCTTTATCTTTTTATTTACTACGGGCTTGGTGCTTTTGCTCCTCTCATTACGCAATACTACGAATCCATCCATCTAACTGGGACTCAAATCGGTCTCATCAGTGCAGTCGCGCCGATCGTTTCCATTGTGGCACAGCCGATGTGGGGGATGATCTGTGATCGCTATCAAATTCGCAAAACTGTGCTGATTCTGACATTGACCATCACCGGGCTGGTGGGACTTCTCTTTACGGGTGTCTCCACCTTTGTCTACGTCTTCTTGCTCTACATCCTGTTGTCGTTTTTTCAAAGTGCCGTCGTGCCCATCTCAGATAGCTTGGCTCTCGGTTATGCCAAGGGACATGGCATTCAGTTCGGCGACATTCGCTTGTGGGGAGCAATCGGCTTTGCGCTAGCGGCATTTATCACCGGTCTTCTCGTTGAGCAGTGGGGGCCACATGTTCTTTTTTACTCGTTTTGCTTGGCGTTTCTGATTGCCATTCTGTTTCTTCAGAAGGTTCCGGAAGAAGTGACAGAGGCTTCGCGGTTTCGTGTCAGTATGCTTGCGGGGATAAGGGATTTGGCGCGAATTCCGCGATTTGCGTTGTTTTTGATTTCATCATTTTGCATGATGGGCTCTGTCAATGCCAATAATATTTGGTTTTCCCTGTTTTATCAGGATATCGGAGGGACTATTGCCGGGATCGGTCTAGCCTTCTTGTTGTTTGCAGGCAGTGAGGCTCCTTTTATGAAGCTGGCGGGTTATATTGTCCGCAGGTGGGGACTGGAGTTGACGCTCTTGCTATCGGCGATTTTTTGCGCGATGCGCTGGTTCTGGTACAGCTCCGCTCCGAGTACCACTGCCGTGATTACGATGTTCTTTGTGCAGGGGATTTCAGTGGGCTTTTATTTGGCAACAGCAGCCCAATTTGTGCGCGAAAATACGCCCGCATCCCTTCAGGTGACGGCACTGGCCATCTTCTTTTCAGTGGGAGGCGGGCTTGGTTCGATGTTTTGCAATTTGGTAGCGGGGTGGATCAAAGATTCGTTTTCGGTGCTAGCCATTTATTTGTTTTTTGGAATCATCACCGCGATCGGGATCATTCCTCTGCTCATAATAAAATTCGGACGGTGGAAGCAAATCTCACCAGACGAAGAGGTGCAAGCTAGTCAATGACGAGCATGCCTTGGAACCCTGTTTCCGGATAGCCCGGTGCGTCTGATACGAAATAATACCGACCACGTTTGGCGGCTGAAAACTGTAAGAGAGTCGATTGAGTCGGTTTTAATTCTGTGGATGTAAGGTTTAGATCACGAATGGATAGATTGTGAGGGCGTGTATCGGTGTTGACGATCATCAACGAGACTCGCTCTCCTTCGTGCGCAGTCAATTGATTGGGCAAAAAGCCAGCGCTAGAAATCGTAACGGTATGTGTCCGCGTCGCGACAGCGTACGAAGCGGGCAGACGATGGTGATGATGTGTCCAAAGTAGCGTTAATGTCACAGCCAGAGCGATGATTGGATAACGAAGCTGCCGATACCAGTGACGAGACATTTTGCTTTCAACTCCTTTGAGGACAATAGCATGGGAAGTTACTATTATCCTGTCCCCGGAGTGAAGGGGATAAACACTTTTTCCCTATTCGATTGAAGTTTCGGGTATGATCTATTTCTTACGATTAATTAACGTTGAAAAAAATACGGAGTCACATACTTCCCCGGAGCTGTCCCAAGCAGAAGCAGCCCAAATCGGTGTCAAAAAACTGGCGTACTATTTGCCAAGACAAATCACACAGCTAGCAATGGAGGGCGCGGCGGTGGAAGACTCAGCAATCAGGCTAGACTTCATTGCCATTACACATGGAGCATTAGTGGAGAGTCACAAGTATAAGGTTTGGGTGGAATAGTCTCTCACTGGAACTGCTTTATGTTTGGCCAGAAATAAACGGAAAACGGACGCCAGCACCCTATCTGGTGTACCAGGTGAAACAATAATGCGACCGGGCTGCCTATTTGTTCAAGACCATCTCAACTTTTTGGGTGGTCTTGTTTTTTTGTGTGAGTAGAAGGAATTTAATACATATTACTTTGTCACACATAGTAATATCTGTTATGCTATAGCTGCGAGGTGAACGAAATGAGTGACAGCATTATCAGCAGTGACATTATCCGCGGTCATATCGATACAATTATTCTCCGTGTCCTGTGTGATGGCGATAACTATGGATACGAAATCATCAAAGCCATTTTCAAAAACAGCGGCGGGCGATACGAACTGAAAGAGCCTTCCCTGTATACCAGCCTGAAAAGATTAGAGTCACACAAGCTGATCGTTTCGTACTGGGGAGATGAGAGCCAGGGGGGCAGACGCAAATATTATCAGGTGACAGAAACAGGGAGAAAAGCGTACGAAAAATCGCTGGCATCCTGGAAATTGGCCAAAGAATTGATTGACCAGCTAATCGAAAGGCGGGGCGAAGTGTGATGGAGAGTTTGCAGCACCATGTCGATCAATTGTTTCAAAAATATAGAGGAAGTAAACAAATCGAGGAGCTCAAGTGGGAAGTATTGAGCAATTTGGAGGCAAAGGTCGCCGACTTAGTTGCAGATGGGCTATCGCTGGGTGAAGCGGTGAAAAAAGCAAAGGCTAATCTGCCATCGATTGATTCGATTGTCGGAGAACGACGTAAAGTATACATGCTTCCACTTCTGCAAGAGTTGTTGCAGCTCGGATTGCTGTACGGACTCATTGCCTGGATTGTGACTATGCCCTTGCGAATCTGGGGAAAGGGTATCTTTTTGAACTATGGTCTGTTTGCGATTTGTATCCTCATCGGGATCGTCTATTTGGTTTTGCTAAGGTTCAACCGACCGGCTTCCTCTCGTCAATTGACCAGCATGAATGTGCAATTTGCCTTTTTGTTGCGAAAAACGGGCTGGATGCTGTGGGCGCTTTATATTGTCGGGACACTCGTGTTTACGACTGCGCTCTATTTTGGCAGTAATCTATGGTTTTCAACGCCAGTGAATCTTACTGGACCATATCAATTCGCGAACATTGCTGTAACGTATGCGCTACCTTTTCTCTCCATCCTCATACCGCTGTGGCTCCAGGCCATTCCGCGACTTATTTTAAAATACGATGCAGGGGAGGGTGATCTCCATGCGAAATAAAATCATACTTGCTTTGGTTCTCATCGGGGTTGTCCTGTTCATGGCCATTCAGATCATGATTATTCCTCAGAACGAAGCGCAATCCGAGCAATATCAATTGGCTCAGCAAAACCCGCTGACTCACGATTTGGAATCCATTTTGCCATACAAAAACAAGTACATGGGCGCAACTTCGAATCTGGTCATGTTCAATCATCTGCCGTTAAGTGATTTTAAGCGGACCTTTCAGCTCCGTCCGGAGAAGTTTACGATTGAGATCCATTACGAGGACAAGACGACCGATATCGAGGCGAAATTGTTCAAGCAAGCGATGCTGTATAATTCTGTGGCAGCCTTTGCACTGGTAGACAATTTGCAAACTGTCGAATATCGTTTTGCAGATACTACGATTGTTGCCACACGAGGTGCCATACAAGGCCTCTTCGGTGAGGATTTGGCATCGCTTTTGACAAAAGAAAAGTGGCGTACAGGTGTACAGGACAAGTTGCGGGATGATCAATTTGTTGAAGAGGGTATGGTGGAAATAGAGAGTACATAGGTAAAAGAGGTAAAACGGAAGAGGAGAAATGAACGATGGTAACAAAGTCTTACTTGGGCTTTTCATTCGGATAAAAGAAAAAAGGGGCGAGCCTGTTACTCGTCCCTTTTGCTTTTAGATAAATACATGTAGCAACAAATAGATGGATGCAGCGAGCAAGGCAGAGATCGGCAGCGTAATAAACCAGGTGATCACGATGCGTTTGGCAACGCCCCAATTGACGCTTTTCAGCCGTTTGGCTGCACCGACCCCCATGATCCCGGAAGAGATGACATGGGTAGAGCTCACAGGCAATCCTAACTGCGTAAAGGTAAAAATGATCGAAGATGAAGTGAGATCGGCAGTGGCTCCGTTAATCGGTTCAATCTTGGTGATTTTGCCCCCCACAGTCTTGATGATTTTCCAGCCTCCGATAGAGGTTCCCAAGCCCATCGCGAGGGCACAAATGAACTGCACCCAGAAAGGAATCGTGCTTGTATCTGCATGCAGGTCAGCGGCTACGAGAGCGAACACGATAATGCCCATCGCTTTTTGTGCGTCATTCGTTCCGTGTGTAAAGGATTGCAGGGCCGCCGTGAAAATCTGAAAGAAGCGAAATCCCCGGTTGACCTTGGAAGGGGGAACCATGATCCGACTGAAAATGAAATAAACCAAATTCATCATGAGGTAAGCGGCAACCAGCGCGATAACCGGTGACACAATAAGCGCCTGGAAGATTTTCAAAAAACCAGCCCAGTTGATTTGCGCGCTCCCTGCGGAAGCGAGGACTGCCCCTACGAGTGAGCCGATGAGAGCGTGAGACGAGCTGCTGGGGATACCGTACCACCACGTAATCAAATTCCAAAGGATCGCAGCCAAGAGAGCAGCCATGACCACAAGCACACCGAATTCCAGCTTGGCTGGATCGGCGATATCTCCACCGATCGTTTTGGCGACCCCGGTAAACGTCAGGGCACCGATAAAGTTCATGATAGCCGCCAGGCCAATGGCAATCTTAGGCGGGAGAGCTTTGGTGGATACGGTGGTTGCGATGGCATTGGCAGTGTCGTGAAACCCGTTGATGAAATCAAAGAAAACAGCCAAAATGATAACGGCAATAACAAGGGGAAGGCTCGTATACATGAAAGTAGGTCTCCTTGTTTAAGAGTTGCCCATGATCACGGATTCCATCGCATCCGCGACATCCTCGCAATGATCCATGACATCTTCGAGCACTTCGTAAACCTCTTTGAGCTGCATAATGTGAATCGGATCGCTTGAGGTTTTGAACAATTGCCGGATGCTGCCCCGCACCAATTCATCCCCTTCACTTTCCAAATCGTTAATGCGGATGATGTACTCCTTCATAGCGGACAACTTTTGCTTTTGGAGCAGTTCGATGGCGAGAAGAATTTGTTTGGTAGCTTCTTCGATGAGTTGACCGAATCGCACCATCGTTTGATCTGGTTCCATGATGTCGTACATATAGAGTCGCGAAGCGCAAAACTCTAATCCGTCCAGCACATCATCCAGCTTGACGGCAAGGTCCAGAACGTCCTCGCGCTCGATGGCGGTAATAAATGTCTTGTTGATTTGCACGATGATTTCATGGATGAGCTTGTCGCCCTTTGTTTCGTACTCCTTCATCTCTGTAGCAAAGGTTTTGACTGTCTCTAATGAAGTGATTTTGTATTCATTAAAATAGATCGCCGTCTGATGCACATTTTTCGCAATCTCATACAAGTCATCCAAGAGTGCATCCGATTTGGTAAAAAGCATTAAACAAACCTCCACTTCAAAACCCGAATAGGAGTATTTTGAGTGGAGGGGATGGGGATTATTCACTTTTTCATGAACTCTTTACGAGATGAGTAATTGGGCTGCCATATAGACGGCCACTCCCCACATAATCACGGCTGAAACCATATTCAGGCCACGCTGCAATTTTCCAGACCGGTCCAATCGTCCTGCCGTACGACCAGCTACAGAAAGGCCAAAAAACCAGATGCAGGATACGAGGATGCAGGCAATCGTAAAACCCCATTTTTCTGTTCCGGTGTAGCTCAGTGAGCTGGTACCAATCACCCCGATCGTGTCGAGAATCGCATGCGGATTCAACAAAGAGACAGAGGCAGCAAACATGATTTGCTTTTTGGCGGAAAAGCGCTCTTTCTCTCCAGCCTCCGTATTCGGACGGCTACGCCACGTTAAATATCCCATGTACACCAAAAAGAAGAAGCCGACCACATACAGAACCGTTTTCAGCCATGTGACTGTCAATACGACCAAAGAAACTCCTAATACCGCCAATAAAATGAGCAGGGTATCGCAGAGTGCCGCAGTCAGTACGACGGGCATGGCGCGAAGTAATGTAGGTTGTAGAGCCCCCTGATTAAAAACGAAAACATTTTGTGCGCCGAGCGGTAAAATAAGTCCAAAAGCAAGCACAAAACCGTGCAAAATCGCTTCCAGCATGATCATTTCCTCCCCGTTTCTCTCTCGATGCAAAGACCATTTGCATTACTGTCATTATTCATGGTTGTGAATCCGTTGTCTCCAGCCAATTGGTTTACATCCAAACCAACCAATTTGTACAATGATAAGACGAGGGGGAATGTGCCTGTGCTGACGATAGACTGGAAGCCTGACAAATCATCAGATATACCGATCTACGTGCAGATCGTGGCTTATATGAAGGGGAAAATAGCAGGCGGAGAGTGGCCGATCAATAGTAAATTGCCAACACAAAGAGCATTGGCACAAGCCTTTGATGTAAACCGCAGCACGGTAGTGACGGCTTTGGAAGAGCTAAAAGCGGATGGTTTCATTGAAGCAACAGTAGGCAGTGGCTCCGTCGTTAGCAACAATACATGGTCCTTATTGACGACCTCACCACCACCAAATTGGCTGGGCTACGTACAGGCCGGAGCTCATCTCCCCAATTCGCCAACGATTCAGGATATCAATCGTTATGAGCCAGACCCGAGGTACATTCGTTTGGGGACAGGTGAGCTGTCGCCGAGCTTGATTCCTGTTGCGGAGATGGAAGAGGTCATGGCTAGCTTGCAGGGCAAAATGACTCAGCTCGGATATTCGGAGCCAAAAGGGCTGTTGCCTTTGCGCCAGGCGATCAGCAATCATTTGCGGAGCAGGGGGATCGAAGCTTCACCAGCATCTATTTTGGTCGTGTCGGGAGCCCTTCAAGCCTTGCAGTTGATATCGATTGGCATCCTTCACCGTGGATCTGCCATCTTGCTCGAACAGCCTTCGTATTTATTCTCACTGCCTTTGTTTCAATCATCGGGAATGCGGCTGGTTGGTGTACCGATGGATGCGGAAGGAATCTCTCCCCAAGTGCTAACGAGACAAAAACAGGCGCATAACGCGGCGCTTCTCTATACAATTTCGGCATACCACAATCCCACAGGAATTAGTATGTCAGAGAACCGAAGGGAGCAGGTGTTGGCGGCATGTGAGCGGGAGAGACTGCCTGTGTTGGAAGACGATGTTTACGGAGAATTGTGGTTAGATGAGCCGGGACCATTGCCGTTGAAGGCGAGAGATCAGAGCGGGTTGGTGTTGTATTTGGGCAGCTTGTCCAAAACACTCAGTCCGGGACTGCGGATTGGCTGGATTGTAGGTCCTGAGCCTGTCATTGAACGCCTTGCGGATGTGAAAATGCAGACGGATTACGGAGCGAGTGCTATTTCTCAATGGGTGGCGACAGAATGGCTCACAAGCGATAGATATTCCCGGCATCTGGATCAGCTTAGAGAAGCTCTGCGACATAGAAGGGACAGGATGTGCGAATGCCTTGCTCGCTGGTTTGGCGATTTGGCAGATTGGCGTATGCCGCATGGTGGTTTTTACATTTGGCTGCGTCTGCATCAGGCGGTTTCCATGCGCAAGCTTTTTACGGAAGCACTGGCAAAAGGAGTTCTGTTAAATCCCGGCTTTGTTTATGATCAGACGGATAGTCATCATCTTCGCTTGTCCTACGTGTACGCAGAGGAAGCAGATATGGAAAAGGCGCTATTTGTAATATCGCAGCTCCTGCGTGGAAAGGGATAAAAGAAAGAAGACACCTGTTTGGGTCAGGTGTCTGGCTGCTGTTTAATGATAAGGGAACTGCGTGGAGTACCCGCTAAACTGCTGATAAGCTTGCTGAAGTTGTTGCTGCTCGGCAGCCTCCAGCTTGTACCATCCCTTTTGAAACATGAGATTAAAAGCATCGCGGGCTGATTGATGGGTTTCATTCAAAATTTGCAGCATGTCATCATAAAGCTGTTGGTGGCTGGCTTCACGAACGGCAATGTTAAAGTTATCTGTCAAGTATTTGCAGGTAGCCAAACAATCGTTGAGATAATCACGATCGTTCATTTGCGGACCTTTTACTTGTGGCAGCTGACCGGATTGCGGATTGGCGATCTGATTTTGGTTTGGCATCCCGATTCCTCCCTTACTGCATTTGTTGTTGCTGTTGTGATTGCTGTTGCTGGGACTGCATCTGCGGAATGGTCGCCATCACTGCGGTGTTGTTGTTTTGCAGGTGACTCAGCAGCTTTTGGTAGTGTCGCTGGTGCATTTGTCCTTGCTGTTCCAGACATTGCTTGACCTGGGGATCAGTAGCTTGCTGTGCAAAAGCATGCAGCTTTTTGAAAGCGATCAGTTCCCAAGACAAAGCATCTTTGAGATAGCTCAAGTCCTTTGTCGAAATGACCTTCGGCGGTTCGGGAATCGGAGCTTGTGTAAAGGGCTTGGAAGACAGGATGGATGGCATCGGGTTGCTCCTTTCAGATGGAATCATGTATAGGATGAGCAACAAGTCAGGATGTAACCCCTGAGGATTGCAGCCAAAAAAAAATCCGGTCGCAAAGGACCGGATTAGGTTAGCTCCAGAGAAGAAACGACAATGTCGATGCTGGCGGGAGCGATATTGAGACAATATTGAGCTTCTTTGTACAACGTAGATTGAAGGGCATGGATAAGTGCTGGAATATTTGTCATGTAAGGCAGTTTAAGAGCAATCGAAACCTGAAACCGAGGCAAATCCTCAAAGCTGGAGACGATCTTGACCACATGATGGACCTCGTCAAACTGGTCACAGGTCGCTTCCACGATTTTTCGCAACACCTGAGGATGAATCATGATGCGTCCACCTGAAAACGGAGGATGAACCACGGTTGTTTCCCCAATGACTTCTTTTTTCGAGCTGAAAATCTGTTGGGCTGAAGAGATGAGGCGCTGAAGGAAATCTTTTTCTACTTCCACACGCGGAATCGGTATCGTGTGCTTGCCCATTGTTTCCCGAATGTAGCGGGCAGCCTCGATTTCCTGCGGAGGCTTGATGGATTCAATCGGGATGAAGTCCACCTGAAAAGGCAAATGCAGCGCTTCGACGATACGACCAATCATCCGCTGCGAAGTTCCTAACACGAGTAGTCGGCTTGGTTGAATCTGGCCAAGACTTCGCCGTACTTCTTCAGCGTGCTCCGTATAATGAAAAATTGCTCGTTTGACCGCCTGAATTTTTGTCTTCTCATATTTGGCAGAGGTTCCGGCCACCTTGCGTCCCTGGTAAATCAGGATGCCATCATCAATAATGGCGTCGATGTTCATTCGGTGAGCAAGTTCTAATGCACTGGTGCTTTTTCCTGTTCCACTGGTGCCGTACAAGGCGTAAATTTCCATGGGACCTCCTTCGTCATTTCTCTCGATTATGCTTGATCTTTTTTATTATACATGACAAGAAGGGGGGACAAAACGACTTTACTGGTATTGTGCCCCCATCTCCCGCGATCTTTCGGCAGCACGCAAGATGGCTGCAGTAACGGCCTCCTGAAACTGATAGGCCTCCAATACTTCCAGTCCTGCCTGAGTCGTTCCACCCGGACTCGTTACTTTTTGCCGGAGAATAGAAGGCTCTTCGCGTGTATCGAGTAGCATATGTGCCGCCCCAATCACGGTTTGCAGCGTCAATTGGCGTGCCATTTCCCGATCCAGTCCCGCTGTGGCACCCGCCCCCATCATGGCTTCTACTAAATAGTAAATATAAGCAGGACCGCTTCCAGACAATCCAGTAATGATGTCCAGCTCTTCCTCGGCGACTTCATATACGGTACCAATTGCTTCGAAAAGCTTGGTAGCCAGCTCGCGGTGCTCTTCCTGGACAAACGGATTCGCGGACAGTCCGGTAGCGGACAAACCAACGGCAGACGATGTATTGGGCATCGTGCGGATGATCGGGCACTCTGCGCCGAGCCACTCTCCGATCAAGCTGGTGGAGACGCCAGCGACCACTGAAATGATCAATTGGTCGGAACGAACGACCCCACGCAAATCCTGCAAAGCCTCTGCTGTATCCTTCGGCTTGATGGCCAAAATCAAAATATCGGAAGAACGGACTACTTCAAATTTGTCCTGGGTAGCAGTTACCCCGTAGTCATTTGCCAACTGCTCCAAACGCTCCATGTTGTTGCGGTTGGTGACGGAAATACGCTCAGAAGGGAGTAAGCCTTTCTTTACGATACCGGAAAGCATGGCCTCCACGATCGAGCCTGCACCGAGAAAACCGATCCGTCCTTCTGTAATCGCTGTTGCTTGGTTACCCATGGTGATTCCCTCCCTTTTGACTATCGAATTTGACCGTTTCCGCGTACGACATACTTGTAAGAAGTGAGCGCTGACAAGCCCATTGGCCCACGAGCGTGAAGCTTTTGCGTGCTGATGCCGATCTCAGCACCGAAGCCGAATTCTCCCCCATCTGTAAAGCGGGTAGAGGCGTTGTGATAAACCGCTGTGGCATCGATCGCAGTCAAAAACTGACGGGCAGCGACTTCATCTTCCGTTACGATTGCCTCGGAATGGCCGGAAGTATGCGCTGTAATATGTTCAATGGCCACGCTCAGGCTATCGACAGTGCGAACTGCCAGAATCAGAGAAGAGTATTCCGTATCCCAGTCTTCTGATGTTGCATGGTGCAACTGAGAGGCTAGGTCGGAATGCAGCTCTATCGTACGCTCACAAACGCGGAGCTCAACGCCCTTTGCCAGGAGCTTTTGGAGCAAGGCACGTTGATTTTCCTGTGGCCAACTGCGGTGCATGAGTAGTGTTTCGGCAGCATTGCATACGGCAGGCCGACTTGTTTTGGCATTGATCACGATGTTTTCAGCCATGTCATAGTGAGCCGCCTCATCCACATAAATGTGGCAATTGCCGACGCCTGTTTCGAGTACGGGAACACTTGCGATTTGCAGAACCCGCTGGATCAGTCCTGCGCCACCCCGAGGGATGATGACATCGACGAGACCATTGGCGGTGCACAAGTAATCGACTGAGGCATGCTCGGCAAAAGGCAAGTACTGCACCGCTTCCGCGTCAAGTCCGGTCGCAGTAAGCGCCTGACGAATGCTGGTCACCAACGCGAGGTTGCTATGAACAGCGCTGTGGCTGCCGCGCAAGACGATCGCATTGCCTGTTTTGATGGCGATAGCTGCTGCGTCAACGGTGACGTTCGGTCTGGCTTCGTACACCATTCCAATGACGCCGAGAGGGACGCGGATTTGTTCGATGAAAAGTCCGTTTGGCCGCGTCCATGAGTCCATCCGTTCCCCGACCGGATCATCGAGAGATACCAGCTGCGCCAGGCTATCTACTAGCTGTGCCATTCGCTCCGGCGTCAACAGGAGACGATCCAGATAGGAGGCAGGCTGACCGTCTGCTTCCGCGATGGCGATGTCCTTGGCGTTTTCGGAGAGAATGACGGCCTCATCAGCGAGCAACTGGTTGCCGATTGCGACGAGTACCTCGTCTTTTTCTTTGCGTGAGAGTATTGCCATTTTTCGTGAAGCCTGTTTGGCCAGGCTTATTTGTGTGTGCACTTTTTCCTTCAAGTTTTCCATGGTTTCTCCAACTCCTATCTTTCTATCTACATGGATTCGTTTAGATGACAGGTGTCCATTCATCCCGATGTATAACAGTACCGCTGTGTCGCGTTACGTTATCAGGGGAAAGAAAGTCACTTAGCTGTGCTGCAGTGAATCTGCTGATGCCGCGACCAATCAACGTACCCTCACAGTAAACCTCGATAACTTCACCTTGCTCGAACATGCCGGATACATCGCGGACACCTGCCAAGAGCAAGCTTTTGCTGTTTTCCAAAATCGCTTCTGCTGCACCGCTATCCACCGTAATTTTTCCGCGGGTAGGGGAGTGAAGCGCAATCCATTGCTTACGTGTAGGAACGCCGTTCGTTGCAGGTGCTTCTGGATGATAGTTGACGTAGGTGCCATTCCCGTTGCCAGTAAGGACATCTAGCAAATCAGTGGGATTCGTCAATTTTCCGATAAAGCCGGGAATTCCTAATGATTGGGCGGTTTTGGCTGCGATCAGCTTGGAGCGCATACCGCCTGTTCCCAGTTGGGAAGCTCCGCCTGCAAGTGCCTCGATTTCGTCCGTCACACATTCGAGCCAGCCCATGTGTTTGGCATCCGCATGATAACGCGGGTCTTTGTCATACAGGCCATTCGTATCAGTCAGGATCATGTACAAATCGGCATGGATGAGACCAGCGACGAGTGCGCCCAGCATATCATTGTCGCCGAAAGTCAATTCCGCTACAGATACCGTGTCGTTTTCATTGATGATTGGCAAAATGTTTTTATCTAAAAGCAGTGACAGCGTGGAGAATGCGTGCTGATACCGTTCCTTGTGAGAAAAGTCACCGCGTGTGAGCAAGATTTGCGCCACGCTGAAGTTATGGGCGCCGAACATTTGCGTATAGGTTTGCATCAACAAGCTTTGCCCGATGGCTGCCGCTGCCTGCTTGGCTGCCAAGGATCGCGGTCGCTGCTGGTAGCCGAGACTTTGATAGCCGCTGGCGACAGCTCCCGAGGAGACCAAGACAACCTGATGACCCGCTTCGCGCAACTGGCTGATAGCAGAGACGAGCAGCGACATTTTCGCCGGATCAACACCGCCTGTAGCTGCTGCAATTGAACTGCTCCCCACCTTTACTACCAAACGCAACTTACCCTTTTTCATGTTCAAAACCCCCTTCTTGCATACAAAACGGTCATGACCGTTTTGTTGACCGCAAGCGGTCGCATCCACCTTTATGAAAAACGTCGAGACGTTTTTCACAGAGAAAAGCCCTCTCGTCTCTTTGATAAGGACGAAAGGGCTTGAAGACCTCACGCGGTACCACCTTATTTGACGTTTTGGACTGAAGGCATACTTCAGCCATGAAACGCCCGGCTCTCTTTCTTTGATAACAGGTGAAAGAAACCTGTCCAGGTCTTCCCTGGATGCTCTGGGGTGGGTTCAAACCGATTCAAGGACGAAACCTCTCAGCCGGTGGATTTCGCTCTCTGGACCTGAAGGGCGGTTTTACTATTCCCCGTCATTGCCGCTCACTATGTGCTTATTAATTCACTATTATTCGCTGGGTCCATAAGAAATGTCAAGAGGCTTATTGAAATTGTTCATTTCCATAAGCGCCCATCCGTGATTTGATTTCGAACCGTTTTGTCTTTTGATCGCGTACGAGTCGGTAGCGCAGCGTGCGGTCAGAAGCAAAGGAGGAATCGGTTACATCTTCTACAGTCACACTGAGTTCTCCATTGTTTTTTTGAACAGTCGTGTTTCGTACAGAGATCAAAGTCGGATAGTCGACGCGTGGGATAGCTACGTATACTTTTTCCTTCACCAGCTTGGTTGTCATGTTGTCGTACATGGCTTCTGCCAGTGGACGGCTCCAAAAACGACCGAAGTACCCAGTTATCTTGTCTTTACTGTCGAAGCGCTTAGGCAATTCCCGAAAGACGAGACCATCCTCAATCACAGATTTGCCCTTCGCATTGTCCGCAGCAGCGTAATATACATTTTCCAGCTGATGCTCGGCTTGTTTCAAAAAAAGGACGACATCCATCTTGTTGTCGCCAAGCTTTTGGATGGCAGACTGCTTGGCAGGCTTACTCTGTGTTTTGGCCTTGGTTTTTGCCTGCTGATCCTGCTTTACTTGCGTCAGGCATCCTGTGACGAGTAAAGAAAGAGCGAGAATAAACATCCAATTTTTCCAGTTAACTTTCATGGCGCACCTCACTTGGGAGCAGTGGTTTAACGTTAGCGTGTGTGTCAAAAAAGACAAATAGCCTAGTAAATATATGGATAGGGGTTGTCTGACTCTCGGATTATGTCTATCATGGAGAGAGTTGGACAGATCGAACGATTGAGGTGGAATATATGTTTGGGTTTGGCAAAAAAGCAAAAAAACCGGACGGTATTGATGTGTTGATTATCAAAACCGATGAAGCGAAAAATCGCAACTTTTATCAGGTTGCTTTTCCGAGCGTGGTAGCGAATGATATTTTGTCCATGCTGCAAAAATTGGAGAAATCAAAAATGAACAAGCCAGAGTTCCTGGGGGAAATCGGCGGTTTCCGTATCGTGACCCACTTGGAAGCCTTGACTGGTTTTGTAATTTTGGATGATGCGGATACGGAAGGACAACCGGTACAAATTCAAGATTTTGCCAATATGCTGCTGCGTCGTTTGGAAGCATTGGAAGAAAGTGGCAAATTGGACGAAAACGAAGATTTAGCATTCATCATGGGCGAATTGACTATGCTGCGTGATGGTAGCTTTGTACCACAAAACTAATCATGAGAGCTGTTGGGATAACCGACGGCTCTTTTTTTATTTCCTCTGGTTACAGGCCTTATGGCAGGAGGCCTAGTCGTTCTACAGTTTTTCGCTAGGGACATCCTTGTTAGGGACCGCTCTTGGGATTATCGTCCTGTTCACCCTCATCAACATTTTCTTATCTCGGCTGCTTGTGACCAAGGGACCAGGCTGGTCAGAGCAGATTGAAGGATAGTCAGCGCATAGAGAAAAAGGATATAATTGGGCCGCTCATACAAAGTGCGGCTCTTTTTCATTTATTTTGAAAAAGTATAACAAAGTTCGGTCTTCCTCCCGATACAAGAAAAGGAGAGATCAGACCCAGGAAAATAGACCAATATGGCAGGAATGGATGCTACTGGGGTCGAATTACCAAAAAAAGGGAGTAGGGAAACGATCATGAAAAGAAAGGAGTCATCGTAAGTCATGGTAAAGCGTTTTGCTATCGTTTTTCTCTTGGCACTGCTAGTAGTGCAAAGCGTTTTTTCAGGGAGTGCGAATGCGGCTACGCCTGGTATGTATACGGACATACAGGGACATTGGGCACGTGAGCAGATCGACAAAATGGCGGATTTGGGCATCATAAAGAGACAGGGATATCAGCCTTTTTACCCAAACAAGCCAGTTACTCGAGGCGAAGCTTTGGCTATGCTGAATCGCGTATTTGAAACCGTATACGGACCGATAGAAAAGCCAGTACGCAAGCCAAACCTGGATCATCGCTATCTACTCCGGGGGGAAGTAGAGCAACTGCTGAGCAATCTAAAGACCATGATGAAAATCGAAACGGACGATCTGGGCAAGTTTGATCCAGGAGACCGGATGCTGTACTATCTATATTTGGCTGAAACCGGGCACTTGATGAAAAAGCAAGAAAAGGAAAATCCGGACTGGTGGATGTCCAGTGGCGGGATGCAGTGGCCACTGACAAGAGAAGAGGCCAGCTTGATCATGTTTCATATGCTCGCACCACAAAAATTCCGAACGGCCAATATAAAACCACAAGATACAGTCTCTTTCTTTAACAGCTATTATGAATGGAAGCGCGACCGATTTTATCGGGATACATATTCGCCATACCCACTGGCGATCCGGGAATTCAATCTGTTTCTGACGGACAAGAACTTTTCTCCAAACAAGATCCTGACGCGTGCAGAATACATCGTTGTGATGGATCGACTGATTGATTATTACCGGACGGATGTAGCTTTGCAGTTCCGTGGTTCACCTGCGAATCAGCAGCACATCGCGCAGGTGTATTTACGAGCTGCGAATTTGGCGTACGAAACCAAAAATCAGAAACAGCTGTCTGCGCTCTTTACAGACGATGCGATAAAAAGCATGGCAAAGCTGGAGCAAGTCCCTGCATACAACGGACCGGTAAAAGTATCGGTCAAGGCAGACGAAAACAATTCGAAAACCCTCTGGGTGATTGCTCATTATCAAGACCCGAAAAACGGAGACTTCCAGATTGAATACCGATTGGAAGAAGACGCGTCCAACGCTTACGGACGCAAGATCACAGCGCTGATTTATTCGCAAAAGTAGCACAGAAAAGGGGGCACTGGACAACCGTGTGCCCTTTTTCATTTCTTTCGTGAAGTGACGATTGCAACTGACAGAATTTTCGATTACAATAAAAACTGAACGGTGATTCAGTTGGTGGGAGCGTAGCATCTCCGGGCTTGTAAGACAGCCAAAAAGTGGGATGTCATTTTTTAACCCACATACTGAATGAGCATTCATTCAACACAAGACATGTGTTGAGGCACACAGGAATATCTATGGAGAAAGTAGAAGTTTTAAAAATACTCTGCTAGTCTGAATATTAGGTATTCACTGTTGCGAGGCCATTCTTTTGACCATGAATAAGCCATGACTAGGGTTTTAAAAAGGAGGATTTGGAGATGGAACGCAAAATTCGCAAGGCGGCAGTTCTCGGTTCAGGCGTCATGGGCGCCGGGATCGCAGCACACTTAGCCAACGTCGGTATTCCCACTTATTTACTGGACATCGTGCCGCGTGAATTGACAGCAGATGAGAGTAAAAAGGGACTTTCTTTGTCTGATAGCGTGGTGAAAAACAGGATAGCACAAGCGGGCCGTGACCGACTTTTGAAGGAGAAGCCGGCGCCGCTCTACGATAAAAAGAACATCGACCTGATTACAGTTGGTAACTTCGAGGACCATCTTACTTGCTTGAGCGAGGTCGATTGGATTATTGAGGTAGTTGTCGAGAACATCGAGGTGAAGAAAAGCGTCTTCGCTATGGTAGAAGCGCATCGCAAGCCGGGAACCATCGTGTCTTCCAATACGTCTGGGGTTTCTATCAACGAAATGGCAGAGGGACGCTCTGATGACTTCCGCAAGCATTTTCTCGGCACACACTTTTTTAACCCACCGCGCTACTTGAAACTGTTGGAGCTGATCCCAGGTCTTGATACAGACCCCCAAGTCATCTCTTTCATGAAGCATTTTGGTGAGCACGTGCTCGGTAAAGGAATGGTCGTTTGCAAGGACACGCCTAACTTCATCGCCAATCGCATCGGTACATATGGGTTGCAGGTGTCGATCCACGAAATGGTGCGACTAGGGCTTGGAGTAGATGAGGTAGACGCATTGACAGGTCCGGTCATCGGCCGTCCCAAAAGCGCGACTTTCCGCACGCTCGATGTCGTCGGACTGGATACGTACGTGCATGTGGCGGGTAACGTCAGGAACAAAAGCACGGATGAGCAGGAGCGCTCCGTTTTTGAAGTGCCAGAATTTGTTCTGCAAATGGTGGAGAAAAGATGGATCGGGCAAAAGGCAGGTCAAGGCTTTTTCAAGCAGGTGAAAACGGAGAAAGGCAAAGAGATTTTGGCATTGTCGGTTGACACGCTGGAATACCGTCCAAGTGTAAGGCCGAAGTTCCCTTCCCTGGAAGCGGCCAAAACAGCCAAGACTTTGCCTGAGAAGTTGAGAGCGCTCGCATATGGCAAGGACAAGGGCAGTGAGTTTGTCTGGAATGTCTTCAAAAAGGTACTGCTGTACTCTGCGGAAAAGGCTTATGAGATCGCTGACGATATCGTCTCTGTTGACCAGGCCATGAAGTGGGGCTTCGGGTGGGAAATGGGGCCGTTTGAAACATGGGATGCCATTGGTCTCGAAAAGTCAGTGGCAAAAATGCGTGAAGAAAACGAGAAGATTCCGGCACTTGTCGAGGAGCTGCTCGCGAGCGGGAAAACTTCCTTTTATCAAAAAGAGCAAGGGAAGCGCAGCGTGTTTTCCATCGGAGGCACATACAAGGACATCGAAGAGAGCAAGGAAAACATCAACTTGGCAGCCCTTAAGGAACAAGGCAAGCTGATCAAGAAAAATGCGGGTGCCGCTTTGATCGATTTGGGCGATGGAGTCGCATGTCTGGAATTCACCTCCCCGCACAATGCACTCGGAATGGATGTCTTGCACATGGCAAGTCAGGCCGCAGAGGAAGTGCAGAAAAACTTCGCCGGTCTGGTCATCGGTAATCAAGGCAAAAACTTCTGCGTCGGGATGAATCTCGCGATGGCGTTGATGGAAGCACAGGATGAGAATTGGCTGGAGCTCGATATGCTTGTCACGAACTTCCACAAAACCGCACGGGCACTGCGCTATATGCATCGTCCAGTCGTCGCAGCACCGTTCGGCATGACGCTGGGCGGCGGTGTGGAGGTGGTCTACCTCGCGGATCGTGTGCAGGTATCGGCAGAGACGTACCTCGGATTGGTAGAGGTGGGAGTAGGACTTCTGCCAGGTGGCGGAGGAACGAAGGAGATGCTGTTCCGAGCAATGGAAAACGTTCCGGAGGGGGGCAGCATGCCAGTTGATCCGTTCCCGTTCGTTGCGAAAGCGTTTGAAGCCATTGCCATGGCAAAGGTATCTACGAGTGGTCAGGAAGCCATCAATCTGGGGTACCTGCGACCGACCGACCGCATCAGCGTGAATGCTGATCATCTGCTATACGATGCGAAGCAACTGGTGCTTACGATGGATAAAGAAGGCTACACACCGCCTGCGCCACGCAAAATTCGCGTTATCGGCGAGACGGGTTATGCGAACCTGCGCCAAAATATTTACGCCATGAAAAAGAGTGGATATATTTCAGACCATGATGAGCTGATCGCAAGCAAAGTTGCCTATGTTATGTCCGGTGGTAACGTGCCAGCGGGTACAGAAGTGACAGAGAGCTACATTCTCGAGCTGGAAAAGCAAGCGTTCCTCGAACTGATCAAGACGCCGAAAAGCCAGCAACGTATGCAGCACATGCTGACTAAAAACAAGCCTTTGCGTAACTAGGGAGAGGGAGGGATAACGATGAGAGAAGCAGTTATTGTCGCGGGCGCCCGCACCGCTATCGGTAAATCGAAAAAAGGAAGTCTCAAGGATTTTCACCCAGTCGATATGGGAGCCGCAGTTGTAAGCGACCTGTTGCGCCGCGTTCCACAGCTCGATCCGGCTGATATCGAGGATATCATCATGGGGACGGCTGTACCGGAAGCTGAGCAAGGCATGAATATGGCTCGCTTGATCGGACTGCGTGCCGGATTGCCGACCAATGTATCGGGAATCACGATCAATCGCTTTTGTTCCTCCGGTTTGCAGACGATTGCTTACGCTGCTCAGCAGATCATGGTCGGCAGCTCCGATGTGATTGTCGCTGGCGGGGTGGAGAGCATGAGTCTGGTGCCGATGCTTGGTCACAAAATCGCACTCAACCCGACTCTCGTAGAAACGAAGCCGGAAGCGTACATGAGCATGGGGCATACGGCTGAAGAAGTAGCGAAGAGGTACAACATTTCTCGTGAGGATCAGGACGCTTTTGCTCTGCAAAGCCATCAGCGTGCGACGGCTGCGATTACTTCAGGGAAATTCCAGGATGAAATCGTACCATTGACAATCAAGCAGCATTTTGTGGATGAAGCAGGCAAGCTTCACGTCCAGGAACGTGTTTTCGACAAGGATGAAGGAGCACGCGCGGACACGACGATGGAGGCACTCGCCAAGCTCAGACCAGTCTTTCACGTGCAAGGCAGCGTAACAGCAGGAAACTCCTCGCAAACGAGCGACGGTGCGGCAGCAGTTCTCGTGATGTCTGCCGAAAAAGCAGCCGAGCTGGGTGTCGAGCCGATTGCCAAGTTCCGTTCCTTTACGGTTGGCGGCGTAGACCCTGATGTCATGGGGATTGGTCCAGTTGTTGCGATTCCAAAAGCATTGAAGCTGGCGGGGATCAGCTTGGAGGATGTCGATCTGTTTGAGCTAAACGAAGCGTTTGCTTCTCAATCGATTGCCGTCATTCGCGAGCTGGGACTCGATCCTGAAAAGGTCAATGTAAATGGTGGAGCTATCGCATTAGGGCATCCACTCGGTTGCAGTGGTGCCAAGCTGACCGTCCAGCTTTTGAATGAAATGAAGCGCAGAGGCGGCAAATACGGAGTCGTTACGATGTGTATCGGCGGGGGAATGGGAGCCGCTGGCGTTTTTGAGATGATCTAATTTTAAAATAAGGAGAGGGATAGTAATGGCAGAAACAAAAGATTTGATCCGCGGTGGAAGCTTTTTGATCGATGCAGGTTCAGCTGACGATGTATTCGTGCCAGAAGAGTACACTGAAGAGCAAAAGATGATTGCCAAGACGACGGAGGATTTCGTCAACAATGAAGTTCGTCCTCATCTGGAAGAGCTTGAAAACCACCAATTTGATATTTCGGTTCGGCTGTTGAAGGAAGCAGGGGAGCTTGGTTTGTTGGCTGGTGACGTTCCGGAGAAATACGAGGGACTGGGGCTGGATAAAGTCAGCACTGCACTCGTCACAGAGAAGTTCTCGCTGGCTCGCGGCTTTGCGCTCAGCTACGGCGCCCATGTCGGTATCGGGTCACTGCCAATCGTGTACTTCGGAAACGAGGAGCAGAAACAGCGTTATCTGCCTGATCTGGCGTCTGGAAAACGAATCGCTGCCTACTGCTTGACAGAGCCAGGCTCTGGCTCAGATGCATTGGGAGCGAAAACGACAGCGACGCTCTCCGCAGATGGCACGCACTATATTCTCAACGGAGAGAAGCAATGGATAACGAATGCTGGCTTTGCTGATGTGTTCATCGTATACGCGAAAATTGATGGCGAGAAATTTACTGCCTTTATCGTCGAGCGTACATTCCCAGGTGTTTCGTTTGGACCGGAAGAGAAGAAGATGGGGATCAAATGCTCCTCGACGCGCACGGTCATTTTGCAAGATGTACCTGTGCCGGTAGCCAATCTGCTCGGTGAGCCTGGAAGAGGTCACGTGATCGCGTTCAACATCTTGAACGTTGGTCGTTACAAGCTCGCGGTGGGCGCAGTCGGCTCCTCGAAAAAAGCGGTGGAACTCGCGACGAACTACGCAAAAGAACGCAAGCAGTTCAAAACGCCCATTGCCAATTTTACTTTAATCAAAAACAAACTGGCGAACATGGCAGTGAAAACGTATGCGGCAGAAAGCTCCGTCTATCGGACAGTCGGTCTGTTCGATACAGCGCTGACTCGATTGGGTGAAAAAGCGGATGATGGCGCCGAGGTTGCGAAGGCGATTGCGGATTATGCAATCGAATGCTCGATCAATAAAGTATTTGCCACCGAGGTTTTGGATTACTGCGTGGACGAAGGCGTGCAAATCCACGGCGGATATGGCTTTATGTCC
This sequence comes from Brevibacillus brevis, assembly GCF_022026395.1. Classification (NCBI taxonomy): domain Bacteria; kingdom Bacillati; phylum Bacillota; class Bacilli; order Caryophanales; family Paenibacillaceae; genus Brevibacillus; species Brevibacillus brevis. Next base: position 5,041,460 of record NZ_CP041767.1, on the reverse strand, counting down.
GAGTATGAGATCGAGAACATGTACCGTGACTCACGGATTAACCGCATTTTCGAAGGAACGAACGAAATCAACCGCATGCTCATCCCGGATACGCTCGTGAAAAAGGCGATGAAAGGCGAACTACCGCTCATGCAAGCAGCGAGCAGTCTGCAAGCAGATCTGATGAGCTATTATCCAGAAGAGATTGAAGATGCACCTTTGGCAATGGAGAAGCATCTGATCAACATCACGCGCAAAATCATTTTGATGGTGGCAGGATCTGCGTTGATGAAATACCAACAGGAAATGTCCAAAGAACAGGAGCTCTTGGCATTTGCGGCTGACATGCTGATCGAGCTGTATGCTATGGACAGCATCGTGAAGCGGACAGAGAAAGCAATGGCGGCAAATGGCATCGAAGCTGAGCAGCAAAAGCTGGAAATGACCGCTGTCTATGTGCATGAAGCATTCGATCGAATCGAAGGCTGGGCAAAAGAAGCATTGGCGGCGATGGAAGAGGGCGACGAGCTTCGACTGCGCCTCTCGATCCTCAAAAAGCTGACCCGCCGCACACCGATCAACACGGTGGCACTCAAACGTTCGATTGCTGATCGCGTGATCGAAGCAGGAGCATATGTAGTGTAGTTTCAAAAAGGAAATGGGAAAAAGAGCAAAGCTCAATGCTTTGCTCTTTTCGCATTTCACGCACTTTCTTCACCTTCGAAATCTCGCCCCGTGAATCGTCACTTTGACGTTCACCGCCTCCAGAGAAGATGGCTAAAGCGGTAGCACTCCATTTAGCTGCATTCTGTTTCCATTCTTACGGTTATTTGCGATTTGCAGGGTATTGGGATTTATTCGATTCAGCGGCAAGATGTGCCAAGTTGCATGCATATTTTGGGAGGCTCTCACGAACGCTAATGGAACATACTTCGGAAAAGGGCGGGAGCTGTAGCAGATGGCGATGAGAGGGTGGCTGAGAAGAAAAAAGACATCTGTCAAAGACAGGATGAGCCACTCGAGTGAGCCTATCCGTGTCCGTGAGATCAGTGAGCGATTAAGTGATAACCTTGCGGAGCTGAATGCAATATTTACGCTGACACCCGATTTGGTCATTCGGACGTTTGCGTGCCAGCATATAGAGGGGATGGTTGCTCTCGTCTACCTGAATGGCTTGGTTGACAAAAACTCTATAAACAACAATGTGCTTCGTCCGCTTTTGTCACACCCAGAGGGTGAGAAATCGACTGTTTTTGACCTGTTATCTGTCGGAAAGGTATCCGTTGCTTACGACTTTCGGAAAGTAGAAACCGAGATTTTGCTTGGGAGCAGTCTTTTATTTATCGAGGGTCGAAAAGAAGTGCTTGTGATTGAAACGAATGGATGGCCGCAGCGGGCGATAGAAGATCCACAGTTGGAGGCTGCGCTTAAAGGCGGACACCAAGGATTTGTCGAAACGGACACGCATAACATTGCCCTTATTCGCCGCTATATTCCCAACCGTGAATTAAAAATAAAAGAAATGTGGTTGGGAGAACGAGGCCTTACAAAGCTCTCGCTCATGTACTTGGCTGATGTGGCGAATCCGGAAATATTACAGGAGCTGGAGGATCGGCTCAAGATGATCAAGGTTGACTCGATTCTCAACGCGTCTGAACTGGAGGAGTATATCGAGGATAATCCTTACTCACTGTTTCCGCAGTTTTTGACCTCAGAGCGGCCGGATACAGTCGCCTCTCACATCTTGCAAGGGAAGATTGCTGTCGTTGTGGATCGCTCCCCGAGCGTATTAATCGGTCCAGCTACTTTCGCCTCCTTTTTTCAAAGTGTGGATGATTATGGTACTCGCTGGCCTGTTGCCACGTTTATTCGTTTGCTTCGATATTTAGCTTTTTTGATTGCTACTTTTTTACCTGCGATTTATATTGCGTTGATTTCTTTCAATTATGAGGTTATCCCACTCGATTTGATTTTGTCAGTCGGAGAGTCCCGCGAAAGGGTTCCATTCCCACCCTTGTTAGAGGCATTTATTATGGAGCTCACACTGGAAATGCTCCGGGAATCGGGTATTCGCTTGCCGGCTCCTATTGGACAAACTGTGGGTATCGTGGGAGGTATCGTGATTGGTCAAGCGGTTGTGCAAGCAGGGATTGTGAGCAATATTATGGTGATCGTCGTTGCATTTACAGCGATCTCATCCTTTATTATTCCGAACTACGATATGGCCTCGGCAGTCAGGCTTATTCGTTTTTTGATGATGATCCTCGCTGCGATGTTTGGGTTCGTTGGAATTATTGTGGGATTAATGGCACTGATTGGCCATTTGATTACGCTGGAATCATTAGGCGTTCCTTATGGAGGCCCTCTTGCTCCTGTGCGCTTCGGCGATTGGAAGGATTTGTTTATCCGCCTGCCACTGTGGAAAATGAAAGAGCGTCCCCTGTCAACCCATACGATTGAAGAGGAAAGACAAGGCGATAATCGGCCAAGGGAGGACGGGTGATGAAAAAGTACACGTACAACCAATTGAGCGTCCTTCAGTACATTCTCCTCATTCATGGGGCACAAGTAGGGATCGGCGTGTTGACGATTCCCAGAGATTTGGCGGAGAAGGCGAGCACCGATGGATGGATATCGCTTTTGATCGGATGGCTTGCGGCAACGCTAGTCAGTCTCGTCATCACGAACATGATGAAGCAGTATCCCGAGAAGACGATCATCGATATATTCCCATTGATCCTGGGGAAGTGGCTCGGTCGAGTCGCTATTGTTCTCATGTTCATTTATTGCGGGGTTGCAGCGTTCGTTTTGCTGATAAATGCCACGGGAATCATTAATGTTTGGCTCCTGTCTCAGACACCCGCCTATGTCGTCGTGTTCCTTTTTACGCTGCCAACTTATTTTGTTCTCCAGGGAGGGGTTCGCGCCATCGGAAGGTACGCCGAGCTCGTATTCTATCTTACGCTTTGGATACCTTTTGTTCTCACGACGGCTTATCGAGAGGTTCATTGGCTAAACTTGCTGCCAGTGATCAAGGAGGGCTGGCACCCGATATGGGAAGCGAGCAAATCGACCGTACTCTCCTTTCTTGGATTTGAGTTTGGTTATTTTGCCTACCCTTTTCTTCAAAAAAAGCAATATGCGCCTCTTGGCATTGTCATTGCGAATACATTGACGTTGTTCGTGTATCTGTCTGTCGTTGTCGTTTCCTTTGCATACTTTAGCCCCGATGAAATCACGCAGTATACATGGCCTACGCTCAATTTATGGAAAGCCATTGAGTTCCGCTTTTTAGAACGTGTCGATATTCTTTTTCTCTCTACTTATATGTTTATATTGTCAACGACTGCATTGCCGTACATCTATTTCTGTGTCTTTTCATCCAGTCAGTTATTCGGCATGAAGGATCACCGCAAGCATTTGCGCCTGTTCCTTCTTCTGGTTCCAGTGGCGCTATGGTTTTATACGCCATCCTTTATTGATCTGAAGAAATCGATACAAATTTGGAGCTTTGCAGGCTTGGTTTTTGCTTATGCACTTCCTTTATTGGCTTGGGGGCCGATCAGGCTATCGAAACGAGCAGAAGGGGGGAAAAAAGCATGAGGGCATTTGCTCAGGTACTGTTATTGAGCTTGCTGGTAACCATGTTGGCAGGTTGCAGGGATCAAATCAATTTGGAGGATACTACTTTATCGCTGATGGTCGGAATTGATTTGAACGAAAAAAACGAGCTTCTCTTTTATATCTCAAGCCCGGTGTTCAATCGTGAGGCAAAGGAAAAATCTGAGGAATACGGCATTCGGTCATCTACGATTAGAGAGTCAAGAATGGGGTTTGATGAGCGAGTAACAGGCTTGACCCAAGCAGGCAAAATTCAGGTGCTCGTGTTTGGGAAAAAGCTACTGGCTCACCCGGACTGGTTTCGGTTGCTGGATGTCGTTTTTCGGGATGCAAAGTTCAGTGTCAACGCCCGCGTGGCTATGCTTGATGGTCCGTTGCATGAGTTGTTTGATTATAAACCAAAGGACAAGCCTCGTCTGTCCATTCATGTAACAACGCTGATTGACACAGCCAATAAAAGAAATCTGACAGTAAAGACGAGGGCGCAGGAGCTCCATCGACAAATGTATGAAAAAGGGATGACACCTAGCTTGACTGAGTTGAAGAAAGAAAAGCGGGCGGTCAAGGTAATGGGGACAGCTTTGTTAAAAAAAAATGGAACGTACGTAGACTCGATAGAACCGCGGGATACGATTCTTTTGCAAACGCTGATCCATGAAAAACAAGGGGAATTGTCTGTCACCATCCCGATTAAAGATACGGACGATCAAAAACAAATTACGAAAGACAGGATCAGTTTTTTTATCAAGGGCGTCAAAAAAAAAGTAAAAACAACCTATCAGAACGGTCGGTTTCATTTTGACGTTCATTTCAGGTTGCGAGTTTCCATATCGGAGCGCATGTTTCCGTTCAACATGGAAAAGGACTACAAAAAGATGGAGCGAATGATCAGTGACGAGTTGCAGAAGGATTACATGAAGTTAATCAAGAAATGCCAGGAAACCGGTATAGATCCGTTTGGGTTTGGTCTCTATGCGCGTGCTCATGAATATAAGGAATACAAAAAGGTAGAGGATGATTGGACGAAGGCGTTTTCCAATGCCGTTGTTGAAATCAAGCCAGACGTATCGATCAAGGGAAATGGTGTCATAAAATGAAGGGTGAAAGACAAAACCCCCTGGCAATCAGTAAATGCCAGGGGGTCGTTATTAATAGATCGCTTCCCAGCCTGCTGGAGTGACGAATAGGCGAATCGCCTTGATTTTGCGGTCGTCCATCAGGGTGAAGTAGTGGCGGTAGTTCGGTGGTACGGAGATCAGATCGCCCGGCTCCAGCTCGACGTCGAAGTAGCGACCGTCTTTGCCCTTGATAGCGAAAATACCGTGACCATCGACGCAGAAGCGGCACTCATCGTCGGTGTGGTGATGCTCGCCCTTGAATTTCACCAACAGCTCGTCGAGATTAGGTGTTTTGTCAGAGAGGACGATAATGTCCGCTGTCAAGTAACCGCGACGTTGGCTGATTGCATCGATTTCCGGTTTAAAGGTGTCGAGAATCTCTTGTTTCTCCTCGTCTGTCGGGCTGTAGTTATCACGGTGCTTTGGATCAAGGCGATCCACGCCCCATTTTTCATAAATGATCTCTTGGGTATCCAGGAAGGAGACAACTTCCTCGGGTGCGGAAATGTACTCATTGTTGTCGTGAAAACGAATTTGTGCCATCGTTTATTCCTCCTTAATTGGTGGTTGTAGTGGACACGACTGCTTGGCGCAATTGCAGCCAGCGGGCGTGATACTCGAATAGGAACTCAAAGGCTTCCAGGTGGCGCTTAGCCTCGAAGTCATTGCCGCCCCACGTGTAGATACCGTGGTTACGGATGAGTACGCCGGGAACTTCTGGTGTAATCACTTTTTCAATTTCGGTAGCCAAGGTCGGAATATCAGCAAAGTTCTCAACAATCGGAACAGTAATGCGTGCGTTTTCTTCCCAGATTCCGAGTCCCTTGATCAGCTCTTGTCCTTGTATGGAGAAAGCCCGTTGTCCAAAGTACAGCTCGGAAATGAGGTTGTTCCATACGGTATGGACGTGGAAGCAAGCCCCTGCCTTCGGGAACGTTTTGTATACGACGGCGTGGATGAGTGTTTCTGCGGACGGCTTGAGAGCAGTTTCATCCACTGGACGAGAGTCTTGATCCACAACCAGGTAATCTTCGGGGGACAGCTTGGTTTTGTCTTTGCCGCTTGCCGTTACAGCAAATTGCAAGGGATCGTTTTGTATTTTAATAGAGAGATTGCCACTGGTGCCGGGAAACCAGTCCCGGCGGGCAAATGTCAGCTTGGCGTCATCCAGACGGCGAAAGGCATCCAGACGTTGTTCGAGTGTTGCAGTCATGAATTAGACGACCTCCTGTTGGACTTGCTGTAAAATGCGAATCACATCGTGGAACGTGGCAAACTTGCTATGCGGCAATTGCAGCTCTTCCGCCTTGTCAGCGAGGAAGGAACGGGCAATCACATAGTCAGCGATTTTGGCTCCAGCCAAATCAGTGATGGAGTCGCCGATGACGATGCGGAAATGAGTTGTTGGATCGTAACGACGGATGATGGTCGTCTTGCACATGCCGCAGCCGTTCGTGCAATGTTCATCGCAAGCGTTGGGCCACGTAATGGTGATACGCTCGCCGCTGAAATCACTGCCATTACAGTAGATCGGCACATCGGTAAGATCGAAGGGTGCCAGGATAGGCTCCAGAAAAAAGTCGATGCCGCCACTCGTGATCAACAGCTCGATGCCTTCTGCGCGGCAATAGCTCACAAATTCAGCAAATCCCGGGCGAATGGTCGCTTCATGGACAATAAAATCGATAATGTCCTGGCGCAAGGAGGAGGGCAAGAGTTGAAACAGCTTGCCAACCCCTTCCTGAACGCTTATTTTTTGCGAAAGGATTTGCTCCGTCAAGCCTTCCCACTCAGGGGGAGCAAACTTGCGGACAATCGCTACAATGTTGTCTTTTTCGGTAATCGTTCCGTCGAAATCGCAGAACAGGACGAGCTTCTTGCTCATCGTGCGCCACCCCACTTTTCCAGAGCGATCGCCAGCTCTTGTGATTCAGCAGCAGCCTCTTCCAATGTTCGACCTGCGGTGACTGCCTCAATCGCGGCAACGAAAGCTTTTGCTCCTGCGGTTGCTCCACCAGGATGACCGTGGATTCCGCCCCCTGCATTGACGATTTGATCGATACCGAAGTCTTGATACAGCTGTGGAACCAGCCCCGGATGAATGCCGGCAGATGGAACCGGGAAGGAACGTCGTACACCATTCAGTGGGTCAGTCAAATGCTTGGTGAGCTGCAACGCTTCTGTTTTGTCCAGGGCGACATTGCCGTACGGAGACGGGAAGAGTACCAAATCTGCCCCAGCTACACGCATCAACGTGCCGAGTAGAAGCGGGGTGGCGATACCGTAGTCAGGTGAAGGATAGTAAGCCCCTGCCAAAGCCGGATGTGCCATGATCGGTACGTGTACATCAGGATCGGCTGCCAAACGGTGCAGAGCATCGAAGCCAAACGCCAGCACGTTGAACAAAAGGCAGTCAGCACCCGCCTCTACCGCACGCTTCGCTTTTTCGTTCAGCTCATGCACAGGTCCAGTCAGGTTGGCTGCATAGAGGACGGGCTTGCCTGTTTCGGCTTCGGTCTCCTGGGAGATCTGCTTAAACGCTTTGATCCGTTCGATAAAAGGAGCGCGGTCGTCTGCAAAGAAGATTTCGTCATCTTTCACGAGATCAACTCCGCCCAAGGCTTGTGCTCGGAATTGTGTCTTCAAATCGTCGAAAGGAAGACCCAGGCACGATTTGAAAATGCTCATCAAGAGTGGACGGTCATGTGCCCCTAAACGTTCGCGCAGACCATCAATGCCGAACTTCGGTCCAGGAAAGGCCTGAAGGAATGAGTCAGGGAAAACAACGTCAACGAGCTTGATTTTGCCATCCATCGACAGTTTACCGAATATTCCGGTCAACAAGGATGGAATGTCTGCTGTAAAATTGCGAGTCGGATAGCTAACGGTAATCAGACCGCGTGTTTCTCCGTTTTCCAGTGTCGCAATCGGTGTCGCGCTCACGGCTTCACCGAGATAAGGCGCTAGCTCAGCTTGCTTGGCAAGCGGCAGGTCCGTCCAGGAACCGACTGTCATGCCGACAGCAATGGCTTGCGCTTTCTTGTTCAAGTCTTTTGCTTGTGTGAGATAGGTGACGAGGATACGTTGTTCACTCATGGTACGCCTAATCCTCCTTGAATTATTAAAAAAGCCTCCCCATTGAGCGGGGAGGCGGTTGTCGACTATGAAAGCGTCTCGTCTCCTCTCATCTCTCGGGTCAGTAGCCGAAACGAGCCCAAAGTGCTCGATCTCGACTCTTATCCGTTGGAATTAGCACCGTTTCGCTATCCAAGGTACGCAATTATGAGCGTACGAATCATGGTATAGCGCCGGTTGCCGGGCATCATAGGGCCAGTCCCTCAGCCAGCTCGCGATAAGAGTTATTCGTTTCCCCCATGATATGACGTTCATTGTCAGGAGTCAATCTTTGTTTTTGCAGAGAATGTGCAGCAAGTTATGAGAAAAATGAGACTAAGGTGAAACTTTTTGGCAATTCCTTCGTGGTAAGGGATGAAGGGGTGTGAACGGTTTGGGAAAGTAGGTCTGGAGGATGTGTACCAGCTGCATGTAAACGATATTTACCGCTATCTTTTCCGGCTGACACGAGATGAGAAGCTGGCAGAGGATTTGACACAGGAAACCTTTTGTCGCGCCTTCTCTTCCTTGGACGACTACCGTGGGGAAAAAGTACGGCCCTGGCTGTTCAAGGTGGCCTATCACGCTTTCGTGGATGGTTATCGTAAGAGGAGAGGACGAAACAACGATTTGCGTTTGTAGAAGCCCTGCCAGAAAGACCTGATCATTCGGCTGTTGATCCGGCTGAGCATGTCGTGAATCAGGAGCTGTGGGAAGTGGCCCACGACTATTTGGAGAAGCTTCCGGAAAAGCAGAGACAGGTCATTTTGTTGTCTGCATTGCAGTTTTCCTATGCGGAGATGGCAGAGGTACTCGGGATTGAGCTGGCAGACGTCAAGCGTTCCTTGTTTCGGGGACGACAAAAGATGCGGCAGTTGTGGAGGGAGGAAAGCCAGTGATGAACAAGGATGAGAATCATCGCGAGCAAAGGCTGCTTGCTTATTTGCGTGGGGAAATGGCGGAAGAAGATTCAAAACTATTCGAGGAAGAAATAGCGGCTGACGTGGAGTACGCACAGCGGTTGGAAAGGCTTTTGTTGGGGGAAGAAACGGGGGAGGACAAGGTGAAAATAAACCAGCCTGAAGCACTGTCGGCTGAAAAACAGCGTGCCATTGTGCGCCGGGGGAA
>NZ_CP041767.1:4512500-4727500 GCF_022026395.1 Brevibacillus brevis | reverse complement strand
GTGGAGCGCTTGGAAGTGAGAATGCCGGTGTAAGTAGCGAAAAGACAAGTGAGAATCTTGTCCACCGAAAGCCTAAGGTTTCCTGGGGAAGGCTCGTCCTCCCAGGGTTAGTCGGGACCTAAGCTGAGGCCGAAAGGCGTAGGCGATGGACAACAGGTTGATATTCCTGTACCACCTCTGTTCCGCTTGAGCAATGGCGTGACGCAGGAGGATAGGGTGAGCGGCCTACTGGATGGCCGTCCAAGCAGTAAGTGTGGTGTGTAGGCAAATCCGCACGCCGTGAAGCATGAGCTGTGATGGCGAGGGAAATTTTAGTACCGAAGTCCCTGATTTCACACTGCCAAGAAAAGCGTCTAGCGAGGAACAAGGTGCCCGTACCGCAAACCGACACAGGTAGGCGAGGAGAGAATCCTAAGGTGCGCGGGATAACTCTTGCTAAGGAACTCGGCAAAATGGCCCCGTAACTTCGGGAGAAGGGGCGCCTCGGTAGGGTTAATAGCCCGAGGGGGCCGCAGTGAAAAGGCCCAAGCGACTGTTTAGCAAAAACACAGGTCTCTGCGAAGCCGCAAGGCGAAGTATAGGGGCTGACGCCTGCCCGGTGCTGGAAGGTTAAGGGGATGAGTTAGCGCAAGCGAAGCTTTGAACCGAAGCCCCAGTAAACGGCGGCCGTAACTATAACGGTCCTAAGGTAGCGAAATTCCTTGTCGGGTAAGTTCCGACCCGCACGAAAGGCGTAACGACTTGGGCGCTGTCTCGGCAAGAGACCCGGTGAAATCATAATACCTGTGAAGATGCAGGTTACCCGCGACAAGACGGAAAGACCCCATGGAGCTTTACTGTAGCCTGGTATTGGAACTTTGTGCATCATGTACAGGATAGGTGGGAAGCTGAGAAGCAGGGGCGCCAGCCTCTGTGGAGCTGTCGGTGGGATACCACCCTTGATGTACGGAGTTTCTAACTCGTCGCCCTTATCGGGCGAGAGGACCATGCCAGGTGGGCAGTTTGACTGGGGCGGTCGCCTCCTAAAAGGTAACGGAGGCGCCCAAAGGTTCCCTCAGAATGGTCGGAAATCATTCGTAGAGTGTAAAGGCAGAAGGGAGCTTGACTGCGAGACCTACAAGTCGAGCAGGGACGAAAGTCGGGCTTAGTGATCCGGTGGTTCCGCATGGAAGGGCCATCGCTCAACGGATAAAAGCTACCCTGGGGATAACAGGCTTATCTCCCCCAAGAGTCCACATCGACGGGGAGGTTTGGCACCTCGATGTCGGCTCATCGCATCCTGGGGCTGAAGTAGGTCCCAAGGGTTGGGCTGTTCGCCCATTAAAGCGGTACGCGAGCTGGGTTCAGAACGTCGTGAGACAGTTCGGTCCCTATCTGTCGCGGGCGTAGGAAGTTTGAGGAGAGCTGTCCTTAGTACGAGAGGACCGGGATGGACGCACCGCTGGTGCACCAGTTGTCACGCCAGTGGCACAGCTGGGTAGCTATGTGCGGACGGGATAAGCGCTGAAAGCATCTAAGCGTGAAGCCCCCTCCAAGATGAGACTTCCCACAGCGCAAGCTGGTAAGACCCCTCATAGACGATGAGGTTGATAGGTTCGGTGTGGAAGCGCGGTAACGCGTGGAGCTGACGAATACTAATCGGTCGAGGACTTATCCACACATTCTTAGCAATCATGCATATTCAGTTTTGAAGGAATAACGAAGAGAGGAGTCAATCCACTGGATTGGCTCTTTTTCCTATAAGAGAAGGGGAGCACATGGAACCAAAAGCAGAGAAAAAATATGAAGCTGACATGTACGAACCGATTCGGAATTATTTTGTCGCGCAAGGATATGACGTTTTTGGCGAGGTCAAGCATTGTGATTTAACTGCAATTAAAGGCGAGGAATTGATTATTGTCGAGTTTAAGCGCAACCTAAGTGTGGAATTGCTCATACAGGCCACCAAGCGACAACGCTACACCGATTTTGTTTATATGGCAATCCCGAAGCCCAAATACAAATTGTTTTCGAAAAAATGGCAAGATATATGCTACTTGGTTAGACGTCTCGAGCTCGGTCTCATACTTGTGTCCTTTCCAAAAAGAGGGCCCGCAGTCATGGAAGTGAATATTTCACCTGGACCGTTTGATCGGGTAAAAAGCAAGCAATTCAATCAAAAAAAGCGAAGCCGCATCATTGAAGAGATGCGGGGAAGATACGGCGATTACAATGTTGGCGGCAGTTATCAAACCAAGCTCATGACGGCCTACAAGCAGAACTGCATTCAAATTGCAACGTTGCTTCAGCAATATGGGCCGTTATCGCCGAAATTACTCAAGAGTAAAGGGGCAGGGGAGAAAACCTCGTCGATTCTTATCCAAAATCATTATGGGTGGTTTACCCGTGTGCAACGAGGGCTGTATTCGATCACGCCGACAGGGGAAAGAGAAATCGCGGAATACCCTGAGCTCATTACTTACTATCGGGAACAAGCAGAGAAACGAGACGGTACGTTTCCTGTAGATTCAAAAAAACAAAGGCAGCCTGCCGTGAAGGAATAACAGGCTGCCTTTTCCCTATTAAATGAATGAATTAGTGCGCAATCCATTCTGCAGTCATTTGCCCTACCAGTGCTCGCCCGGCCACAATGTCTGGATGAAACTGAATCGTTGCGTTTTGGCGGACGATTTTCACCTGTTGAATGGCATCCGATAATGGTTGTTCATTCTTCAGCTTTCCCCGAGCTTTTGCGATAGAAAGTCCCGCGACTGTACCTTGAGCCATTGCCACTTTGGCACTTTCAATTCCCGTGATATTGCCAGCAACATAGAGTCCGGGGACTGCTGTTTGCATGCTTTCATTGTGTAAGGGGACATGCCCACCCAAGGAGGGAACATAGGCAAAAGGGCACCCGGCAATCGCCGCTAATTCAGCGAGTGGACTTAATCCGCCTGCGATACAGACGAAATCAGCCGGAATGAATTGTTCGGTTCTAGCTATTGGTGAACCATCGGCATCAACTCGGGCGATACGGACACCCTCAACATGAAAGGTTCCGACGATTTCCAGTACTGCTGTTCGCAGTTGAATCGGGATGTCCCACATAGAAAAACCGTTGGAGGGGTAGAGGGACACTGCCAGCTTTTGCATCCATGAATTTCCCATCAGTTTGCTCCCCAGCCGAATCATCAGAGAAGGGGCAAGATGGGCGACACGCAATAAAGATTGCATCACTGCTTGCGGTTGCCCCGCAGTGCCACTGACAGTCGTACGAGGTGGGAGAATCATTCGATCCACCGTAATTCCAGCCAACTGCAATTCGCGGGATATCGCCACCGATAAGATATTGATACCAATGACGACTCCGCGTTGTCCTACTCGCACGCGCTGCACGTTCGTCATGACTTGAGCAGCTCCGATGGACATCACGCCAGGTAACGTCCACCCTGGCACGGGTACAGCAGCTTCAGAAGCCCCCGTAGCGATCAGGAGCAACGGGGCTATCATTTCCCCCACTGTGGTAGAAACAATCCAGCCATTTTGAGATTGGGTCAAATGGAAGACGGAAACGCCGCAACGGATCTCTACGCCAAGCCCAATCGCTTCTTCCGTGAGCCGGGCTGCCTCATCCAGCCCATTCCACCACACACCGTTTGGTTCTTCGTGAAGCTGTCCAAGCAAGCGACCCCCAGGACGATAAAACTCATCAACTACACGAACAGCCAATCCCTGCTTGGCACTTGCAATTGCTGCGGATAAGCCCGCGGGTCCAGCCCCGATGATGAGAAGATCGATCATGCACCATGCCCTCCTTTTTTCAAGGGAGTAGGAAGGACAGAACCCGCATTCACTCGCATGCCTTCCTGCACAAGCGTCATACAAGCACGCACGGTAGGGACACCGTCTACATGGACGCGACATTCATAGCAATGACCGATATTGCAGTAAATTCCTCGCGGTGTTCCTTTTTCCTCATGCACCCGAAGCGTACGGACACCTGCGGCCAATAGGGCTCCCGCAATCGTCTCGCCTTCGTAAGCCGTATAGACAGAGCCGTTATAATAAAAAGGAAGCTGCTTTCTAACCCCGAGTGAACCGAGAACCGGATGGTGATCAATTCGTTGACTCATGTACGTTGTCCCCCAAGCGTTTGAAATGAGACAGGACGGATAGGCGGTTGGTACCCAAGAGGTACAGTATGAGAAGGCGCTTGGCCAGTTACTTGCTGAATGACCTGATCGATCAATGTACGGCAGGTTCTACCACCGCAGCAGCCCATGCCGGCTCTGGTCCGTAGCTTGAGCTCGCGTGCGGTACATTGGTAGGTTTGGGCGGTTTCTTCCAATTCAGCGAGAGTTACTTCTTCACAACGGCAGATAATCAATAGATGCGATTCCATGATGAAGCCTCCTTTCATTCTTGCTTGATGAAAATGCAAGTGTCGTGCCATGGGAAAGCGAGTGAAATCATCCTGGCTGGCACAATACTTGCTGAATATTCTTAAAGAACTAGCCCAATCATGACAAACAAAAGAGGGATGACAGAGATGGAAAAAGTAACAAGACTGCGTGAGCAATTCGATTCACTTGGGATTGACGGGATGTTGATCACCAATGGACAAAATCGCCGATACCTCACAAATTTTACAGGTACATACGGAGTTGTCCTCATTTCAAGGGACCAAGCCAAGCTCTTCACAGATTTCCGTTACACAGCCCAAGCGCAAGCACAAGCAACAGGCTTTGAGATCGTTTATTTGCCGACAAAAGAATCCATTTTCAGCGAAGTAGCGCGCCAGACGGAAGCGATGGGGATCAACCATCTCGGCTTTGAGGAGGAGAATGTCTCGTTTGCCTTGCATCGTAAATACAGTGAGGCGGTCCAAACAGCATTCATTCCGACGTCAGGTGTCATTGAAGGATTGCGGATGATAAAGACAAAGGAAGAACTGGCGATCATTCGAACGGCTGCGCAAATCGCCGATGCGGCATTCTCCCATATTACTTCTTTTCTGCGTCCTGGTATCACAGAGCTCGCGGTGTCTAACGAATTGGAAATGTTCATGCGAAAGGAAGGGGCGTCGGGCTCTGCTTTTGACATCATTATTGCTTCTGGCTATCGTTCCGCACTTCCCCATGGCGTAGCGAGTGAAAAAACGATTGAAGCGGGCGATATGGTCACGATGGATTTTGGTGCATTGTATCAAGGGTATCGCTCTGATATTACCCGTTCGGTTGCTGTTGGAACTCCTGATGAACAGCTCAAAGCCATCTACGAGATCGTTTTGGAAGCACGCAATCGGGCTGTTGCAGGCATTCGTCCTGGCATTACCGGGAAAGAGGCTGACGCCTTCGCACGGGACTACATCACGGAGCACGGCTATGGCGAGCGATTTGGACATGGGATGGGGCATGGAGTGGGTCTCGATATTCATGAGGAGCCATTTATGTCCACACGTTGCACGACTGTCCTCCGAGAAGGCATGATTTTGACCGTAGAGCCGGGGATTTATATCCCAGAGCTTGGTGGGGTCCGTATCGAAGACGATCTGATTGTCACAGAGAGTGGCAATGAGGTGCTGACACATTCACCGCGCGAATTGATCATTTTGTAAATCGAGAGACAAAAGTCTTGGCCAAGTAAATGGGCTGAGGCTTTTTTTGTCTAACAGCGGTGTCTAAGATTTGAAACACGACAAGGTATACAGTGTACAAAAAAGTTTACAACAACCAAGGCTAGAACGAAGGTACAGCCGCATTCATTTTTTGGCACACCTTTTGCATTCTGATAATTCTGAAAACAAGTGCATAACGACTGAACAATGGGGGTTGATCAAATGAAAAAAAACATGTTGGCAGTAATGAGTAGTCTAGCAGTCATGGGAGTAGCGTTGGCAGGATGTGGAGGCGGACAGCCTGTAGCGAAGCCAGCCGAGCAAGCGGCACAGAGTGGACAGTCGGGCACGCAGCCAGCACCTGCCGCCACGGCGAAAGAATCAGCAAAAGCACAAGTCCTCCGCTGGAATCTTCACTCCGAACCTCCTACAGGTGATCCTGGACTTGCGGAAGACACGACTTCTGCAGCTATCGTCAAAGCAGTTTTTGATGGGCTGACACGCATCGGGCCTTCGGGCAAGCCAGAGGAAGCAGTAGCCGAGAAAATTGAAGTATCGAGTGACATGAAAACATACACCTTCAAGCTGAGAGACTCCAAATGGAGCAACGGAGAATCGGTAACAGCCCACGATTTCGAATACGCGTGGAAGCGAGCTCTCGATCCGAAGACAGCGTCCAATTACGCCTATCAACTCTATTACATCAAGAATGCGGAGAAGGCGAACAAAGGGACCGGCAGCTTGGATGATGTCGGCGTAAAAGCATTGGATGACAAGACCCTTCAAGTAGAGTTGACGAATCCAACCCCCTTTTTTCTGGAGCTAACCGCCTTCCAAACTTATTTCCCGGTAAATAAAAAAGTAGTCGAGGCCAATGAAAAATGGGCTGGAGAAGCCAAAACACACGTAGGGAATGGTCCATTTAAGATGGAGTCTTGGGAACACAAAAGCAAAATGATACTCGTGAAAAACGACAACTACTGGGACAAAGAGAGTGTCAAGCTGGACAAGATTGAGTTCTCGATGGTGGAGGATGAAAATACAGAGCTGTCCATGTTCGAAAACGGCGAGATTGACTGGGCAGGCAGTCCGTTAAGCTCGCTGCCAACAGATGCGATGCCAGCGCTTAAAGATAGCGGAAAGCTGCAAGTGAAGCCTGTCGGTGCTACCTACTGGTACAAGTTCAATACAGAGAAACCTCCGTTCAATAACGTGAAGATTCGTAAAGCTTTTGCCTACGCCATTAACCGTCAAATCTTGATTGACAACGTACTCCAAGCGAATCAGCAGCCAGCGATGGCAGCAGTTCCTCCGACAATGGGACTCAATACGGGCGGTTATTTCAAAGACAATGATCAAGATACGGCCAAAAAGCTGTTAGAAGAAGGAATGAAAGAGCTGGGCATCTCTAAACTGCCGCCGATCAAGCTTAGCTACAACACATCGGAAGGACATAAAAAGATCGCAGAAGCGATTCAGGACCAATGGCGACAAAACCTTGGTGCAGATGTGAAGCTGGAAAATCAGGAATGGAAGGTGTACCTCGAGACCATGCACGAGGGTAACTATCAGGTCGGGCGTCTCGGCTGGTCGGGTGACTTCAACGATCCGATCAACTTCCTGGAGCTGTTCAAGGAAAAGGACGGAGGAAACAATGATACGCGTTGGGAAAATCCGAGATTCAAAGAGCTGCTGAATCAGTCCGCCACCGAGAGTGATCCAGAAAAACGCAAGGCGATTTTGCGTGAAGCCGAGCAAATCATGATGGACGAAATGCCGATTATGCCGATCTACTTCTACACGCATACATGGGTGAAGAATGACAAGGTAAAAGGAATCTTCCAGGATGGTCTAGGCGCAATCGACTGGAAATGGGCATCAATCGAATAATATTCGAATGGGGGATGGGCTATGAAAAAATGGGGAAGTGTGATGGTCGCGGCGATGTTGACTCTTTCACTTGCTGTAGCGGGATGTGCCAATCAAGGAGCTTCTACTGGAGGCGCAGATGCTAGCGAAATACTCGTTGGTGTAGTTTTACCAGTAACTGGTAACAATGCAACGGATGGAAAAGACATGCAAAACGCCATTGAAATGGCTGTTAAAAAAATAAACGACAGCGGTGGAGTTCTTGGAAAAAAATTGAAGATCGAAGTAGCTGATGATGGCTGCGATCCACAAATGGCGGCGACGGCAGCCAATAAGCTGGTCTCCCAAAACGTAGTGGCTGTCATCGGTGGTTACTGCTCAGGTGCGACACTACCTTCATCGGGTGTATTCAAAAATGCCAACATTCCCATGATCGTTCCCGCAGCCAACTCAGCCAAATTGCCCGCGCAAGGTTATGACACCCTCTTTTTGATTAATGGCCTAACCCCAGATCAAGCTCAAACCGCAGCAGATTACATGGCAGCGAACCAAGCGAAAAAAGTCGTACTCATCCATGATAATTCTGCCTACGCCAAAGATTTGGCCGATTTTGCCAAAGCATCCGTTGAAAAATCCGGCGGCACAGTCATCGCGTACGAAGCGATCAACCCCGAAGAAAAAGATTTCAGCGCGCTGGTCACAAAAATCAAAGGTCTCCAGCCGGACGCGACGTATTTTACTGGCTATTATGCGGCTGGTGGACTGATGGTTAAGCAATTTAAACAAAAAGGTGTATCGGGTCTGTTCCTCGCAGGCGATGGCTCATTCAGTGAGGATGTCATCAAGATTGCAGGCGCAGACAATGCGGAAGGTCTTTTGATTACCGCGACCCCTACAGCGGAATTCATCGAGGGGGCAGAGGTATTCACTTCTGCCTACAAGCAGGCGTATAACTTGGCACCGGGTCCTTTCTCAGCGTTGAGCTACAATGCGGTCAATCTGCTGGCAGATGCGATCGGACGGGCGAAATCGACTGACCGTGACGCCATCAAAAAGGCAATCAAAGAAACAAAAGATTTCAAGGCACTCGGACAAACGATCTCGTTCAATGCGCAAAATACGCTGGATACCTCCAACTTCGCCGTTTTGAAAGTGACGGGTGGCAAGTTCACGTTAGCGAAGTAGGGTATATGTCAATCATTACCTCAAGTAAGGATGGTGGAGGAATGGATATTCTCGTCCAAACACTGGCGGACGGACTGGTTATTGGTGCCTTTTACAGTTTGATCGCTTTGGGCTATACGATGGTTTTTGGCATTATCAAGCTGCTCAACTTCGCGCATGGCGATCTCTACATGCTCGGTGCATTTGTCGGCTATACCTTGCTCAGCGTGCTTGGCGGAGATTCACCTGGAGCAGGTTTGATGGGAATATTGATTGTCTTATTGCTGACGATGGTGATTGTCGGCGTCATCGGGATGGGGATCGAGAAGGTGGCATATCGGCCGCTCTTGTTGGCTCCACGACTCTCTATCCTGATTACGGCAATTGGTGTTTCTCTCTTTTTGGAAAATGGCTCGATGATTGTTTGGGGGGCGCAGTATCAAGTGTATCCTTTGCAGCTTTCTCACGACGGCATTAGTCTACTAGGGGCCAAAATCACGTATGTCCAAATCGGACTTGTCATCATCTCGGCACTTTTGATGCTGGGCTTGCATTTATTCATCAATCGCTCGCTGTATGGCAAGGCTATGCGGGCGATTGCGCTCGATCAGACGGCTTGTCAATTAATGGGCATCCATGTGCATAAAGTCATTGGCTTGACCTTTTTCATCGGTGCTTCGTTGGCAGCAGGGGCGGGCACGATGGCAGGTGCTTATTACGGAACCGTCAATTTCATGATGGGCTTTATCATTGGGCTCAAGGCGTTTACCGCAGCGGTTTTGGGCGGGATTGGCAGCATTCCGGGAGCGATGCTGGGCGGGCTGTTGCTTGGGATGATGGAGACAGCCGGAACATTTATGTTCGGCGGTTCATGGAAGGACGTCGTGGCCTTTTCCCTGTTGATTTTGATTCTCGTATTGAAGCCAACGGGCATCATGGGTGAGAAAGTGACAGAGAGGATGTAGCGGATGAATCCATCTCGAAAAAAAATCGCTGTTGTCCTGTTGCTCGCCGTCGCGTGTGTACTCCCTTTTCTGTCCAATAACTACTGGCTGGATGTTGCGACACTTGCCTTTTTCTACGTTGTCTTGGCGCAGGGGCTAAATGTGGTAGTCGGTTTTGCCGGATTACTCGACTTGGGCTACGCCGCCTTTTTTGCCGTAGGTGCTTATACGACAGGCATTCTGATGACGGTATATCAATGGTCGTTTTGGCTTACCTTGCCTGTGTCCATGGCATTTGCGGCTATTGTGGGTGTGATCATCGGAGCGCCGACACTTCGGTTGCGCAGTGACTACCTGGCAATCGTCACCCTCGGTTTTGGGGAAATTATTCGTATTTTAGCGATCAATCTTACTATTACCGGATCAGCTTCAGGTATTTACGGAATCCCGCGCCCTTCTATTGGGAGTTATGTGCTTGGCGGCCAGACCGATTTTTACTATTTGATCTTGATCATTGCTGTTTTGGTGGTGGTGGCTGTCAAACGGTTGGGCACATCCCGCATCGGCAGGGCGTGGATGTATATTCGTGAGGACGAGGATGCTGCGGAGGCGATGGGCATTAACCGGATTAATATGAAGCTGTTGGCGTATTCGATCGGAGCTGTCATCGGGAGTCTGGCTGGTTCTGTTTTTGCTGTCAAAATGAGTGCGATTGCGCCGCTCAGCTTTAGCTTTACCCAGTCCATCATGATTCTTTTGGCAGTGGTACTGGGGGGCTTGGGCAGCATTCCCGGTGTCGTCTTGGGCGCCGTGCTGGTCATTGCCTTGCCGGAGCTGCTGCGTTCCGTGGAAGATTGGCGGTATTTGATCTTCGGTGCAGCGCTGGTCGCCATGATGCTGTTTCGCCCACAAGGACTGTGGCCAGCACGCTATGAGATGAAACAAGGAGCTAGACGTGGCGAGACCGAGGAGGCTACGGAAGGGGGCAGCAGTAATGACGTCAAGCTTGACAGTGAAAAATGTAACGCTTAAATTCGGCGGTCTGACTGCGGTAAACGATCTGTCTTTTGCTATCAGCCCAGGCTCGATCAGCAGTCTCATTGGCCCGAATGGAGCGGGGAAAACATCCGTCTTCAACATGATCACCGGATTTTACCGTCCGACAGCGGGGCAGATCATTCTTGAAGGCAACCAGCTCGTGGGAAAAAAGCCAAGCCAAATCACACTGCTCGGTATGGCGCGAACGTTTCAAAACTTGCGGCTGTTTCCGAATTTGACGGTCTTGGATAATGTCAAATCAGGCATGCACAGCCGCACGAGCCAAACCGTCTGGGGAGCACTATGGCAGACTAGGGAACAGCACCGAGAGGAACAGTTGATCGAGGATACGGCAAGGGACTGCCTTCGTTTCGTGGGGATGGAAGACAGTTGCTGGCGCATTGCGAAAAACTTGCCGTACGGCGCCCAGCGTTATTTGGAGATCGCGCGGGCCTTAGCTACCAAGCCGCGGGTGTTGCTGCTTGATGAGCCTGCTGCGGGGCTGAATTATGAGGAGAAGGAAGACCTGATTGCTTTGATCAAGCGAATCCGCACCCATTACGAGTTGACAGTGCTGATCATCGAGCACGATATGGGGTTGATCAAAAAAATCTCGGAAAAAGTAATCGTCCTCGACTACGGACAGAAGATCGCAGAGGGAACTCCCGAGGATGTGCTCAGCAATCCGCGTGTCGTAGAAGCCTACCTGGGCAAGGAGGACGAGGCGATATGACACCACTTTTGACAATCAGCGGAATTCATTCGTTTTACGGTAAAATTGAAGCGCTTAAAGGCATCGACCTGCACGTGCATGAAGGAGAGATTGTCGCACTGCTAGGCAGCAATGGTGCGGGCAAGAGCACAACACTCAAAACGATTTCCGGAATCGTTCGACCAAGCCGTGGAGACGTCTTGCTTCATGGACAGAGTCTCGTGGGTTGGGCCCCTCACCAAATTGTCGAGGCAGGCATCATCCATGTACCAGAAGGCAGGCGGATTTTTTCTGGTTTGACCGTGCGTGAAAATTTGGAGCTAGGCGGTTTTACACAGAGAAAAGAGAAGGCAGTTATGGCAGAGGGGATTGAGCAGGCTTTCACGCTGTTCCCCCGATTGAAGGAGCGGAGTGAACAAATGGGAGGAACGCTGAGCGGAGGCGAGCAGCAAATGCTCGCAATCTGTCGCGGTCTTATGGCACGTCCAAAGCTCTTGATGCTAGATGAGCCGTCGATGGGACTCGCCCCGATTATTGTGGTTGAGATCATGAATATCATCAGGGAAATAAACAGGCAAGGCACGACGATCCTTTTGATCGAACAAAATGCCAAGGCAGCGTTGAAGCTTGCTCATCGCGGCTATGTAATGGAGACAGGGCGAATCGTCATGGAAAATAAGGCAGACGTTCTCAGGGCAGACGATTCGATCGTCAAGGCGTATTTGGGTGCGTAGGCCTCGTGCACTGCTTACATGCCCGACGACAAAGGAGGAATCAACCATGGAATTGATCCGTATTTTGTCTGAGGTGTTGCCGCCTAAAGAGGGGCGAAGGTTTCCAGATTTTTGTTTGCGTTGGCGTGTGTTTTTGTGTAAAAAGCGGCTGTAGTGGAGGGAAGAAGCGTATTTCCAGTCTACGCTTCGGCCTACGCCCCGCAAGGGGTGGATACTGTCCGCTCCGGAATGAATGGCGGGAGCGCTTCAAACGTAGAAGTTTCGAAGAGGTATTCCATAAGTGAAGCTGAAATTCCCCGCCATTCATTCCGGAGCTGGGGCGGGCTCCAGAGGCGCTTGGACTGGAAATCCGCTTCTTCTTACGCGGCTTTTGTAAAACATGATTGCAAGTCGATCCAAGAAGGAAGATGAACAACTCGCGATCATTGAGTCTTCAAAATGAAGCAAAAATGCTACACGATCATGTTTCGATTACTCAAGATGATCAGCTAGTACAGAAAAGCCACCTTGACGAGCCGCAAAAACGGTTTGAAAGTTGGAAGAATACCTAACAGCTCGAAAGCCCTGTTACATGTTTGGAAGGAGACCGCCCGAACGAAGAGAGGATACAGGCGACTGGAAAACATGTGGCAGGGCTTCCCCATGCACAACCGCTAAAGGACAACGTTTTTTTACTTCCCCAATTTGTTATACAGAGTGGCTCGCGATATGCCAAGTCTTTTCGCAGCGGCTTGCTTGTTGCCGTTTTCCAGCTCGATGGCGCGCAATATGACACGGCGCTCGTGTGCCTCGATTTCCTCTTGCAAGGAAAAGAGATCAGGCGGGAGCTCAATCGGTACCTGTTTCGTCTGACCTTGCAAGGAATACGGCAAATCTTCTTCTTTGATAATGCCGTCTGTCGCAAATACTACCAATCGTTCAATGGCATTTCGCAGCTCGCGAATGTTGCCTGGCCAGTCGTATTGAAGCAAGTTTTGCATCACATTTTGCGAGATGGCATGAATGGGTCGGTTGTAACGTAAAGAGAATTCATAGAGAAAAAAGTGGGCGAGCTCAATCGTATCTTCAATGCGTTCTCGAAGTGGAGGAATTTTTAGCGTCACGACATTGAGCCGATAGAACAAGTCTTGGCGAAACTTCCCTTCCTTCACTACCTCCTCCAAATTTTTATTCGTGGCGGCAACCACGCGGAAATCCGCCTCAATCTGCTTGGTCCCTCCGACCGAATAATACTTTTTCTCTTGAAGCACGCGAAGCAGCTTCACTTGCATATCGAGCGGCATTTCTCCTACCTCGTCGAGAAACAGCGTTCCTCCACGTGCCAGCTCAATCATTCCCTTTTTTCCTTTTTGATCCGCACCAGAAAAGGCACCTTTCTCGTATCCGAACAGCTCGCTTTCAAACAAAGTAGGCGAAATTGCGCCGCAGTTGATGGCGATAAAGGGCGCATTGGAGCCTTCCCGCACATCATGCACGGCTTTGGCGAAAAGCTCCTTGCCGACGCCGCTTTCCCCTGTGATCAAGACGGTTGCTTGTGTAGCACTGAGCTTTTGGATCATGGACTTGATATGGCGAATGGGGAGGCTCGTTCCCTTGATCTGTGCAAATGGATCGGGCGTCGGACTGAGCTTCGCCATTTCTTGCTGCAAGTGATTCACTTTTTTATTGGCGTTCAACAGCTCCTGGTTCAGTCGGACTTGGCTCGTGATGTCGGTTTCCGCCGCAACAGCACCGATGATTTTGTCATGCAAATAGATCGGATTGGTATTGATGAGCACGACGAGATCCTCACGTGGCTGATGCTGATGACGGTAGAGAGACTGTCCGCTTTGCAGAGATTTGAGTGTTTCGAGCATTTCGAGCGGGAAAAATTCGGTGATCGGGCGACCAATCGTTTCTTTTGCTTTCAAGGAAAAGATTCGTTCAGCGCCTTCTGTCCAAACCATCACACGCGCTTTTTCATCGATGACCGATATGGAGGCATCCATGGTTTTGATCATCGTCTCGAAATACGCTTCCAAGATCTCGTACGAGGAAAAAATGGCTTGCATGACTGCACCTCGATGAAGGTAGCCGACAGGGACTCCAGGCTGTTTTTCGATCAGGAGGTAGTTGTGAGTAGCTAGCAGACGGATGGCATCGGCTAATGTTGAATCCAGTATCGTCACAGCAGTTGGTTCCCAAGGGGCTTGTGTGCAATCGATCGTCAAATGGGCGGTGAAATGAGAGGAATCGGCGACATACCAGTTGGTTTGACGCTGGGCAAATACAGGAATGGTTTCGTCCAACTGAGGAGGGAGAAGCTCTTGATCGTTGAAAATCCGCATGTTTGTCTGTATCAACTCGGTTAAGGCAGGAAGTTTGTGATTCAACGTGATCATCCCTTTTAAAAGAGGTCGTTCAAGTGTATAAAATTTTGAACATTTTCTCATTTATTATACATTCGCTCTTTTCGTTGTCAAAGAATTTAGACGAAATGTTTTGAGAATCTCGCTTGGAACGATTGGCATGGCTTTTGCAAAAACAAAAAAGAAGTAAGAGAGTAGCAGAATACGCATTTGAGGAGAATCAGCATGACAGTACAAACCCATGCGCAGATTGCGGTAATCGGCGGTGGCATCATCGGCGCGGCGATTGCGTATTACGCTGCGAAGGCTGGATTGGATGTCGTTGTCCTGGAAAAAAGCGAGCTGGCATCGGGGACGTCCTCGCGCTGTGACGGAAATATTTTGGCGATCGACAAGGACCCCGGCTTTGACAGTCAGATGTCCCTGAAAAGCCAGATGCTCGTTGATCAGCTAAGCCGGGAGCTGGGCCATACGTTTGAATATCGGGCACCGGGGAGCATTCTCGTCTGCGAATCTGAGGCTGAGATGGAAGCCGCTCATGAATGGGTGCGACGGCAAAAAGAAGCAGGATTGCCGTTTCGGATGCTGGATAGGGCGGATATTCGGCAGGAGTCGCCTTACTTTGCAGACGACTTGCTGGGAGGCTTGGAGTGCGCCACCGATTCCACCGTCAATCCGTACATGCTGACCTTTGCCCTGTTTGAAGAAGCGAAAAAGCATGGAGCGAGGATTATGCGGCGTACAGAGGTTAAGTCGCTCAGACGTGATCAGGCGACGGGAACGTTTCACATCGGGCTTGGTACAGGCAGCATGACAGCCAAGCAGGTCGTCAACGCAGCGGGGGTGTGGGCGCCAGTCATTGGCCAAATGGTCGGGGTTGACATTCCGATTGTTCCGCGCAAAGGGCATTTGATCGTCGCCTCGAGACAGATGCCTGTCGGCGTACGAAAGGTGATGGAGTTCGGCTATCTCATCTCGAAGTTTGGCGGCGTGCGACAAGTAGACGAGGAGACAGAGAAGTACGGAGTCGCGCTCGTTTTTGAACCGACAGAAAGCCAGAACTTCTTGATTGGCTCCAGTCGTCAGTTTGTGGGCTTCGACACGCGGATTGATCTGAATGTAATCAGATGCATGGCGAGAAGAGCACTGCGCTTTTACCCGAAGATCGCAGACTTCGCCATCATCCGCACCTATTGCGGTTTGCGCCCGTGGACAGAGGATCACTTGCCAATTATTTCTCGCGTAGAGGAAGTACCCGGTTACTTTATCGCGGCTGGTCATGAAGGAGATGGAATCAGTCTGGCTGCCGTCACAGGCAAGCTGGTGTCCGAGATGCTGATCGATCAGACAGACACAATCATTCCGACAGAGCCGCTGCGCTTGGACCGGTTTACGAAAAAAGGAGTGTTGCATCCATGAAAGCAACGAGGGTGTTTACCACCATTGACACACATACCGGGGGAAACCCTACCCGCACGGTAATCAGTGGTCTGCCAAAGCTTACCGGAACCACGATGGGAGAAAAAATGCTCCAGATGAAGGACGAGTACGACTGGATTCGCACGTTTTTGATGTATGAGCCGCGCGGGCATGATGTGATGTCCGGGGCCTTGATCGTTGATCCATGCCATCCAGATGCGGATGTAGGAGTGATCTATATCGAGACAGGCGGATACTTGCCGATGTGTGGCCACGATACGATCGGTCTATGTACCGCTCTGGTAGAGACAGGCATGATCCCCGTGACGGAGCCGCTGACAAGGCTAACGCTCGATACCCCAGCAGGATTGGTCGAGGTAGATATACGGGTAGAGGGAGGGAAAGCAAAGGAAGTATCATTTGTGAACATTCCAGCCTTCCTCTATCAAAAAGATGTGACTGTTGAAGTAGAAGGAATTGGAGCGGTGACCTGCGATATTGCGTACGGTGGAAACTTTTATGCCATCACCGATGCACGCAAGCTCCATCTCGAACTGACGCCAGCCCATGCATCCACCATTGTCGATACGGCCGTTACGATTCGAAAAGCGATTAATCAGGCGATGGAGATCGTTCATCCAGCGAAGCCGTTTATTCGCGGACTGACCCATGTGGAGTTCTATACGGCTCCAGACAATCCGGGAGCGGATGTGAAAAATACCGTCGTCGTACCGCCGGGCGGAATAGACCGATCGCCATGTGGAACAGGCACTTCCGCCAAGCTGGCGACTTTGTTTGCCAAAGGGGAGATCGGGATAGACGAACCGTTTGTGCACGAGAGTATCGTCGGTTCTCTGTTTACAGGAAGAGTGCTACAGGTGACGGAGGAAGGGGGGCTACCTGCTGTCATCACCCGAATTGCAGGCTCGGCCTGGCTGATGGGCAAACATACGATTTTTTACAATCCGGAAGACGAGCTGGCGAATGGTTTTTTGCTCATCCCAGCCGCCACTGATCATTAAAACAAAACCCAAATGGGAGAGGAGAATGAAAATGGCAAGATTTGAAGGAGTGTACGTGGCGATTGTCACGCCGTTTACAAACGATTATGAGGTGGATTACAAACGTTTGGCGGAATTGTGTGACTGGTTGATTCAGGAGGGAGTAGACGGACTGGTTCCGTCGGGTTCGCTGGGGGAATACGCGACAATGACAGGAGAGGAGCGGGCAAAAGTCATTCATACCGTGATCGCTGCCGCAAAAGGTAGAGTTCCGGTAGTCGTAGGATCTGCTGCACCGTCTACCCGCCAAGCAGTGGAATGGGTGCAATTCTCCAAGGATGCGGGAGCAGCAGGCGTGATGGCCTTGCCTCCGATTAACTACAAGCCATTGGAAAATGAAGTGTTTGCTCACTACGAGGCACTGAACACTGTCGGGCTTCCGATTATTGCCTATAACAATCCTCACGACTACAAAATCGACCTGACACCGGACATTTTGGGAAGACTGGCGAAGTTCGAAAATATCGTCGCTGTGAAAGAATTCTCCGGCGACGTGCGCCGCATGCAGGACATTCTCGCCCAGACGGATCTGGAAGTTATGGTCGGTGTAGATGATCTCGTCATGGAGGGCGGCTTGATTGGGGCGACAGGTTGGATTTCGGGTGTGCCGAATGCGCTGCCGAAAGAAGGTGTGGAGCTGTTCCGTCTTGCACGGGCAGGCAAGCTCGGCGAAGCACAAGCGCTTTATCGTCGTTTGTTGCCGCTGTTCCACTATGATGCGAGTCCACAATTGGTACAGTCGATCAAATACATGATGGAGCTGGCGAATTTCCCGGTGGGACCGACTCGTCCGCCACGTCTGCCGCTGTCTGAAGAATATTATGCAGGCATTAAAAAGGCGTTTGACTACGCAGTCGGCGCTGCAAGTGGACGATAAGGGAGGTGGGCAGGATGCACAGCAAAAACTGGATTGGCGGCGAATGGATGACGCCGTCAGGGAAGGAACTAACGGTCAAAAACCCGTCGCGTATCACAGAAGAAGTCGGCGTTCTGCATCTGTCTGATCGGTCACATGTTTTTGCCGCTGAACAGGCAGCTCGTGCGGCACAGATCGGTTGGGCAAAACAAACGGGGGCGGCTCGTGGCGAAATCCTTTTTCAAATGGCTGCCACATTAGAAGCAAATGCAGATAGCTTGGCACAGCTGGCAAGCCGGGAAATGGGCAAGCAGCTTGGCGAGATGCGCGGAGAAGTGGCGCGCGGGGTCAGTCTGTTGCGCTATTATGCTGGAGAGGGGATGCGTTCCAACGGCAACCTGATTCCTTCTTCAGATACGAATGTTCTGCAATACAGCCGTCGTGTCCCACTCGGAGTCGTGGCGGTCATCACACCATGGAACTTTCCTGTTGCGATCCCCATCTGGAAAATCGCCCCTGCACTCATTTGCGGGAACACAGTCATCTGGAAGCCAGCGGAAAATGGCTCGCTCACGGCGACACGACTGGCTGAAATATTTGCGGAAACGAAGCTGCCTGCGGGTGTGCTGAATCTGGTGATTGGCAAGGGCCGAGAGATCGGAAATACACTCACGAATGAAGCCGAAGTCGATGCAGTCAGCTTTACTGGCTCATCGGAAACAGGCAGACAGATTGCTATCGCATGCGCGGGTCGCAATATGAAATATCAAACCGAAATGGGCGGAAAAAATGCGGCAGTCATTTTGGCTGATGCTGATCTGGATAAAACTGTTCCGATTTTGCTCAGTGGCGCGTTTCGATCGGCTGGTCAAAAATGTACGGCAACTAGCAGGATCATTGTAGAGAAGGCGATCTATCAGCCACTGGTCGAGCGATTGAAATCAGCTATGGAGACATGCCGGGTAGGAGATGCCAGTGATCTGGAAGCGTATTTGGGTCCTGTTGCCTCGGCTGCACAGTTTGAGACGGTTGGGCAATACATCGCCTTGGCGAATGAGGAAGCGTCAGTCATTGCCCAAAGCCCCTCATATGCAAAAGAGGAGCAAGGCTATTACATCCGTCCCCAAATTGTCGAGGGTGTCGCTGCCGATCATCGCCTCGTTCAGGAGGAAGTGTTCGGACCATTGGCTGTGCTTTTGACAGCAGACGGTTTTGACGAGGCGGTGCAGCTGTGCAACCAGTCCGTGTACGGACTGAGCGCTTCGCTGTTCACCCGAGATTTGGCGAGTGCCCACCGCTTCTTGGATGTGGCGCAGGCGGGGATGGTTCGGGTCAATCAGGA
Source organism: Brevibacillus brevis (assembly GCF_022026395.1). NCBI lineage: Bacteria > Bacillati > Bacillota > Bacilli > Caryophanales > Paenibacillaceae > Brevibacillus > Brevibacillus brevis. The sequence goes on along the minus strand of NZ_CP041767.1, from coordinate 4,708,417 downwards.
GACGGCAGGTGTAGAATACCAGGCTCCATTTGGCGGCATGAAGCTGTCCAGCTCACATACACGGGAGCAGGGTCAGGCGGCGCTTGATTTCTACAGTACAACGAAAACATGCGCGATCAAATACGCGTGGTGATCCATCAAATAATTGCCAATCGCATAAAAAGGTGAGGATGTCATGCACATCAATCAGTTGTTTACGACGATCGAGGCCCATACCGGAGGGGAGCCGCTGCGCATCATAACAGGCGGCATCCCACCGCTCGCGGGCAAGACGATTCTGGAGAAGCGACGATACTTTCGGGAGGAGCTGGACCATATCCGGCGCGTACTCATGTATGAACCGCGCGGGCATCATGGTATGTACGGGTGTGTCATAACAGAGCCCGTCAGCCCGGATGCGACATTTGGAGTGCTGTTCATGCATAACGAGGGCTACAGTACAATGTGCGGGCATGGAATCATTGCGGTAGTGACGGCCGCCATTGAGACTGGAATACTTCGGCGAAAAGATTCAACAGAGCGTATTGTGATTGACAGTCCGGCAGGAAGAATCATTGCACACGCCACTGTGAAAGAATCGCTGGTTCATTCCGTCTCGTTTGAAAATGTCCCCTCCTTTGTTTTGGCACAGGACGTTTCTATTGAGTGGGGAGGACGTACTTTTTCTGTGGACATTTCTTTTGGCGGAGCATTCTATGCAGTAGTACAAGCGGATGATCTCGGGGTTCAGGTGGATATTGAACAATTGGCAGAGCTGCAAGAGTGGGGCAGACGAATCAAGGAACAAATCGAGGCGAAAATGGAGGTCGTTCATCCGTTGGAGCCTGAGCTCAAAGGAATTTACGGGGTGATTATCTCGGATAAGCCGAGAGTGGAAGGATCAGACCTGCGCAACGTGACGATTTTCGCCGACAAGCAGATCGATCGCTCCCCATGCGGTACAGGTACTGCGGCTCGCGTAGCCACCTTGCATGCACGAGGCAAGCTGGCTCTTGGAGAATCGTTTGTCCATGAAGGAATTGTCGGAAGCCAGTTTATCGGCAAGGTGGTAGCAACCACGCAGGTGGGGAGTTATCCGGCCGTCATCCCGAGCATAGAAGGAAAGGCGTTTATCACAGGTCTGCATCAATTTGTCGTTGACCCTACCGACCCACTGAAAGACGGATTTTTACTGCGATAGGATCGTTTGCGAGAAAAAAGAGGTTGCCGATCACGGGCAGCCTCTTTTTCATCCCTCAAAAAGCCTGGTCACAATACTGCCACGCATTGGGACATCAGCATTTTTTCCCTTCTTCTGGTATAATGGACAAGATTGAATTTAGGAGTAAAGGGGTTGAATTTTTTGCCGTACAAAGCGTTAATTGAAGCGCATGTGGGTAGCTGGGAAGTCGCATTCGTGCTCTTGATCGTTGCCTACATCCTGTATCGCGTGGGCAAAGCAAAAGCAGGCAAGATCGTACATATGCTGCTCAGACTCATGATGGTCATCATTCTTGTATCGGGAGCTTGGATGCTTTTCGTGGGTCACGCAACAGATTTCTATTACTACGTGAAGGGCATCATCGCGGTTATCGCCTTTGGTTTGATGGAAATGTCCCTGGGCAAAGCAAAGAGACAAGAAGGCAGCATCGGCTTCTTTATCGGCTGTATTGTCGTTTTGGTGCTGGTTATTCTGCTTGGCTATCGCGTATTTATGTAAGATAGGCAATACGGGAAGGAAGAGGGTTTCCTCGCAAGAAATATCTGCGGGCGAAAGCCCTTTTTTTGTTTGGACGGGCACGGACAAGGCAATTAGCAAAGGGAGGGCCGGGACCATATCACTCTATGTACATATGTTAGAGGGGAGAGGTGAGGAAGAAAAATGGCCTATCCTTCTGACAGTCAATTCATCCCTTTTATGCTCGGGGGAAGTCCATTCGGAGACGTCCCGAACGATGAAAGTCCCGGCTCTACTGACATGGTAGGAAACTCTACGTTTCCCGTTGCCTTTTTGGCGTACGATGGAACGTATCTCTACTTTCGGATGCGAGTCAATGAAGATCCAAGAAATTCGCAAAAAACAGGCTTTCAAAACTTTGCCTGGGGTTATCTGATCAATACAAACGGAGTGGCTGGCACCTATCAGTGGATGCTGGGCGTGCAAGGCTTGCGCAATCGCATTGCCTTGATTCAAAACACGGTTGTTGAGTTTAACTCATGGAATGACCCGGCAGAGGGCACAAACGGGAGTGGAGCACCCAACTGGCAAGCCCCGATTATCAATTTTGACACGGCTCGTGTGCGGCTGACGAATGACGGCTCTAATTTTAGCGGCACTCCTGATTACTTCATTGATCTCGTCATGCCGGCTGCTACTTTCTTTTCAACGATTGGTGTTACCTCTCTTACTTCCCTTCGTTTCCTCCCGTTTACTTCCGCGAATGAAAATAACTACAACAAGGACTCTCTGCGAATCAGTGAAGGCTATACTTTTGAAAATTCCCAGAGTAACAACACCACGGTATCTGCGGGAGATGTACGGGCAAAACTTGCGATCGCCAAGCAGGTAACAGCAGGACCAGCCGTGGTTACCACAGGACAACTATCGCAATGGACAGGTTCGATCACTGTCACCAATACCGGGAAGAGCCAGGCAACGACAGTCGTCGTCAACGATTTGATCGAGCTGGATCAAGTAACGGCCTTTACGGTAAACGCAACAAGTATTGGCGCTGTCATCTACAATCCCCTCACGAAGGTGCTCAGCTGGACGATTGGCAATTTGGCCGCTGGATCTACTGCCAGCTTGTCGTTCACGGTCAGTGGGGTTTTCGCTGTCTCTCCAGGTGGAACACGGCAATTAAACACAGCGACAGTCACTGGTGTAGACAGCTTTTCTGGCGGAACACTTTCTCCTGTTCAGGATAATATTGTCATCACGGTTAACTTGGCTGGAAGTATTGCTGGCGTGGTGCTTGACCAGTCCACGAACTTTCCAGTAGCAGGTGCGCAGGTTCAGCTATATGATTCGATTCCCGTACTAATCGGAACGACGACAACAGACACAGATGGTGCCTATTCGTTTACTGGATTGGCTCCTGGTTTGTATTCCGTGTCGGTGACCGCACCGACTTATGACCCCAAAATCCAATTCGTGAGCGTTTTGGCAGGGCAAACCACAAGAGCAGACATTTTGCTTCCCCCGAGTCCGGGTCAGGTGAACGGGACAATAACAGATACCGGATTGACACCCATCTCAGGGGCAGTGGTAAAGCTCATTAATACGACAGGCGTTACCGTAAATCAGTCAGTAAGTGGGGGAGGGGGGACCTATCAGTTTACCAATGTTGTGCCGGGTGCCTATACCCTTGCAGTCAGTGCGGATACATTCCAGCCAGCAACCGTTGCAATCAATGTCATTCGAGCCCAGTCGACTACCCAAAATGTAGCGCTCCAAACATCCGTTGCCCAGCTCTCCGGACTGGTAACAGGTCCTGGCGGCATACCGATTGCCGGGGCATTGGTGGAAGTGCTGAACCAGACAGGTATTACGTTGACGGAAACGACCACAGATGGAGCTGGCACGTATCTGCTGACCAAGCTCGCAGAAGGTGTTTATCAAATCCGTGTCAGTGCCGCGGGCTTTTCCACACAATTAGCTGGAATCAGTCTGCAAGCGGGCGATGCCAAGGTTCTTAATTTTTCTTTGACGACTGCATTTGGAACGGTAAGTGGAACCATTTCCGATGTGCAAACGGGTGAGGGAATTCCGAATGCGAGCATCAAGGTGGTAACTCGTTCAGGAGTTGCTGTAGGAGAGACATTAACCGACGCGAATGGAGACTACGCTTTATCCTTGCTAGGTCCCCAAACCTATATCCTTACGGTTGCTGCAGAGGGGTATGCGGGCCAAACAGTTGGGATAGAGATCAATGTTGGAGCTACTACACCGGTTGACCTCCAATTGGAAAAACTGGCAGGGGTACTGAATGGAACTGTCTCGGACACAGGGAGTAATCCGCTGGGCAATGCCACTGTCATTGTTATGAAGGGAATTGTTCCTGTGGCGCAGACCATTACCGATAGCGCTGGTACCTTTTCCTTTCCGCACTTGGCCCCAGGCACGTATACCGTAACCGCTTCTGCTTTTGGTTATTCGACTGTTGTGTTGGGGGCAACTGTACAGCCTCAGGAAATATCGTCCCTTGCCTTCGTCCTGCAAGCTTCTCCGGGATCAATCGCAGGACAGGTAGTCGACAGCGGCAATCAGCCGATTCAGGGGGCCACTGTCATTATTAGGGAAAATACGGCAGCAGGTGCTGTTGTCGCTACTGTATTGACTGATGGGAACGGACAGTATGTGGTACCTAATCTGCTACCGCAGGCTTACGTCCTCATCGTATCTGCTCCGAATCAAACGACAGTGATCACAGGGGCAATTGTCGCCTCATTGACGACAACAACGGTGAATGTACAGCTGGCAGACTTGCCGGGAAGCATTTCAGGTTCGATTTTTGATGCTACATCGGGTCTGCCGATTACAGGTGCTTCGATAGAAGTTAGTGTGTTGAACCAAGCGGGGGCAATCGTCGCCCATGCCAGCAGCGATCTTTCTGGCGGTTACGAGATCACAGGGCTTGCACCGGGCGTTTACACCATTACCGCCCGTGCTGCCAATTATGAAACGAACAGTGCTTCCGCCACTGTACTAGCGAATACGAATACGACTGTCAACTTATCATTGTTTGCGAGTCCGGGTGAGGTCCAAGGGCAGGTGCTCGCTGCAGGGACGTTACAGCCGATTGCCGGTGCCCAAGTAAATGCACTCGATTTCAATGGCTCCATCGTGCATTCGGTATACAGCGATAGTCAAGGAAGCTTTGTTATTACGGGGTTGGCTCAAGGTCAATACGTCATCCGTGCATCAGCGGATGGCTTTCAGTCCAATCATGTCGGAGCCATTGTGCACGCGAATACCACCACTCCTGTCCAGCTCCAGCTCAATCAGGATATCGGTTTTATTAATGGTACAGTAGCACCTGTCGTACCGGGAGCCACCATTCAATTGTTTGATATCAACAACCTGTTGGTCGGTACTGTCGTCGCAGATGGGAATGGGGCATTTTCATTTTCAGGGGTCGCACCAGGCTCTTATATCCTTATAGCTACGGCCCCAGGCTACGCTGTTCAATCTGTTGGGGCGATTGTACAGCCTGGGCAGACGGTTAGCGTTTCATTTACGCTTACCCCGAATCCGGCCAGTATATCTGGAACTGTGCAAGACACGGGGATGCAGCCGATTGTCAATGCCGTTGTCCGTATGCTGGATTTGAATGAGACGACAATAGGCTTTGGCTATACGGATTCAAACGGAGCCTATACAATTGGCAACCTGCCTACCGGATCATTTGTCGTGGTGGCAAGTGCCCCTGAATATGTTACAGGCTCGGTTGGTGTTACACTTGGACCCGGTGAAAATAAGACCGGAGTAGACTTCACTCTTGAGGCAAATGCAGGCGGGATTAGTGGACAGGTGACGGACGCGACGAATCCCGCGGTATTCATTGCAGGCGCCGTTGTACTGATTCGTTCCATAAGTAACGGAAATGTAGTGGCTACAGCAAGTACCGACCAGACGGGCAGCTATTTCATTCAACATCTGCTGCCTGGTGCTTATACCGTCACGGTAAGTGCGCCTAGCTATGCTGATCAATCAGTAGGGGCCAATGTAGTCAGTGGAGAAACGACGGGGGCTAGTGTGGCGCTCTTGCCAATGCCTGGGTCCATTGTGGGAAGCGTCATAAACAGCTTGGGGGCACCTGTAACGGGTAGCGAAATCAACGTCAAGCTGTTGGACAGCAATCAAGCCGTCAAACAGAGCCTGCTCGCGAATGAATCGGGTGTATTTTTCATTGGGAGTGTCGCTCCCGGCGTTTACACCGTGATCGCGTCAGCGCCTGGCTATGCCGTAGGAAGTATCGGCGTGATCGTGACGGCCAATACTGCAACTTCAACGACCGTCACATTACCTGACTTGCCTGCGGCTATCTCGGGTGTGGTGACGAATCAGATGTCGGGATTCGGGATTCCGGGAAGCACCGTACTCATTACGGATGGCCAAGGAGTTGTGCTTGCTCAATTATTGACAGACGATCAAGGCAATTTTTTGGCAGAAAAGCTTCCGCCGGGTGTCGTAAATGTAACTGTTTCTGCGCCGAATTTTGTATCCGTTTCGCAGGCGGTTATTTTGCAAGGGGGCATTACCACCAACTATCAGCAGGCATTAGTTCCCAATCCCGGCAGTTTATCCGGTGTTGTGACTGATCTGGAGACGGGCTTGCCGATCATTGGCGCAACAGTTATCGTCTACGACAGTACTCGTGCCGCTGTGGGCTCCGTACTGACAGATGCAAATGGTAACTTTTCGCTTGATAGGCTGGCTCCTGGAGGATACACCGTCAATGTCAATGCAACTGGATATGCAAGTGATGTAGCTGGCGCACTGATACAATCAGGGGTGGTGTCTGTATTAAGCTTTGCGTTAAACGAGTTGCCCGGTGGGATAGCTGGTACAGTGCGAGAGGAAGGTTCGGCCTCGCCGATTGCCGGTGCGGTCATTACTGTACGACAAGGAAGTCCGTCTGGAACGATACTGGCTATTGTCCTGACGAATGCGCAGGGTCAGTATATGGTGAGTGGACTGTCTCCTGGGAGCTATACACTGATCGCAAGTGCTACGGGATTCGCTGCTGAGGCTTCAACAGCTATGGTCGGATTGGGGGCGACTACCGGCCTTGATTTTTCTTTGCAGAATCTGCCTGCGAATGTCACAGGCGAAATTAGTGACGCCCTTCTCAGCACACCTTTGCCGAATACACTTGTCCGCTTGCTAGGCAACAATAACACGATTCTCTTTTCTACCCAGACAGACGCTCAAGGGATATACTTCATTGATGGATTTGTGGCTGGTAATTACACGATTTTGGCAAGGAACGAAAGCTATCAGAGGGAGAGTGTCTCCTTTGATGTAGCTCCCGGGGGAACAGCTACAGTCAATATCCCACTGGACCCGAATCCTGGTATTTTGCAGGGCACTGTCAGGGATGCACTTGATGGTACGCCGCTGGTAGGAGCGGAAGTATTGATCTTTTTCCCTGGTACAAACAACTTGTTATCTCGTACCGTTACGGACGGGCTCGGCCAGTTTAGAATCGACGGCTTGGCTCCGTTAACCTATACACTTGCGATAAGCGCTCAAAACTACACCACCCAGCCTGTTGGTGCGACGATCTTTTCCGGGCAGACGACTACGATTGATGTGGGGCTTCCCCCCTTCCCAGCTACTGTAACAGGTCAGGTACAGGCTGCTGGCGGAGGCGTTGTTCCAAAAGCATTGGTACAGGTGAAGGATTCACATGGAACATTGTTCGGAAGTGCAATTACGGATGACTCGGGCAATTTCTCTGTTGGTAACCTTCCGCCTGGGACCTATTTGATTAGCGCAAGTGAAGATAGCTACGCAACAGCAACACAAAGCATAACAGTGCCGACTGGACAGACAATAAGCGGAGTCATTCTCACGATGTCTCCTCTTCCAGGCAACATCATGGGACAGGTGACCAATCAGTTGACGGGACTCCCGATCACGGGAGCGGCTGTTAACGTGCAACTGTTTGCCAATGGCCAATTTATTGCCAACACCGTAACAAATCAGAGCGGGCAATTCCAGGTGAATGGCTTGACAGCCGGAGTTTACAATGTCATAGCAAGTGCAGATGGCTTCGGTACACATTACGGCACAGTTACGGTCGCAGGCGGGCAGACGACCGTAACGACAGTCGAGCTATTGCCATTCGTTGGAACGATATCCGGGATTGTCCTCTTGCCAGACGGAAGTCAAGCCAGCGGAAACAATATTCAATTGTCGTTATTTCATTCAAGCCAGATTCGCCTGCAAAATATCCTAGCTGAGCCGGATGGCACATTCCATTTTGTCAATGTGGCGCCGGGGACGTATACCGTTATCGGGACCATCCCAGGCATTGGTACCGGTCAGGCAGAAGCAGTCGTTTTGCCGAACCAAACAACCTTTATCATCATCCGCCTTTCTCAAACGGGTACGATACAAGGAACGGTTCGATCTGGTTTAACAGGCTTGCCAGTTGCTGGAGCGACCGTATATGTGCAAACGGTAAATCAACCAAACAGAACGACTGTGGTCGTCCAAACAGACAGCTTCGGGAGGTACAAGGTGACTGGTCTTGCTCCTGGCACCTACTTGGTTGTAGCTAATGCGTTGGGGAGTGGAGAAGCGAGAGGGACAGCGACGCTAGGTGCAGGGGAAATCGTGACGCTCGACCTAGTTCTGGTTCCAGCAGCTATGAGTGGATCTTTTCGAGTCGCAACATGTCCGACCATCTTGTTTCCCCCATTTTGATGTTCTGGAGAATCGCTCCACTAAAAAATAAAAATATGGCGGATAACTCCTTTTTTGATATAATGGCTGTAGAAATACAGCTATTTTGTTTTGGGGAAAAACAACAAGGGGGAGCGAGCCATATGGTGAAACAGCAGGAGGAGCTGGCCCATCCATTGACAGCTACCATCACGAAGACAAATACGCTTTTGCATATTCAGAGTCTCCTTCCCTCCTTTACGAAATCGGAGCAAAAGGTTGCCCATATCGTCTTACAGCAGACAGACAGCGTGATTTATTCATCGGTGATTGACCTTGCCGAAAAGGCAGGAGTGGGCGAGACGACCGTTTTGCGATTTTGCAGGAAAATAGGCTTCCATGGCTATCAGGAGTTCAAGCTGGCATTGGCACAGGAATTAGTCAATCCAGTCAAAAACTTGCATGGCGAAGTAGGAGAAGACGATTCTCTGGACATCATCACGCACAAAGTAACCGCAGCCAATCAACAGGCGATCGGGGATACCTCGGCCCTGTTTCAGATCGAACAACTGGAGCGTTGTGTAGACCTTTTGCAAAAAGCAAACACGATCCATTTTTACGGGGTAGGTACGTCAGCGGTAACAGCCCAGGATGCCAAGTACACATTCTTGCGGATCGGGCTTCGCGTGGACGCTTTTAATGAATCGCATCTGCAAGCGATGGCTGCGGCCACTCTGGGACCGGGGGATGTTGCGATCGGTTTGTCTGTATCAGGCAGTACGAAAGACACGATCGATTCATTGAAAGTCGCCAAGCAGGCAGGCGCAACTTGTATTTGCCTGACGCACTATCGACGCTCACCGATTACGAACGTAGCGGACATTACGCTATTGACCGCTGCGCAAGAAGGTCCATTGCAGGGAGGCTCTCTCGCAGCCAAAATTGCGCAGCTGCATGTACTGGATGTCATTAGTACGACAATCACGATGCGCAACAAGGAAAAGGCCCTTTTATATAAAGAAAGAACAGCGAAGGCTGTCCTGGAGAGAAAATATTAAGTGGTTTACCTTATATGGAATAGGAGTGGTTGGAAATGAAGCTCGTGATCGTGAAAGATTACGCGGAGCTCAGCAGAAAAGCTGCTGAAATGCTCGTGAGCGAAGTAAAAGCAAATCCGAAAACCGTCTTTGGTCTTGCAACCGGAGGCACGCCAGTAGGGATGTACCGTGAGCTCATCAAGCTGTCGCAAGCACAGAGCATTGATTTTTCGCAAGCGAGCAGCTTTAATCTGGATGAATACGTCGGAATTTCCTCGACTCATCCGCAAAGCTATCGCTCGTATATGCAAGAAAACTTGTTCAATCACATCAACATTCCTGCGGAGAATACACATGTGCCAGTTGGGAATACGCCAGATCATTTGGCAGAGTGTGCACGCTATGAGGAAGCAATTCGTTTGGCAGGTGGGATCGACATCCAGGTGCTGGGGATCGGCAATAACGGCCATATTGGCTTCAACGAGCCTGGCTCCCCTGCCGATTCATTGACACGCGTCGTCCAACTCACTGACAGCACTATCGAAGCAAATGCCCGCTATTTTGATAGTGTGGATCAGGTGCCGACTCAGGCCGTTTCTATGGGAATCAAGACGATTCTTGGCGCTAAAAAAGTCGTACTTCTCGCAAGTGGAGAGGCAAAGGCAGAGGCAGTGCGATTAATGCTAGAAGAAGAGCCTACGGCAGATGTCCCAGCCTCCTTATTGCAATTGCATAGAGATGTAACCGTTATTGTAGATCAGGAAGCAGCGAGCAAGCTGACCACCTCCGTACTGGCAGGAACCAAACCAAGCGGCAGCTAATGCACCGCTTGGTTTTCATTTTGCTTGTTCACCAATCTGTTCCGAATACGCACTTGTTCCTTATGCTATACTGGGAATGTTGCAAGAAGGTCACCAGATTTTTCAAAGGAGCTGATTTTAATGAGCGCAAACGAAGCGTTGCTTACATTAGAAGGTTGGTATACGTATCATAATTTCCGCACCATCAATTGGGAAAAGTGGAAAGCAGCGTCCGCAGCAGAACGCCAAGAAGCGTTGGACGAGCTGAATACATTGATCCGCACATGGGAAGCGAATGAGGGCGAGAACCAAGGAAGCACGGCTGTGTACTCCATCCTCGGACACAAAGCAGACCTCGTGTTCATGTTCCTGCGTCCAACTATGCAAGAACTCGATGAGATCAAAACAGCGTTCAATAAAACCCGCTTTGCTGCTTATACAGAAGCTCCTTATTCGTATGTATCCGTAGTAGAGCTGAGCAACTATGTACATAACCCAGGCGAAGATCCAAAAGCGAACCCGCATGTGCGCGACCGCCTCTATCCGATCCTGCCAAAATGGGAGCACATTTGCTTCTATCCAATGAACAAAAAACGTGATCTGCAAGACAACTGGTACATGCTCTCCATGCAGGAGCGCCAAGAAATGATGCGCTCCCACGGCTTGATCGGTCGCTCCTACGCTGGCCGCGTGAAGCAAATCATCGGTGGCTCCGTTGGTTTCGACGATTGGGAGTGGGGTGTTACCCTGTTTGCCAACGATCCGCTGGAATTCAAGCATATCGTCTACGAAATGCGCTTTGACGAAGTGAGTGCGCGCTTCGGTGAATTCGGCAACTTCCTTGTAGGAAACGTATTGAACGTAGAAACACTGGCGAAAAAGCTGGAAGTATAATCAACATGCCCAAAAATCCGCTGTGCGAGATCGTCGCATTGGCGGATTTTTTTATTGGGCCTATTGTTGATCGTGATAAACGGCGTACTGGCAGGCGATAATGAACTTATGAAAATGCTTGAACAGCCACTCCTCACCGCATAAATACCCGCGCCGACATTCCTGCAAAAATTTATGAAACCTTGTCTTTGGTTCGCGGACACTTTTTGTTAAAGTAAACAGGAAAGCATTTTTGACAGCGGAGGGGAACAAGACTGGGCTTTCTCAAGTTTAAAATTGGTTATCGTACGTTAAAAACAGCCATTGGAACGGCTATCTCGATTCTGATCGCCCAGCAGCTAGGCTTGATGTTTGCTTCTTCAGCGGGGATCATTACGATCTTGTGTATTCAGGTAACAGTCAAGCAATCGTTTCAGACAGCGTGGAATCGGATTCTGGCCAGTTTATTGGGTCTGGGAATCGGTGTCTGCCTGTTTTCCCTTATGGGCTATACGCCGATTGCCATTCTCCTTTTCATTTTGCTTTTCTTGCCGCTCGCGGTACGTTTTGGCATTCAGGAAGGCTTCGTCAACAGCATGGTTGTGCTTATGCATCTGTATTCTTCAAAGAGAATCGACGGGATGCTATTGCTAAATGAGGTCGCTTTGCTCGTCATCGGTGTGGGTGTAGCCCTACTGGTCAATCTGTACATGCCGAGCCTGGATAAAGAGCTAAAAGGGATGCAAGTAAAGGTGGAGAAGCTGTTCAGCAAAATCTTGCGGGAGTTCTGCTACTACTTGCGTCACGGGGAAAGTGAGTGGGACGGGAAAGAATTGATCGAAACAAATGGTGTATTGGAAACGGCGATTCGTTTGGCTTCACGAGATGTTGGCAATCGATTGGGCCGTCGTAACGATTCGTACTACGAGTATTTTGTGATGCGGCAAAAGCAGTTCGAGCTACTGGAACGCATGATGCCGATCGTCTCTTCCTTGGACAATCAGGTGGCGGAGAGCCATCGGATCGCAGATTTTCTTGAGCGAATCAGCGACTCGGTACATCCGGGCAATACCGCCTACCGCTTTATCGACCAACTGCGCGTGATGCAAGAGGAGATCAAGGCAGCAGATTTGCCGCGAACGCGAGAGGAATTTGAGACGCGTGCCTCGCTGTTCTACCTCCTTCGGGAAATTGAGAGCTATTTGTTCATCAAGCATGAGCTAGGCAAGAACAGGGACGAAAAGGCACAGGTGGCAAAGAGTTAGACAGAACAGTACGTAACAATGAAAGAGTTGTAGAATACAGAAGGAAGGCTGCGAATACTTTTCGCAGTCTTTTTTTGTTTTTCGGTAAAAACCCTGTGAACTTTTCATTAAAACCAAAAAATTACACAGTTGTCCTAGTACGTTTTTGAACTTACTTGTATACCGTGTACAAGCGGCGAAAAAAAATCAAAAGAGTAGGATCAAGGAGATGAGAGTGACCAGATGAAAATAATTGTGAATGAAAAAGAGTTGAAAGAGTATTTTCAAGGGCTGCGACGTCTCGTTTGGGGAAAAGACCAAAGAGACGAAGAAGTCGAAAATGAGAAGGAAGAAGCAGTTCGTTGTTCGCTTCGCAAAGAGCTGTATGCAGAAGAATTCGCCGCGTTTCTGCAAGAAAACCACAGTGATTTGCGACAAGATTCTTTTCGTAAAGTGCTGCTGCGCTATTTGCATGAAACCGTCGAGCTGGGAACAGATGCAGGAAGTGTCACAGGGGTCCTGAACGAGGTTGGCCGGGACTATGCTGAAATCATAGAGTCAAGCGGTACACGTGTGCTGATTCGTTTCACGCAAATTAATTATGTTCATGAGGTGTAAGGAGGAGAAGACAAATGAACTATGTTCAGAAATTGAGAACGTTTATAGGCGATAGTGTACAAGTCATAACCGGATTGGACGTGACTACCGGTGAGTTGCTCGGCGTGACCAATTCGACATTAACCGTGCTTGCAGCAAGTGAGCCCGGCTATGGCGGTGGCCAAACAGTGGTATTTCAACTCGATCGCATCACGTATGTGCGCGTTCTCTAATGGCAGAGCAGCAAGGGAGAAGGGGCCAAGTGCCCCTATCCATTCTAATTCCTGCCGTGCATGGGACAGCTCATTTGCCAAAGCTGATTGCGGTATGTAAACAGCTTGCACCTCTGGAGATCATCGTGATTTCGAAAAGGGCACTGGAACATGAAGCAGGTGTGCGCGTCGTTCTTGCAGAGGCAGTCGAGAATCTATTCTCATGGCGGAGAGAGGCTGCCAAGCATGCAAAAGGGAGTGTCCTGCTTTTTCTCGGCGAAGAACAAATCGAAACGCTGTCTGGATTGCAGCGCTTCTTGTTCCCGATTTTATATGGCAATGCACAGGTCGTTTTGCCCCAGCATGATCTGCGACACAGGAGGATGACAAAACCAAGGCCCATCCACAGTTTTTCCCTGCTGGTAAATAACCTCTTCGGTCGCGCTGATCTGCGCGAAGCTTCCTTGCTTGACACACCTCACGCAATAACCAGAGAGGCACTTTCCAAAATCGGAGTGGAACAGTTGGCACAGCCTGCCGAAGCGCACAAGCGGGCGGTCATGAGCGGGCTGTCCATTACCGCGCAAACCATGGGAACAGGGACGGAAGAACGGATGTTTTTGCCACAGCTTCACGGTTCGTTGCTCAAAGAGCTCTCTTTGTATGAAAAGCTGGTGATTGCCGAACAGCTTGATCTCGTCTCGCGTCTTCCTTTTCGCGGCGGACTGTCCGATGGAGGTCGGCGAAGAGATGTAGCAGAGAATGTGGGCGGTAAAAACTGGGGTATGCCTGTGATGCAGGTAGGCAAATGGCCCTTGCGACGAACAACTCTTTACGGTGGGAAGACGGTATCGGTGATCATTCCAGCCCTAAACGAGGCAGCGACGATCCAGCAAGTGATCCGTGAAGTTCTTCGGCTGGAGCCTGTTGAAATTATCGTGGTCGTCAATGGCTCGATTGATCAAACGGCACAGCTTGCCCGTGAATGCGGCGCGACGACCGTAGAGTTCCCTTATGCATTGGGTGTAGATACAGGACGGGCAATTGGAGCAAGTCTGTCGAAAGGCGACATCCTGTTGTTTGTCGATGCGGATACGATTATAACCGCCTATGATCTGTATCCATTTGTTCTCGCATGCGAGTGCGGCGTGGATGTGGCCCTAAATGACGTTTCTGTATTTCTGAATCAACCTTGCGTAGACAATGTCTTTGTGGCTTGTCGCCAAGCTCTCAACTTGGCTTTAAATCGTAAGGATTTGGGGATCGGGTCTATGGTGACCGTCCCCTTTGCCTTACGAAGGGAAGCGGTTGCTCCGCTCGGGTGGCCCATACTGCTCTGCCCGCCAAAAGCCCAAGCAGCATACGCACAAGCAGGTGTAAAGATGGAATTGGTTCATCAGGTGAACAGCTTCACCTCCAACCGACTCCGGCCAGAAAAACACTTCGCCAGCTCTGGAATGCCCCCTGCCGTCGAACAGATTGCGGGTGACCACGTGGAAGCTTTGCAGTTTCTGGCAAATGAGCGGTGACGTGATGCGATTTGAAAACAAGAAGACTGGAAGGAGGAAATGAAAGTGGCAAGAGAGAGAATAGAAGGTCTGGTAAGTGTTGTCATTACCAATTTCAATAGGGCTGCTTATATACGTGAATGCTTGGACAGCATCCTCCAGCAAACCTATGAGAATTGGGAGATTGTCCTGATCGATGATGCATCGACAGATCATTCCGTAGAAGTGGCCAGAGAATGGCTGGAAGAGAGTAAAAGTTTTTTTCCAAGAGAGAATCAGGTGCTGATTCATGAGCTCCCTCGCAATATTGGCTTTTCGGGTGCCATCAACGTCGGGCATTACCTGAGCAGAGGCGAGTTCATCGCGATTCAGGACTCGGATGATTTCTCCCATATCCTGCGTCTTTCGCGGCAGGTTGAATACTTGAAAAATCATCCCCAGGTCGATTTGGTCGGTACGAATTACTACGCGTTTTCGTCCGATCAGCCGGAAAATAAGCAGCTTGCTGGATGGATCAAGTACGGCGATGACATTCGCAAAGTATACGGAAACGGGGGACACTGCGTCTGTCACGGAACCTGCATGTTTCGAGGGCGATTGTTTGACCAGATTGGTGGCCCGACACGCCGGATTGAGGGTGCAGAAGACTACGAATTTATCGCCAAAGCTTTGAATGCGAGAGCAGGCGTGAACAATATAGCAGAAGCATTGTATTATTACCGCACCCACGCTGAGCAGCGTTCGGCCCACTATTATCGGAAGAAGGGAGGGTAAAAAGTTGACTAGCAGTAATGATCGGATATTGATGGTGCTGGACAGTTTGAGGACAGGCGGAACGGAGACATATGTTCTTAGCATGGGTAAAGCATTGAGGAAAAAAGGCGTGCAACTGTTTTATGCAGGTGGCAATGGCCCTTTTTACCAAGAATTTGTTGATGCAGGCTTTTTGATAGAACCAATAGAATCCGCACGTGAGCCGCTCCAGGCACGCAGACAGCATCTGATCGAGTGTTACCGTGCATGTATGAAGAAGCATCGTATTACCATCGTCCATGTGCACCAGACGCCATCAGGTTTTCTTGCTGCTACGGCAGCCAATGAGCTCGGCATTCCTGTCGTGTTCACCTTGCATGGAACGTACTATCCAAAGGATGAGGCGATAAAAGTAGCCCAGCTCTGCTCCGCTGTTATCAGTGTGAGTAAGCCTGTCCAACTATTCTGGCAAAGGAGAGGGGTAAAAACCACACTCATTTCCAATGGGGTTGATGTGGAAGAGTTTCAGTCTGGCTCTGCAAGTAAGGCTGATGTGCCGTCATTGCCGCCTAATGCCATGGTGGTTACGTACGTGAGCCGGTTGGCTTGGCAAAAAGCGACGGTGTGCAACATGGTGTTGCGGGCAACCAAAACACTGCGGAGTGAAATCCCCAACCTGCATATCGTGGTGGTGGGTTCAGGTGCCCAGGCCATTCATGTTCATGAGTTGGCCAAAGCTCTGAATAAAGCCGCTGGGGAGCCCTATATTCACATTGTGGGGGAGCAAACAGATGTCCGGCCGTATTACGAAATCAGTGATTTGGTGATTGGAACAGGGAGGGTCGCACTCGAAGCGATGGCGTGTGGAAAGCCTGTGCTTGCAATCGGTAATCATGGCTACGTCGGTTTGGTCGAACCTTCGTCTTACGAGTTGGCTTGGGACTGTTACTTCGGTGACCATTCCTCCGTGCAGAAGCCGTCTCCTTCGTTGATTGATAGTGCTTTGCGTCAAGCATGTAGCGACCGGAGTCAATTGAAGGAAATAGGAGGTAAAGGAAGAGCGTGGATTCAAAACCATTTTCATATCACGCAAAAATGTGCCTCCTTGCTTACCGTTTATGCACAAATAAAGAATGGAGGGGGGGCGGCAAGCATGAAAAAAATTTTGTACGTTGGCTGGTTAGGTTTCAACAATTTGGGCGATGAGCTGATGTGGCATGCCTTTTACGATTTGTCATGCAAATACCTCGACCCTACACAATACAAGGTAATACCTTCCCTGCCCGGGGTTGATCTGAAGGATTTAAGCCCATATGACACCGTCGTTTTGGGGGGAGGATCGCTTCTCATCCCGGGGTATGTGGATGTAGCTTATCGTGCTGTTGAACAGAAAAAAAATCTATGGGTCTGGGGAAGCGGATTTGATTCGCAAGATCAAGTCGAGCTGGATTCTTCCGGCAGATTGACGAACAAGCTGATTACTGGCCAAGATAAAATGAGCCACATGCTGCAAAAAATCGCTGAGCACGCCACGTTTTTTGGTGTACGCGGACCACTTACACTCCAATACCTCCAGCAAGCGGGAGTGGGAGAAAGGGCAGCGATTAGCGGAGACCCGGGGATGCTGCTTCTCCCCGCATCATTGCCAACAGTGGTAGATAAAAGCAAGCGATCCACGATTGGCATCAACTGGGGTACGTCCTATAACCGGATTTATGGGAAAAACGAGACCGCAGTAGAGGATGGGCTTGTACATGCAGCCAAGAAGCTGATCAAGGCAGGCTACGATATCCACTTGCTCACCATGTGGGGACCGGATCGGGAAGCCATTAAAAGACTGTACAAAAAAATCGACGATCCAGCTCATACAATCCTCGACCTGGAGCTGCACGATCATAAACGAATGCTGCAACTGATGAAAGGCTTTCAGGCGACGATCAACTTTAAGTTGCATGCGAATGTGTTGAGTGCCGCTGCGGGTGTTCCGTTCGTTTGTTTGGCGTACCGCATTAAGGGCATTGACTTCGCTTATTCACTGGATCTCCCAGAGCTCATCGTGTCAACAGGCGAGCCGCAATTAGGTGAACGAATTCTTTCCTGCACCTGGGAGGCAATCGCACGCAAGGAGCAGATCGCAGCAAAATTGGCGGCGAGTCAGAAAAAAATGATCGAGAATTTGGAGCTGCCGTTCATCCAAGGCTTGCTGTAAGGCCATTTGTACAATGAAAAAGAAAAAGACGAGGGGACCTGCATATTCGCTACAGGTCCCCTCCATCGTTGTCGTGACAAAAATCAGTACTCACTATGCTCCCGCAAGCTGGCTACAGGAACACTCATCTCCTGATCCGGCTGGTTGAGCGGGTAAATCCTCGCCATGTCGTTGTCATCATCGATATGCTGGATGTATACAGGTATTCCGTCGCAGGTAACATTCGCCATAACGGGCGAAGCGGCGATTTCTTTCGCGCGCTGTATATTCATTTTGATTCCTCCTGTCATTTGTAACAGTTTTAATATGTACGTCAGCCCAGCATGGTATACTTTTTACGCCTGTTGACATTCCCTAAAATATGTAATAAATTGAAGATAGAAATTACTACGAAATCGTACTAAAAGGAGTCGCCGGTATGCATCAACTATACGACCTCTTTCTGAAAACCGGTTTACGTCCGTTCGCCTTTATGTCCGATACGATGCAGCTGGAAGAAAAACTGACTCGCTCTGATTTGTCGACCCTCCTCATCCTGCTTTTCCGCGGAGACTTGACGATGTCAGAGCTGGCTGCGGAGATGGGGGCGCCGCTTAGTTCGATGACTAGCATCGCGAAACGGCTTGAACGCAAGGGATACATCGCGAGGGCTACCTCTGTAGAGGATCAACGGGTGAAGCTCGTCACGCTAACACAACCAGGCAAACAGCTCGCCAAAGAATCGGAGCAAATGATGCTGACGATGCTGGGAAGGCTTCAAGAGGCATTTACGCCGGAAGAAATGGAGCAATTCACTACCCTTTTACTCAAAGCCGCCAAGGTATTTCAGGACGGAGGACCTGTCAAGCCTCGTGAAACAAAGGTTCGTTCCATCAAGATCAACATTGAGGAATAGTCTGATCGAGCCTGCTTCTTTTTTTGTCTAATTACTACGAAATCGTATTAAATGGATCGTGAAGGAGAGAGTCGAGATGAGAATCGTCATTTACACCGGTAAAGGTGGGGTTGGGAAGACGAGTGTTGCAGCAGCAACGGCTGTGAAGCTGGCAAAGCAGGGAAAGAGGACACTCGTACTCAGTACGGATGCCGCACACAGTTTGGCAGATTCATTGGGGACTGTGATCGGTCCAGATCCCGTACCAATCAGTGAAAATTTATGGGGCCAGGAAGTAAACAGCTTGCGGGAAACCGAGCGCAACTGGGGAGCCGTTCAGGGATGGCTGACAACACTGCTCGACAAAGCACAGCTGACTGATATTACAACGGAAGAGATGCTCGTTTTTCCTGGCATGGAGGAAATGTTCAGTTTACTACAGATCAAGGAACACGCTATGAGCGGGAAGTTCGACGTCCTGGTAGTGGATTGTGCCCCAACCGGGGAAACACTGCGCCTGCTTAGTTATCCGAATGTATTGAATTGGTGGCTGGAGAAAATTTTTCCGACCGAGCGCAAGCTAATCAAACTGGTTCGCCCAGTGGCCAAGATCGTCAACAAAGTAGAGCTTCCTTCTGATGATGTACTAGACAGTGTCGAGCAGCTCGCTCGAGGGCTGGAGGAAATGCAACACATTGTTTTGGACCCGGAGATTACATCAGTGAGGATCGTAGTAAACCCGGAGAAAATGGTGCTTGCGGAAGCAAAGCGATCGTTCACGTACTTGAATCTGTTCGGGTTCAATACGGATGCCATCATCGTGAATCGGGTGCTTCCGGACGAAGCAGGAGAAGGCTTTTTTGCCCACTGGCGAGAACTGCAACGAAAGTATGAGAACGAAATCGTGGAAAACTTTCAGCCGCTGCCGATTTTGAAAGCACCGATGATGCCAAAAGAAGTGATTGGGCTTCCTGTTTTAGAAGAATTGGCAGATATCGTTTTTGGAACAGAAGACCCATCGGCCAGGCTTTATCAGGGCAGAACGGAACTGATTCGAGAAGTGGACGGCGAGCTGCATTTGGAGCTGATGATTCCTTTTGTGGATAAAGCAGCCTTGGATTTAACGCAAACAGGGGATGAATTGACCGTAAATGCAGGTGCCTACAAACGAAAAGTCATCTTGCCACGCGTATTAATGGGACGACGGGTTACAGGAGCGAAATATGCGGAAGATCGGCTGATCATTCGTTTTAGCGCAAGGGAAGGGGCTGCTCAGCATTGAGAGGTACTGGATTGAATCGGGTGCTGACAATTCTTACGAACATGGAACAGTACGGAACAGAGCGCCATGTGAAAAATGCCTGGCAAGAATGGCTACTCGCATCGCGATCAGTGATCGACAGCATGATTGATGTGTTACAGGATGAACAAGACCGTCCGAGAGCTCATAAAATCAACATTTCTAAGGAATAGGCCAACTTGAGAGGAGAGAATTGAAATGGTAAGTGGGATCAAGCGCCAAATGGGTTTCACTCTAATCATTACAGGACTGCTGCATACGGTTGTTGGTTTCTTTTTATACGCGGAGCCGCTTCAGCAGATCGTCGTAAACGGCTTTTGGAATGCGGTAGGGAAAGAAGAGGGTGCTGCTTTCTGGTTTCTGATGTTTGGCTTTTTGTTGATGTTGCTCGGATATATGGCGGATTGGCTGATGAAAAAGAAGGGAATGGAGACGCCAGCTGCCTTTGGGTGGACGTTACTCGGGATATGTGTGGTCGGGGTAATTGCCATGCCTACCTCTGGCTTCTGGCTTGGTATACCACAGGCTGGCATCCTGCTGCGCAAGTGATGTAAGAAATTTGCGGATAGGTAGATGGTTCAGATAAAATGAATGTAACCATTTTCCATATGGTTCAATATCCGAGGTGATCTTCCTTGAACTTCTTAGATGCAAATAACCCCCCCTTTACACCAGAGGATCCTGATGTGTACAGTCCGGTACTAGGTGGGCCATACAAGCTGACAGGAAAACTAGAGTCGCAGTACGTCCCTCATCGAGATCCACAGGCGGTGAATTTTCAGCTATGTCTCGTGGGGAGATAGCGGAGTGGGCAACTTCTTCGTTCGCAGGGAGGATCTGCTTCGTCGGGATTTTTCAAAGGCTTCGTATACATGGGATTGTTTATAAAAGAAAGATGGGGATACAACGATGGCGCACATACATGACGTCCAAACCTTAATCAAAGAATCACAAAAGACCAGAGTGAAATACTTGTTCTTTTGGGGACATACACAGAAGGAGTCTGGCACGATCGATAAATCTTGCTTCAGCCAATGGTATCCGGCCGCATTTGTAGAGGACGGTATCACGTACCTGACCGCTGAGCATTACATGATGGCGAAAAAGGCTGAGCTGTTCGGCGATCTTGCCATCCGTGATGAAATACTCAAGAAAAGCCATCCAAAACAAGCGAAGGATTTGGGACGAAAGGTTTATTCCTTTGACGAGGCTGTGTGGAATGCGAACAAGACGGCGATTGTACGTCAGGCAAACCTGTTAAAATTCAGCCAGCATGCCGATTTGAAAGCATACCTCTTGGAAACAGGTGACCGTATTATTGTCGAAGCGAGTCCTTATGATCGGATATGGGGAATCGGGATGGCCCAAGATCATCCGCATGCGGAACAGCCCGAGAAATGGCGGGGAGAAAATTTGCTCGGTTTTGCATTGATGGCAGTCAGGGAGCAGTTGCGTTCGTGATTCGGATTACCAAAATCGGAGAAGAACCCGTCGAGCAGGTTCCCTATCTAGCAGCAGGCGCGAATGGCAAAGGTGTTGTTCCGAGCATGTTGCCTATCTTTTTTGGGGAAATGGCGAATATTCCTGAAGCTTATGAGGCGATCATCATTACTTCCGATCTGCAAGGGGTGATAGAGTCTTGGCAAGGGCAGCAGCAGGTACTGCTTGGCGAAGCGTTGCCAGAGATAGTATCACTGTTACTCCAGATCGAAAAGTCATCCATTTCAAGGGAACGCGTTCTGGTCTTGCTATGCGGAGACTTGTATGCCGATCCTTGGAAACGGGGAAGTAGCGGGGACCCTTCCTCCGTATGGCAGGCCTTTCAACGCGAGTTTGGAGAGGTGGTCGGGGTTGTTGGCAATCACGATTGGTTTGACTCTGGTTCCTTCGCACAGCTTCAACGCATGGCAGACATCACCGTAATCAATGATCCTGAAATGGTGCAAGTCAGCCAGCTCCGTATTGCGGGCCTGGGTGGAATCGTAGGTCGTGCGGATAAACCGAATCGGAGGGAAAGGAAGGAGTTCCTGAATGGAATGCGGGAACTGCTTCGGAAGCAGCCTGACATTTTGTTACTTCATCAAGGTCCGGATGAGCCTTCATTCGATCTGCAAGGCTTGCCTGAAATTCGTGAGTGCTTGCAGCAGTATCCTCCAGTACTCGTCTGCTGTGGGCATGTTCACTGGGAGCGGTCTTGGATCGAGCTTGCCCAAGGGACACAAGTGTTAAACGCGGATGGGAAGCTATTTGTCTTTACGAAAAAAAGTGGTTGAGCAGACGTTGTGCTGTCGACCACTTTTTTCTATCTACTGAACGGAAAATGCATTTTTTACCTGATCAAGCGACATGACCATCTGCCCATACAGCTTCCCGTCTGGAGTTGCGGGATCATACGGATTGGACTGGGGCAAGGAAACAGCGTAGACAAGCCCATGTGTTTGTTCCAGTACATCCCCCAGCGGAGGTCCTTCCATTTGGGACAGGTGATTCCAATGGGGTACCGTCATGACAAAAATGGTAAGGAGTGAGGATTGTTCCTCCTTTCGCTGGTTGGGAGCGAACATAAAATGCACTTCGTATTTCGTCGGCACATCCAGCTTGCCCTCCAGTGGCTGTTGGCGAGGCGGACGTTTTGGTGTTGATGAAAACTCCTTCACGATGTAATTTCCTGTCCAAGAGGGCGGAATGGTAAAAGTAAATGTCTCGGTGATCGGGATCGGCACCGTGAACTGATTGTTTATGGTTCGACCTTTGATCTCATCGGTTGCAGGTCTTTTCACTTCTCGTTCAGGGTCAGATGGAGCCGTTTGCTGTGGCGGTGGTGCTGCTTGTGGACCTGGCAGTGAACAGGCGGAGAACAGAAAAATGATGATGAGTCCTACAGAGAAATACGTTGCTGCTTTCATCACGGTCCTCCTTGATGTATAAAACACTCCCGTTTATTCATTCCACGCAAGGAGGAAAACTATTCCATATTCCTATCATGAATATTTATTCAATAAAACATATTTTTCTTGAATATCAGAAAATATATAATTATAATTTAAATCAGAAATCATTTCCGGTATTCGGAAAAACTAATACGCAATTCATCCGGGAGATAAATGGGGGATAGCAGGATGATTGAGGTTAAGCAGCTTGTCAAATCTTTTGGCCCGTTAACCGTGTTGAAGGGCGTTACGCTCACGGTGGAAGAAAAGGAAGTTGTCGTCTTGCTTGGGGCCAGTGGTTCAGGCAAAAGTACTTTACTCCGATGTTTGAATTTTCTGGAATTTTATGACAGCGGAGAGATTCGAATCGGTGGTCAGCAGATTGATCCACACAAGACGAATCTGAATCAGTTCCGAGCCGAGGTCGGCATGGTTTTTCAGCACTTCAATCTGTTTCCGCACAAGACCGTGTTAGAAAACGTGATCGAGGCACCTGTTCACGTCAAAGGGATGAATCCAACAGAGGCCAAACAATTAGCGTATGAGCTCCTGAAAAAAGTAAATATGCAGGACAAAGCCGATGTCTACCCGGACATGCTCTCCGGTGGACAAAAGCAGCGGGTTGCCATCGCACGGGCACTAGCGATGAAGCCGAAGATCATGCTGTTTGATGAGCCTACCTCTGCACTCGATCCCGAGCTCGTCGGTGAAGTGTTACAGGTCATGAAGCAGCTCGCCAAAGAAGGAATGACGATGATCGTCGTGACGCATGAAATGGGCTTCGCTCGTGAAGTAGCAGATCGGGCGGTGTTCATGCACGATGGGCAAATCCTCGAGCAAGGACCGCCGAGAGAATTCTTTGAAAATCCGCAGCATGATCGTACCAAGCAATTTTTAGGCAGCATCCGTTAAAATCCACGAAAAAGCTAGTTCAAAAAGGCGTCTTTTGATCACGAATAATAGAGATGAATACAGGGGGAATCACCAATGAAAAAACGTGCAAAATGGTCTGGAATTTTGTTGTCCACTGTTCTGGTAGGCTCGTTGTTGCTCTCGGCTTGTGGATCACAGGAAAGTGCGCCAGCAGCAGGTGGACAAGCTTCTGGAGACGGGGGAAAGAAAGATTTTACGTACGCCATGAGTGGCGTATACAAGCCGTTTAGTTTCAAGGAAAACGGGCAATTGACCGGCTTTGACGTAGAGATCGGACAAGCGCTGGCAGAAAAAATGGGCATGAATGCAGTGCCGATCACCAATCCATTCGAAACGATCATCCCCGGTCTGGACGCGAAAAAATACGACGCTGTCATCGGGAGCTTGACCGTCACACCTGAACGCCAAAAAGCTGTTCTGTTCACGAATCCATACTACCGTTCCGGTTCGCAAATTTTCGTGCAAGAAGGCAATACAGCGATCAAGAGCAAAGAGGATTTGAAAGGCAAAAAGATCGGTGTCGTGAAAGCATCCAACTACTTGGATTGGGCGAAAAAGCTGACCGATGAAGACAAAATTACTCAGTATGATAGCGATATCACCGCTTTGCTGGACTTGCCGACAGGACGTCTCGATGCTGTGATTACCGACCAGGTAGTAGGCTTGCGTTTCATTAAAGAAGGCGGCGGAAAAGTGATTGATGTAGGTGAACCACTCAGCTTTGACGAGCAAGCGATTGCTGTGCGCTTGGGTGACCAGGAGGCAGTGGAGCGGATCAACAAGGCATTGGATGAGATCGTCAAAGACGGTACCTATGAAAAGATCAGCCAAAAATGGTTTGGTCGCAATATCTTGCAAAAACAGTGAGTGGGCAACGGGGTGTCCGTGATGGACGCCCCCCTTTTTAACGCTTCATGTGAGGAGGATTGAACGTGATTATTGATATTTTTCTATCCAGTTATCCCCTTTTTCTAAAAGCGACATGGCTCACGGTTCAGTTGACGGCAGTTGCCCTGATCCTCGGTTGTGGGGTAGGTCTTGTCATTGCCTTTTTCCGAATATCCGATTCCAAAGTGTTGAACTACATCGCACACACCTACATTACCGTCATTCGTGGAACGCCTTTGATTGTGCAAATCTGTATTCTGTACTTCGGCTTGGCGAATATGGTGACATTGTCCCAGTTTTGGGCAGGGGCCATCGCGCTTGCGGTTCATAATGGTGCGTATATTGCAGAAATCTTCCGAGGCTCCATCCAGTCAATCGATCGCGGGCAGATGGAGGCTTCCCGATCACTCGGAATGTCGTATCCGTTGGCGATGCGCAGAATCATTTTGCCGCAGGCGTTCCGTCGGGCGATCCCATCGCTTGGCAACCAGTTCATTATCGGGTTGAAGGATTCGTCGTTGGTCGCCTACGTAGGGATGCAGGATTTATGGGGAACGGGCCTCGGTGAAGCAGCTTCCAACTACAAGCAGTTGGAGACGTATATGGTCGTCGGGTTGTACTATCTCGTGCTGATCATGATCTTCTCGTATTTCGTGAACAAGCTGGAAGCAAGACTTGCCAAAGGAAAAGCCCCCACTAAACAAACGAAAGATAACACGAGTGTTGCAGCGTAACTTTATGTCATGGAGGACGAAAGAAGGATGGTTCAATCAGTCGAACGGGCGATGAAAATTATTCGGGTACTGATTTCAGACGAAAAACATGCTTGGCCGATTTCGGAGCTGGCGAGCGCAACAGGTCTTCCAATCAGTACGCTCCACCGTTTTCTCGAATCCATGATCCAGTTCGGATTGGTTGAGCAGGATCCAGTCACCAAGCATTACAAACCGGGATATACGTGGATGGAAATCGGTTTTATCCTGCATGAAAAGCTGAACCTGCGGGCTGTGGCGAAACCTTTCATGGAGGAGCTGGCGAATGAAGTCGAGGAGAGTATCTTCCTCAACGTATTGGCGGGGACGGATTCGATGCCGATCGAAAAAGTAGAAAGTCCACTGAAGATACGCATCGACGAGAACCTGGGGGAGCGGATACCTCTCACAATCGGCGCCCCCAGTAAAATCATTCTCGCGTATTTGAAACAGGATGCGATTACAAAAGTCGTTTCCGCCCAGCTTGCCCGAGACAAGCAGCCGTCATTTTTGGAGCAGCTGAGTGAAGCCAAGAAAAGTGGCTATGCGATCAGCTACGAGGAGAAGACGGAAGGCACCATGGCAGTTGCCGCACCGATCATCGGCTACGGAAATCAACTCGTCGGAGCGCTCTCGATCAATGCTCCGTGCTTTCGGGTGACAGAAGATCGATTGCCCCAACTCATCGAAAAAGTGAAGCGTCAGGCTGCGACGATTTCGGCAAGAATCGGCGGAGCATAAGCAAACCCTCCATTCCAGCATCTGTTGGTGGAGGGTTTGCTTTTTTTAATAGGAACCATTGGATCTTTCAATTTTTTCGCCCTGAAAAACTGTGTTAGTGTGAAAGAAACAGTGGGGAGGGAAGATAGACATGTTTCCATTTCGCGTCATCAATCAGGAAACCACGGAAGATGTGCTGGATATGGCCAGCGTGATTGAAGTGGTCGAGCAAGCCTATCAAATGAAATCGAGTCAGCAGGCGACGTTGTTTCCGCTCATTTTTCATGAGTTCGTAGAGGGGAAAGCCGACATGGATATCAAATCCGGTCATTTGCCCCAAGCCGATATATTTGGACTCAAGCTCGTCTCGTGGTTCGGTGACAATGACAAGAAAGGCCTGCCACAATTAGTGGGTACGGTGATGGTATTGGATAGCCAAACTGGCGTACCGCAGGGGATTTTGAGTGGAGAGCACATCACTTGTATGCGTACAGGAGCTGCCGGTGGAATCGGGGCAAAGTATTTGGCACGTCCCGAATCAGAGAACCTGCTGATTGTCGGGACGGGACATCAGGCTCCTTTTCAAATCATGGCGACACTGATGACGATGACAGAGATCAAGCGGGTGTACATCTGCAATCCGCGATCACCAGAAAAGGCGCAAAGCTTTGCCGCCAACATCAAAGAAAGCTTATTGACCAGATTCGTCTCCAAATATGCAGAAGAATTGTACGAGCGGTTTGCCAGCCGTTGTGACGTGCAGTTTATTGCAGTGGACAACCTCGAAGAAGCGACTAGACAAGCAGATATTATCATCACCGCAACCTCTTCACGTGAACCGATGATCCAAGCGGAGTGGGTGAAGCCGGGGACGCATATTACCTGCATAGGGGCAGACATGGAAGGAAAACAGGAAATCGATGAACGGCTTTTTGCAAAAGCGCGCGTCTTCGTTGATGATGTAGGACAGGCTGTACGCCTGGGAGAGACGAAGGTAGCTGTAAAAAAGGGTCTGATAACAGAAGGCGATATCGCAGCAGAGATCGGCAATGTCATCTCCGGTAATGCCCAAGGACGACAACATGTAGAAGAAATCACGATTTTTGATAGCACCGGGATCGCGTTCCAAGATTTACTTACAGCTGCACACATTTTGAAAGTGGCGGATAAACGCGGTGTAGGTACGATAGTTGATCTGTAAAAGTGAAAGGATAAGGAGAGGAACGACGATGAGAATTGCACCTTTTAAAGTAGAAGAATGGATGAACGCTTACGAGATGGAGGCAGTTTACAATATTGCCGAAACATGCGTTGATTCACTGACGGTAGAAGAGTTGATTCGCCTTTCCGATGAGCCGGAGGATTTTTTCCGCGAGATGGCCCAGAAGAAGCTGACATACGGACATATCGAGGGTTCACCGGAATTCCGCATCCTCGTCGCGAGTATGTATCAAACGATGAAGCCCGAGAACATTTTGGCGATGAACGGGGCGATTGGAGCGAATTTTCTTACCTTGTTCTCGCTCGTTGCGCCTGGTGACGAAGTCATTACCGTTCATCCGACCTATCAGCAAATTTATTCGGTACCGGAGTCATTCGGAGCGCAGGTCAAGCTGCTCAGACTTTTGCCGGAAAATGATTTTCTGCCTGATCTGGATGAGCTGCGCTCGCTCGTTACAGACAAGACCAAGCTGATCTGTATCAACAATCCGAACAATCCATCCGGAGCTTTGATGGGTGAAGGGTTGCTGCGAGAAATCGTAGAGATTGCCCGCTCCGTTGATGCCTACCTGTTGTGTGACGAGGTATATCGAAATTTGCACCAAGACCCGGAGGTTGTGGTACCATCCATCGTTGACCTGTACGAAAAAGGGATTGCGACAAGCAGCATGTCCAAAGTGTTTTCGTTGGCGGGCTTGCGTCTGGGATGGATTGCAGCACCTCAGGATGTGATCAAAAGCTGCTTTACGCACCGCGATTATACGACCATCAGCTGCGGGATGCTGGATGACATGCTGGCTGTCCATGCACTGAAAAACCGTGACAAGATTATGGAGCGCAGCCTGAAGATCGTGCGCGACAACCTGCAGATTCTCGATGAGTGGGTGGCGAAGGAGCCGTTGGTCTCTTACGTAAAGCCGCAGGCAGGAACAACCGCAATGCTCAAGTACGAGCTGGATATCCCTTCGGAAACGTTTTGCATTGACCTGTTTAAAACGACAGGGGCGTTTTTGACACCAGGCAGTTGCTTTGACATGGAAGGGTGGGTACGAATCGGGTACGCCTGCTCGACGGAAGTGCTTAAAGTAGGTCTGGCAAAAGTATCGGAGTTTTTGGAGTCACGGAAATAAGGGATAAAGTGGGTTGGCAAAAAGGTACTGACGATCGTGAGCGGCAGTAACGTAGATGCTAGCAAGCTGGCGGAGATTATAGAGAAGCACGCATAGGGTATATCGGTTGAACATAGAGCCACTCTCGGCTACACTTTTTCTAACAGAGGTTGTTCAAAAAGCCGACTTTTTGAACACGCACTTACAGGAAGAATGGGTGTCGTTCGGTGAGGGAGTGGATAATCAATTATGGAGTTACGCAATCTGAAGACATTTCAGGTCGTTGCCGAGCATTTGAACTTGACGAAGGCTGCAGAGCAACTCGGATACAGCCAGCCTACGATTACTCTCCAGATTCAAGCATTGGAGCGGGAATTGGGACATCCTTTGCTCAATCGGGTAGGCAAGCGCACGTTTTTGACACCGGCCGGAAAAATAGTGAAACAGCATACGGATCAGCTTTTCTACGTTCTCCAGCACATGGCGGAGGGACTTAATTACTTAGACATGCCTGTAGGACCGCTGGTCGTGGCGGCCCCGGAGTTTTATTGCATCCAATACATGCCTCAAATTCTGAAAGCATATGTGGAGACACACCCACAGGTCAATCTACAGGTGATTTCATGCACCAGTCAGGAGACCTTGAAAAAAATCCAAGCCCACGAGGCGGATATTGGGATCATTGCGGGCACCACCTCGCACCCAGGTATTCATTCCAGTGTCGTGGACTTAGAACAATTCACTTTGATTGCTTCTCCTGATTTGATGAAGGACAAAACTCTGGCAGATGCACTCGTGACCTTTCCTTTTTTGTCCTATCAGGAGGGGTGCAATCTCGATGAATTTATTACCCAATGCCTGTTGGAGTTAAACTACATCCCACCTTCTGTCATTAAATGTAGCAGCGAAGAAACGATCAAACGGTCAGTCCTGAATCAAACAGGCATAGCCCTGCTCAGTACGGTTTTAGTGGAAAAAGAACTTCGTACAGGAGAACTAATTGAGCTGTACCGCTTTTCCAAGAAAGCAGAAGCATCACTGGTCTGTCTGGGGCGCCGAAGAGAAGAACCCGCAATCCAAACCTTCATGGAGCTCGTCAAAGACATCTGGTTATCCGTAAGAGAAGAGTAGGCAGCCTAAGAAGTCCTTCAAAAGTAAAGAAGTTGGGAAAAACAGTTTCGTTTTTCCCAACTTCTTTTTCGATTTTATTGGTTCACAGAAAGTGATTACCCGAATACCCAACTCGACATAAGGGCAAATTGTCTCTTGGAAACAATATTTTCTTCCGCAATGATAGTGTAAAATGACAGAAGGTAAGAGAAATAGGAGATGACAACAAATGAGTAAGCAAGTAAACGAAACCGAACTCGTTTCGCATGTAGCTTCGAAAACAAAAGTAGACCCGGAAAAAATCAGGATCGTACTCAAGCATGAGCAAGCGTACATGAACAGTGCGAAGGCAGATGCAAAAGGTGATGTCGACGTTGATTTTGATGATCTCGTAGATTATGTCATGGGTAAGTCAGATGTGAAGCTGGATGAGATCACCGTCGAGAAGATCCTGGATGTAGAGATGGAATACTTGATTAAAAAAGGAGTCGCTGGATACATAGACGAATAGAGGACGTTCCAAGCACATTCCCCCGTAGAGGGTGATGTGCTTTTTTATATTTCTGAATGCAGTGGCTGCGGTGGGGAGAAGAATATTTCCAGTCTAGGCTCCAGGCTCCGTCCCGCTGGGGGTTGAGACTGCCCGCTTCGAAGCGACTAGCGGGGAAACGCAAAAGTGGTAGCCGCTACGTCGCGCGGGCACGTTGCGTTTCTTTTACCCGCTAATCGCTTCTCCGCTCGGTAGGACTCCACAAGTCGCTACGTCTGGAAATATTCTTCTCTGTCGTAACTGAACACATTCTTCCATCTTTTAAGGCTTCTAAAACCCGGTTAACACTGGAGGCTCGTAGAGGAAACAGGAGAAATAAGCGAAGATCTTTGGTACACCGACCGAGATGGAATGCAAAAAGCGAAACACGCCCTTAAGCGTCCACCTCTGAAACACATCCTGAATGGACTACTTTGGACGCGGTTTCGCTTTTTGCATGGAGGCGGGCAGTGAATCCCACAGCGGGTGGGACAAGAATCTGAGTGTTTTCTCCTGTTTCCTCCCCACCACAACAGCGTGACGACTCTTTTTTTAGTATTTTTTAACAAGGGATATATACACTAAAAAACCAAAAAATATCTGAAAGACAAATGTAAATTGTTTGACTATTGGGTGCTGCCGTGTCTATAATTTGGTTATCTTTGTTAGTAATGTTAACTAACTGTGTGGCGGTGATCGATGAAGCGTGCAAGCTCCCAAAAAAACAGGTAATAGCAAACTCGTGAAAAAACTGAATAAAGAAGAAGTATTACAGCAGGTCGTCTTGCACGGGCAGATTTCCCGTGCGGATATCTCCAAACAGACCCAGCTGAGCCGTCCATGTGTTTCCGCCCTTGTAGATGAAATGATCCAGGAAGGACTCCTGCAAGAAGTAGGAATGGGCGATTCCAAAGGCGGCCGCAAGCCGATTTTGTTGGAGTACAACTACCAGGCGTACGCCATTGCCGGGGCAATTTTTGAAGGCTCTACCCTGGAGATGGCTATCGCAGATATGAAAGGCGAGTTCTTGGCTCGCTATCGCAAACGGCTGGCACAACCAGCGAATGGCGAAACTGTCATCGAAGATTTGGCAGCCGGACTGGATCGCTTGTTGTGTGAAAGCGGCATCCCGCGAGAGCGCCTGCTCGGAATGGGCGTCGGTTTACAAGGCGTCACACAGCGTGGCAGTGGAACCGTTAGCTTTTCACCCAGCACGGGGTGGATGGGTTCACCGATTCAACAGACCATCGAAGCGCGACTCGGACTGCCCGTCATTATCGACAATGACGTGAATATGATGACACTGGGCGAGTACGTCCGTGGAGCAGGGGTCGGCCATACCAACGTCGTCTACATGTATGTAGGAACGGGGATTGGGGCCGGGATTATTTTGGATGGGCAGTTTTATCGGGGGAGTCGTGAGGCAGCAGGAGAAATCGGCTTCATGATGATCGGCCCGGTACATAATCGCCCGAATGGCGCGTCAGGCGTGTTTGAGACGCATTATTCGATTCCGGGCATCCAAGAGCAGGCAAAGGGATTTCTCTCTGACCTTCAGGAAGGGTCGAGTGTCATAGAAGAGCTGATCCGGCACGCCAAACAAAATGCACAAGCAAAGGAGCTTCTTGCGGATGTGTATCGACATTGGGCGTACGGAATGGCGAACATCATCAGTATTTTGAACCCGGAAATATTGATCCTGAGCGGGGAGATGGTCCACGTCGATGGTGAAGGGGTGAAGCAAATTCACGAATGGCTGAGAGAATGGGTGCCTGAGGTGCCTAATCTTGAAAAAGCAAGTCTGGGGGAGCGCGCTGGTTTGATTGGTGCTGTCCACAGCGTTTTGGAAGCGTTTCCTTTCACACGACTGCTTGACAAAGAGTGAGAAGAACAAGAGGGGGAGTTCATTTTGAAGAAGACAACTAGCAAGCTGAAAACATGGATGAAGGGCGTTTTTGTCAGCTCCTTGGCTCTGACTGTAGCTGCGTGCGGCAGTGGAGGACAGGAAGCAAAGCCTGCCGACAACAGCGCAGGCGGCCAATCTGGCACGGCTGCTCAACCTGCTGATTCATCGGGTGACCCACAAAGACTGGTGATTTACACCGGACGGGACAAAAACATTTTTGAAATCGTGTTGCCAAAATTCAAAGAAAAGTACCCGAACATTGAAGTAGAAACACTTGAGATGGGTGCCCAACAAATTTTGGAGCGCGTCCGTGCAGAGAAGGCGAACCCGCAGGCTGACTTCTGGTGGGGCGGTACCCAATCTGCTCTAGCGACAGCAGCCAATGAAGATCTGCTGGAGCCTTACAAGCCGACTTTTGCAGACAAGGTTCCAGATTTGTACAAAGATCCGCAAGATCGCTGGTACGGCGAAATGCTTTTGCCAGAGGTCATCATGTACAACTCGCAGGTAATGAAGCCAGAAGAAGCGCCACAAGATTGGGACGAATTGATCGACCCGAAATTCAAAGACAAAATCGTGATCCGAAACGTACTGCCGTCCGGCACCATGCGTACTATTTATTCCGCAATGATCTTCCGTCAAGGGGCGGATACTCCTGAAAAAGGTTTTGAATGGCTGACCAAGCTCGATGCCAATACAAAAGAGTACACACAAGACCCGACAAACCTGTATCTGAAGCTGGATCGTCAAGAGGGCGTCATCTCCTTGTGGAACCTCCAAGACGTTCTGATCCAAAGCAAAAAGAACAATCATCCGTATGACTTCATTTATCCGAAGAGCGGGGCACCGATTCTCGTAGACGGCGTGGCTCTCGTAAAAGGCGCGAAAAACCTGGATGCGGCGAAAAAGTTTATGGAATTCTTGATGAGTCCTGAAATGGCCGCCCAATTGGCGAAGGAACGCTTCCAGTTCCCATCTCGTACAGACATCAGCAAGGACCAATTGCCAGACTTCATGAAAAATCTCGAGCTAAAGCCAATGGAACTCGATTGGGCTGTCATGGCTGAAAAAGAAAAAGAGTGGATGCAGCATTGGGATGAAAACATCAAGGGAAAAGGCAAGAAGTAAGGAAGATTTTTTCAAGCAGCTAGGCGGGAAGGCGTTGTCCTTTCCGTCTAGTCACTTATAGCAGTTGTTTGAAAACGGCCGTCAGCTTGAAATGACTCGCGATGAAGGAGGAAACACAACCCGATGAGCAGCGTAACACTTGATCACGTTTACAAAAGGTTTGGCCAAGCAAAAGGGGTCGAAGATGTGCACATTCATATCGAATCAGGAGAGTTTTTTACTTTTCTCGGTCCGAGTGGCTGCGGCAAAACGACTACCCTGCGCATGATTGCCGGCTTTTATTATCCAACAGAAGGCCATATCCGCTTTGGATCACAGGAGGTTACATCTCTTCCTCCCCACAAGCGCAATACCGGGATGGTATTCCAAAACTACGCGTTGTTCCCGCACATGACTGTTTTTGAAAATATCGCGTTTGGCTTGCAGGTTCGGAAGGTGAACAAAACAGATGCAAAAGAGCGCGTAGAACGGATCATGAAGCTGGTACGTCTGGAGGGCTATGGCGAACGCCGCATTGATCAGCTTTCCGGGGGACAACAGCAACGGGTAGCACTGGCACGGGCGCTGGTCATCGAGCCGCAGATTCTGCTGTTGGATGAGCCGCTGTCCAATCTGGATGCGAAGCTTCGGGAAGAGACGCGTTTCGAGATCAAGAGACTCCAGCTGGAGCTGGGAATTACGACGATTTACGTCACGCACGATCAAGCAGAAGCGATGTCGATGTCAGACCGGATTATGGTCATGCAGAGCGGAGAAGTGCAGCAGATCGGAACACCGCATGAGATTTACCATCGTCCTGTAAACCGTTTTGTCGCTTCTTTTATCGGCGAGACGAATCTGTGGGAAGGGACAGTTACAGGATTTGACGGCGATGAAGTGCTGGTTCGCACAGCTTCTGGACAAATGCTTAGCGGATTGAAGGAAAATGCCTCTCCACGTGCACAGCTGTCTGTCGGGGAGAAAGTAACGATGTCCATTCGTCCTGAATCCGTTCTGGAGAGTACAGGCAATGAGGGACAAAATGTAGTGAAAGGCTCTGTTGTCATGTCTGAATTTACAGGGGCGTGTGTCAATTATGTCACGGAAGTAGGAAGTGAGAGCCTGCGCAGCATGTCCATCAACCTGGGACGACCGATTAAACAGCGCGGCGATGCCATCGGCCTACATATACCGAAAGAGAGCATTTATTTTGCCGGATAAGGGGGAAGAAGCTTTTGAGAGCAGAGTTGCAGCAAGCGCCGACAGCAGCCAGACGAAAGTCCATCACCGCTTCACCCGCCTTCGTCTACGTGCTGGTATCGCCACTCTTTTTAATATTGTTGGCGTATGTCGTTTATCCATTGTTCGAAACGTTCGTTGCGAGTATCAAAATCGATGAGGAAATTACGTGGAAAAACTACATTCGCTTTTTCAGTCTGGAGCATACCGCCAACCTGGAAGCGTTGTGGAACAGTATCTACATATCGGTTCTGAGTGTCATTACGTGCGGAATTGTCGGGGTTACGATGGCGTTTTTATTGGAGCGCTATGAGTTTCCGGGACGAAAAATTCTTTCTGTGCTGGCTTTGGTTCCGATGGCGTTGCCTCCACTGATTGGTGTTCTCTCGTTTACTTTTTTGTACGGAGAGAGCGGAATCATCCCACGGGCGATCAAAGAGCTGTTCGGGCTTGCCCAGGTTCCTTTCTCGTTAAAAGGAATGTGGGGTGTGGTCGTCGTTCATACGTTTACGATGTACACCTACTTCTTCATGACAGCTACAGCAGCAATCAAGGGGCTCGACCCGTCCTTGGAAGAGGCGGCAGCCAGTCTTGGAGCGAATCGCTTTACGGTTTGGCGGCGTATTATTTTGCCGATGCTCACGCCAGCCATGGTCGCGTCTTCTCTGTTGGTTTTCATGATTTCGATGGCTTCTTATACGGCACCGCTCATTTTCGGCATTGACCGGACGATGACGATGCAGATCTATCTGTCTCGCACCAATGGAGATTTGGACATGGCTGCGACACAGTCTACGATTCTTTCGATCGTTTCTGTGGCTTTTCTTTTGATCATGCGTTGGTACCAAGGCGCGCGCAACTACCAGAACTTGAGCAAAGGGGTCAGCGTGCATCGTACCGAGATCAAGAGCAAAGCGGGACGCTACACCACGATTGTGCTGTCTTTTATCGGTACAATCATTCTGATGTTGCCAATTCTCGTATTGGTACTCATCTCCTTCTCGGTAGATGGTACCTGGACGGTGCAAATATTACCTCCTGAGTATACCTTGTCGCATTACATGGATTTGTTCACGGATAGCAAGACATGGCGTCCAATTCTCAACAGCTTGCAGTTGTCTGCGATCGCGGTAATCGGGATCGTCATTTTCGGTGTAGCTGCGGCATATGCCATGGTTCGCCTCAAGTTTCGCGGGAAAACGCTTCTGGATGTGTTGATCATGCTACCATGGGCATTGCCAGGGACAGTCGTGGCGATCAACCTGATTGCAGCGTTCAGTGAGCCGAATGCATTCAGCTTTGGACAGGTTTTGATCGGAACATTCTGGATTATCCCGTTGGCGTATTTTGTCCGACATCTGCCACTTGTGTTTCGCTCTACCAATGCGACTTTGATGCAGATGGACCCATCTGTTGAGGAGGCTGCGCGAAATCTGGGTGCTTCCTGGTGGTACAGCTTTAGACGTGTCGTGTTCCCGATGGCTTGGGGTGGAATTCTCGCAGGTACGCTCTTGGCATTCGTCCAGTGTATCGGGGAATTCGTGGCTTCGATTCTGATCTTCACACCGAAGACAACGCCATTGTCTGTCGCTGTATTCCAACGCATGTACAGTAATGAATTTGGCACCGCTTGCGCCTATGGTGTCTTGCAAATCGTGGTCATCATCATCGTGTTGTTCATCTCCAGAAAACTGACCGGAGATAAGGCGGGAACTGCCGTGTAAAGCTGGATGCCTTCGTGAAAAAGGAGGGCTTCACGTGGATGTCAGTGAATCGATGGACAAGAAATCACCGAAAGTGCAGCCGACCAAACTACCCTGCCCGACTATTCCCGCATCTGTTCGCACCATGCAGGGGGAACATGGACTGCTCGATCTGTGGAAAGCGATCAAGCCACTCGCTACCATTGCCAGTGCCATGAATACAGGTGCCCATCCGGACGATGAGCACAGTGCCATGCTCGCTTACTTGGCCCTGGGGAGAGGCGTGTATACCACCAGTGTGATCGCGACGAGAGGGGAAGGCGGCCAAAATGAAATCGGCTGCGAGCAAGGTACCGCGCTGGGGATTATCCGCACGCGTGAGCTGGAAGAAGCCTCATCTCTTAGCAATGTGACGCTTGGCATCTTAAGCGAAGAGCTGGATGATCCCATCCATGATTTCGGGTTCTCCAAATGCGCCGAAGAAACCTTCCGCAAATGGGGCGAAGAGGTCGTGTACGAGCGATTGGTTCGAAAAATTAGGGAGCTGCGCCCCGATGTCGTTATCGCTTGCTTTGAAAATGAACCGACGACACACGGACATCACCGGGCGATTACGTTGCTGACACAGCGAGCTTTCCACGAAGCAGCCGATCCACAGATCTTTCCTGAACATAGCCAGGCTGGACTTTTGCCGTGGCAAATGAAAAAGCTGTATCTGCCTATCATGGACAACGATGATTATCACGTCGCCGTACCCGTGGGGGAATACGACCAAATCTACGGCTCATCCTATGTGCAGCTTGGTGAGCGATCGAGGTTTATGCATAAGACACAGGGCATGGGAGTTCACTACGATGAAGGCCCGACCTACAATTACTATCGCCTGGATGCCTCGGTTTTTCCGGCACCGGAAAAAGAGCGCGACTTTTTTTCCGGACTGCCCGTCAGTTTTGCTGATCTGGCGCAGAGCATCGCTGCAAAAGGCGGGCAAGAACTTGCGGAAGTGCTTCACCGTATGGATGATGCGGCTACAGATGTATTGAATGCCTACCCGCGTTTTGCTGAGGTGGCTCAAAGGGTTCATCACATGAAGGCTATGCTTGCGTCTGCACAACAAGAAGTAAGCAAGGCTTCACTCGATGAAGAAACAAAGGTCGATTTGATGTATCGGCTAGGACTCAAGGAAGCGCAGCTAAACCGTGCCAGTGCGGAGGCTCTGTCTCTGGTTGTGAAAATCAAGCCGGAGACGGGCGAGTGGGTGGCGGGCCAGACGACAACGGTTACCGTAACGGCTTACAATGGCGGCTCGCTGGAGGTTGAGCATGTGCAGCTGCGTATGCGTGTCCCCGCTGGATGGACGGCGAAACCGCTCACGCCAACGGCTTTTCCACGACTTGCTTACAATCAGACGGTGTGCACCGTATTTGAGGTATCGATTCCTGCAAAGACGGAGCTGTTCCATCCTTACAAGCCGACTGTACTCGATGTCGAGGTGCTCTATTTCGCCTTCGAGACAGCCAGTACGATTCGCGTGGAGCCGGATAGCCGTGTAGCTGTGCTTCCGCCGTATGCCGTGACGCTGACCCCGTCCGATGTGGTGCGGAATACGTTGCATACGGATGAGACGATCCCGGTTAAGGTAACACTGAAACAGTACCGTCCGGGAAGCTCTACAGCCAAGGTCGCTCTCGTTGTCCCGGCAGGCTGGACAGCGGAGCCAGCCTTTGTCGATGTTCCGTTTTCTTTCCGGAGCGAGACGAAAACGATCGCTTTTACTGTTCATACCACACCGCAGGTGACGAATGGCAAATATCAGATCAGCGCTACGGTCGCGGGGACAGACGGTGTGGCAGAGATTGCGCAAGATGTGCAGGTCATTGAATACCCGCATGTTGGCCGAACGTATTTCATCCGGCCCGCTACGCTGACTGTTCAAGCCTTTGATCTGGCCATCCCGAAAAACCAACGGATCGGCTACGTATCCAGCGGCTTTGACAATATGGATAAATACTTGCGCGCGGTCGGGGTGAATTGTCTCAATCTCGACGCAAACGAAATCCAATCGGGCGATTTGTCCCGCTACGACACGATTGTACTCGGTATTCGTGCATACGGATTCCGGCGCGAATTAATCGAGAGCAATCAGCGTCTTTTGCACTATGTAGAAAACGGCGGAAACCTCGTCGTTCAATATCACAAGCCGGAGGACAAATGGAAGCCGCACTTGGCACCTTACCCCATTTTTATCGGTGAATCGCTAATCGATTGGCGGGTGACCAATGAGCAATCAGACGTCCGTATGCTGGCCCCTGACCATCCGATGTTCCAGGAGCCAAACGTCATTACCCAAGCAGACTGGGATGGATGGGTGCAAGAGCGCTCCATCTACAATCCTTCTCGCTGGGGAAGCGAGTATACCGAGCTGATTGCGACAAGTGATCCGGGAGAACCGGAGTTCCGCGGCATTTTCCTCACGGCGCACTATGGAAAAGGGACGTACACCTACAGCTCGCTTGCCTGGTTCCGCGAGATTCCACAGCTAGTCCCTGGCGCTTTTCGCTTGTTTGTCAACATGATCAGTCAGAAGCAGTAATGCCCCATCCACTCCGGGCCAACCGTGGGTCGATCCATGGCTACATCAATGAAATGCATACGTACAGACCGCCATGATTGATATAGACATCAATCTGAATGGAATGGAGGAGTTGTTCATTGAGTAAGGGGAAACTTGCCAAGCTGTACACGATTACGACTGCAGCGGTGCTAGCCACGAGTCTGATTATGCCGGTAGCACCCGAGACCGCCCATGCGGACCGCGGGGTTGTCGACCTGTGGAAAGCCATCAAGCCGCTCACCACGATTGCCAGTGCGATGAACACCGGAGCACATCCGGACGATGAGCACAGTTCGATGCTCGCGTACTTGTCGCTTGGCAAAGGGGTGGACACATCCAGTGTCATTGCGAACCGAGGCGAGGGAGGACAGAACGAGATAGGCAGCGAGCTGGGTAATGCGCTGGGGATCATTCGTACCCGCGAATTGCAGGAAGCTTCCAAAATCACGAACATCCATCTGGAGAACCTCAGTGAAAAAATCGACGACCCTATTTTTGACTTCGGCTTTTCCAAAAGCCCGGATGAAACCTTGCAAAAATGGGGCGAGGATGTCGCGTACGAAAAGCTCATCCGCCGTATCCGGACACTGAGACCTGATGTCGTGATTCCCGCATTTTTGAACGAACCTTCGACTCACGGTCATCATCGCGCGATTAATGTCATTACAGTACGGGCATTCAAGGATGCCGCAGATCCAAACGTTTTTCCACAGCATGCAAAAGAAGGCTTGGCTACTTGGCAGGTGAAGAAGCTGTATCTGCCTGCAAAGGAACAGGATTACTCGGTCAAAGTGCCTGTTGGCGACTATGACGAAATTTATGGGGCCTCTTACGTCCAACTCGGCGAAGAATCCCGGTTTATGCACAAGAGTCAGGGGATGGGACGTCACTATGACGAGGGACCTAGCTTCAATTATTACAAGCTCGATCAATCCATCGTAGAGACAAAAGACAAGGAAGCAGACTTTTTTGAGGGAATCGCCTATTCGTTTGACGATTTAGCGAAGGAAGTGGCCAGCCAGTCTGGCGGGGAAAAAGTCGCGGGTGAACTGAAAAAGCTGCAAAAGGATGCCGCAGAGGTCATTGCTGCGTACCCAAGCTTTGCCTCCGTAGCCAAGGAAGCGCATGAGATGCTGGCGGATGTGGAAAAAGCGACGGCAGCAGTCGAAGCCTCCTCCTTGCCAACTGACACGAAAACAGACTTGCGCCATCGTTTGGGAGTGAAGAAATCCCAGCTGAACAAAGCTAGTGCCGAAGCGCTCTCGCTCGTAACCAAAGTAAAGCCTGAGACAACCGAACTGGTAGCAGGGCAAACGACAAAAGTAACGGTCACGGCTTACAACGGCGGCCAAGCAAAAGTCGGGAAGATCAATCTCGCGCTGAATGTACCAAAAGGCTGGCAAGCCAAGCCGCAATCGACCACGAGCTTCTCATCGCTCGGCTACAATCAGACGGTGAAAACGACTTTTGATGTCTCAGTTCCTTCTGATGCTGCTCTGTTCCAACCGTATGCCGCTCCTGCCATTACAGCAGATGTCAGCTACAGCTTTGCAGGCTCGACGGCGAATAGCCATGTGACACCAGCAGATGCCATTGCAGTTCTTCCATCTTTTTCTATGGTGCTGAGTCCAAATGCGACGGTTTTGAATACGCAGAAGCCAGAGGAGCCAATTCCGGTCAAGGTTACGGTGAAAAACTACAATCCAGGTGCAGCGAAAACAACCATCTCTCTCGATGTACCAAAAGGCTGGAGCGTAGAACCACAAGCAGCACCGCTCGCCTTTGAAGCCAAGGGAGAAACGAAGTCCGTTGCCTTTACGGTCAAAGCAGATGCTTCCGTCCAACCGGATAAGTACACGGTGACAGCAGTAGCGTCTGGCAGTGGAAAAGAGAGCCGACACGGAGCCCAAGTCATCCGTTACCCGCATATCGGCACGACGTACTTTGTCCAACCAGCGACGCTTGCCATCCAGGCATTTGACTTGAAGGTGCCGGAAGGATTGAAGGTCGGTTACGTATCCAGTGGCTTTGACAATATCGATCAGTATTTGTCCCAATTGGGAGTCGATGTGACCAATTTGTCGGCAAAAGATATCGAGTCTGGTGATCTGGATCAATACGATACGATCGTGCTGGGCATTCGCGCTTATGGTTTCCGACCTGAGCTGATTCCTTCGAATGCACGCTTGCTGAAATACGTGGAAAACGGCGGAAATCTGGTCGTGCAATACCACAAGCCAGAGGATAAATGGAAGCCGGAGTTGGCTCCTTATCCGATTAAAATCGGTGCTCCGCTGATTCAATGGCGTGTCACAGATGAAAACTCCAAAGTGACAGTATTGGCGCCTGATCATGCTTTGTTCCATTCGCCAAACAAAATCACGGAGAAAGATTGGGACAACTGGATTCAGGATCGTTCCGCTTACAACCCATCCGAGTGGGGCAAGGAATACACAGAGCTTATCTCCAATGGAGACGAAGGCGAGAAGGAATTTACGGGTACGTACCTCACTGCCAAGTATGGTAAAGGAACGTATACCTACAGCTCACTCGTGTGGTATCGCGAAATTCCGTCACTCGTACCGGGTGCGATCCGATTGTTTGTCAACATGATCAGCCCACAGCAGTAATCATAGTAGAAGGGAAGGCGATCGTTCAGGCGGTCGCCCCCCTCCCTAAAAGAAGAACAGACGCAAAAATAGAAGCAGCTTACGAATGGGTAGGGAAGGAGATGCAAGAAAGATGAATTACAGAGAGCGAATTTTTCAACAGGAGGGAGCCAGCTTCCCTGGCAAGACATACGTGGAGGCGGTTTTGGAGCCTGCATTTAATGAAGCGAAGCACCATCTGCTGCATCCGATGATGGCGATCAACAAGGCACATTTGATCATGCTTCGTGAACAAGAATTGCTCACAGACGACGAGGCTAAAAGAATTGCTGGTGCACTGTGTGGGATCGAAATGGAAGAGCTGCGCCAATCGCATTACACCGGACAGTTTGAAGATTTGTTCTTTCAGGTAGAGAGCCGTTTGCTGGAACTGGCTCCTGATGTGGCAGGAAATCTGCATCTGGCTCGCAGCCGCAACGACATGGGGATTACGATTTACCGCATGGTGCTGCGTGAAAAATTGTTGGTGACCTTGGCTTCTGCCCTCTATCTGAAAGAGCATTTGCTCCTCTTTGCAAATGAGCATGTGGATACGATCATGATTGGCTACACACATACACAGCAGGCACAGCCGACGACAATGGCGCATTACATCATGGCGGCTA
The DNA here is from genome assembly GCF_022026395.1 of Brevibacillus brevis. NCBI lineage: Bacteria > Bacillati > Bacillota > Bacilli > Caryophanales > Paenibacillaceae > Brevibacillus > Brevibacillus brevis. The sequence goes on along the minus strand of NZ_CP041767.1, from coordinate 4,666,601 downwards.
CTGACATGCTCAGCCGTGATATCAAACGACTGATCCAGGCCTATCACACAGTCAATCGCTCACCGATGGGGGCAGCGGCCTTGACGACTTCTGGCTTTGCGATCAGCCGGGAGCGGATGCGCGAATTGCTCGGATTTGATGAGTTGGTGGAAAATTCCTATGATGCAGTCTGCGGAGCGGATTATTTAGGGGAAGTAGCGACAGCCGTACAATTGGCAGCTATCAATTTGGGGCGTACGGTTCAAGATATGCTGCTGTGGTGCACACAAGAATTTGCGGGGTTAAAAGTCGCGAGTCCATACGTGCAGATCAGCTCTATCATGCCGCAAAAGCGAAATCCGGTTTCCTTTGAGCATATGCGCTCTCTGTTGTCCAGTGCGGCAGGCAATGCGACGACAGTGCTTACGATGATGCACAATACGCCTTTTGGCGATATCGTGGACACCGAGGATGACATGCAGCCATACGCGTGGCGGAGCATGGGAGTACTCGAGCAGATGTATCGCTTGATGGCGAGCGTTGTGGGTACGATGGAAGTGAACAAGGACGTTCTCTTGGAGCGGGCGAAGGGCAGCTTTGCGACTGTCACTGAGCTGGCGGATACATTGGTGCGCACAGATCAGCTTTCGTTCCGCAAATCTCATCACATCGTGAGTCGTGTGGTAAAAGAAGCGATGAGCGAGCAACTCGCTGCAAACCAAATCAGCTTGGAGCTGGTAAACCGTGCAGCCTTGGAAGTAATCGGGCGGGAGCTGTCGCTCACAGCAGAAGAGCTCAGACTGGCACTTGACCCGGTCCATTTCGTAATGATCCGCAAGCTTCCTGGTGGACCAAACCCAGAGGAAATGAAGCGCATGATCGCTGTTCGCCAAGGGGTTCTCCAGCAGGAAACAGAATGGCTGGCACAGAAAAAACAGGCGATTGCGAATGTGATGAAAGGGTTAGATCAGATGACAGCTGAATGGAGTGTGGGGTAATGGCAGTGGTGCGAATACCTCTTCTGGCAGTGGACGGAGGGGGCACCAAGTGTCTGGCGGTACTGGTGGACCGCTCCAGAAATGAAATCGGTGCAGGCCGCTCCGGTTCATGCAATTATCAAGGGATCGGGGAGGAAGCGGCAGCTCGTGAGTTGGTTGCAGCGATCAGCCAAGCTTTGGACGATGCGGTCGCTCGTCAAACAGTTGCCCCTTTTATGAGCGGCACGTCGACCCCGGATGGACGAATCGAATGGGAAATCGAGTGCGCGGTGTTCGGGATCGCTGGCCTGGATACGGAGTATGATCGACAGGTGATCTCGCGAATGGTGAGCAAGGTGCTGCACCAGCTCGGTATTCGCGTCCAGCAGCTAATTGTGGAAAACGACGGGTTTGCGGCATTGCTCGGTGCGACCGGAGGCAAACCAGGCATTCTGGTCATCGCAGGCACAGGCTCGATTGCCTTCGGTGTAAATGATGATCAGGAAACGGCGAGAGCAGGAGGCTGGGGGCATCGGGTCGGTGACGAGGGCAGCGGCTACTGGATCGGCAAGCAAGCGATTATGGCAGTATTAAAAGCAGCGGATGGCCGCGGCGAGCCGACCGTATTGAAGGAGCTGCTCCTCCCGCACGTTGGACTGGGACGCGTAGATGAATTGTTTAATTGGACGTACAGTGAGCATTATTCCGTCGAGAAGGTAGGAGAGCTGTCGCCGTTGGTCAGTCAAGCGGCACTTGCCGGAGATGAGGTGGCAGCAGCTATCTTGCAGGTCGCAGGCGAAGAGCTTTTCGATGCTGCTCGGGCGGTCATTGATACGTTGCAAATGAAAGCCAAGCCGTTTCAGATGATCATGCAGGGAGGCGTTTTGCAAAACGATGATCGCGTGCGAGAGATCGTCGTAGAGCGCGTCCGAGAGTACGCTTCGCAGGTCGTCATCGAAAAAGCGCAAAACGATCCGATTTACGGTGTCATAGCAAAGGGATTGGCTTATTTAGAACGCCAATCGGGCGGCAAGTGAGGTGCAGATATGAAAAAAGTAATGGTTGTCTTTCCCCATCCGGACGATGAGTCTTTTGCCTGCGGGGGAACGTTGGCAAAGTGCAAGGATGCTGGACACGAAACATGTTATTTGTGCATTACCTCCGGTTGTAAAGGTCGCAGCGGTCCATTCGATATCGATTGCAGAGAAAAGCTGGCAAAGCATCGAGAGCTAGAGCTGAAAACAGCGGCGGAAGTGCTGGGAATCAGTCGTCTCGACTTGTTCCGGTACCCGGATGGTTCCTTGCAAAATGCCGACCTGAACGAGCTGGTGGGCAAGATTCGGGAAGCGATAGAGGAATGGAAGCCCAATGTCGTTGTTACGTTTCCGCCGGACGGGGTAACGGGTCATCCCGATCATATCGTCACGTGTGAGGCGACGACGAGAGCGGTGGAACAAGCGGAAGCGAGCTTGCCTCCGGCAGAATATCCTGATCTGTACTATGTTTCGATCCCACACTACTACGATCATTGCCCGGATCATGGTCCAAAGCCAGCGGTTCCGATCACAGGCAAGGTCGATATTTCAGGCTATCGGACACAAAAAGGAGAGGCGCTGAAGGCTCACCTCAGTCAGGAGTATTCCGTCAACCGCGCTTATCCGGGTGTGATCGATGGGGACTTTGGTGTCATTGGCTGCTATGAGTACTTTACTTTGGTGCGGTCAGCGGGCAAGGCGATCGAGCCGGTTAGTGTGGGTGGGAGTATTCCTGTCATTGAGCTATAGTCTAAAAAGTAGAAAGGGCTGACCAGCATGATTTTCGCTTGTCAGCCTTTTTCATTGGATAGACCATCAGTCGGATTGTTTTACCGTGCTAGAATTGCTTACAATGTGGTCAGAAGCAATTGGAAATCAAAGGGAGAGAAGACATGTCACATAGAGTCTATGTATATAACGTCAGTGAACCTTCTCAAGCACAAGGCAACGACACGATGATGGTGGAATGGGGCTATGAGGTCCCACTACTCTTGCAGCCGCTCTTCATAGAAGGTTGTGTAATCGCCGGAAACAATTACAACAATCATACCGAACCGGACAATTCCGGACTCTTTTACGACGCGCAGGCAGGCATCGAAAACGTGAAGCGATTCTACGATTTCCTGGAGAGACAGGAAGGACTAATCCGTAACGAAGAAGCATTTTTGGAAGCGAGGAATCAGCTTCTGAACTATCTGGAAAAACGAACGCTTCCGTATTTTCACATTGATGCCTGGGACGTATTCAATATGGATGACATCCCTCATGACGAGCAGGCGGAAACTTTGCGGGCAAATATTGCCCATAACAACGAGATCATGACAAAGGCAATGGACAACGATGACATCTCGCTATTGAACTACTCCGAATTGGTGGATGTGAACCCGGGCTTTCGTTCTTTTGCCGAGCTGCTCAATTATGAGGACTACCAATACGGCTGGGGACACATCTGGCAGCCTTATGAAGAACATCCTGATGTAGAGATTTTTGAGGAAGCTGGCTTGTTTGGTCTCAAAGACGCAGAGGGAAACGTATTGCTCGCCCCTCAGTTCGATGCCTTTTACGATTTCGCTTCCGAAGATCTCGCCGTAGTCGCTAGAGATGGCAAATACGGCTATGTACATAAATCCGGGAGAATCGTCATTCCGTTGGAGTGGGAGGACGCCTACGATTTTGAATATGGCTCTGCTGGTGCGATTGTCAAACGAAACAGTCGATATGGTCTGATCAATCTGGAAGGCCAAACGATTGTCCCTACCCACTACGAAGAGTTAGAACTGCTTGATTACCAAGGATTTTACACGGCAAAGAAAGACGGAAAATGGGGCGTTCTGGACGAATCTAGTTCTGTAACGATAGATTTTGAGCACGAAGAGGCTTTCAAGTGTGGGGTCGGCTTTTACCATACGGCGGTCAAAGGCAGGAAAAATCGGAAAATCTTTAACGAATATTGGAAATACGTCGGAGAATTCCCTCTGGCGGCGGTGGAACAGATCGACGAAGGGTTTACCCTCGTCAAACCACACAAGGGTACAAATCATAGCACCTTGTACAAAAAAGACGGCACTGTCGGGGCATCCGGCTTCGATAAACTGAATCGGCAAACCCATTTTCCGAATCTGCTCGTTCTGCGCAAGGGGAAGAAGTACGCCGCTTATGGCAAGCAGCAGGAGAGCCTTTTGTTGTCGTATGAATACGATGAACTGATTGATTTGCAGGTGTATACGGAGGCAGGGCAGGGCAATCAGGTGCTGGCGAAAAAAGATGGGAAGCTAGGCGTTTTTCATGGAGATGCCGATGAACCAGCGTGGTTATTCCCCCTAGACGATTATGAGAATATTTTTTGGCTGCATCAGGATGCGTATGCTTTGAAGAAAAATGGATTATGGAGCATTGCTTTATCGCCGGAAAAGCGATGGAGTGATTTCGAATTCGATCTGGTGGTGAAAAAGGCACTGGTCGAGGGTTTTGCTTATGCCTTCAAGGATCACGACGTTTATTTAGTAAGCGAGTACGGGCTGTCGAGGGCAGATAAAACGCTCGTTCTGGAGGAAGTCGAAGATCGTTATTACAGCTATTATTTTGATGCCGAGGTTCGCAAGCGACTGCTGGTCTATGCCAAAGGAGAGCAATCCGATATTGACAGCGTAGATCAGTACACGCCAGTAGAAACGTTGTACAATCTGGGCATGGAAGCGTATGAAGCAGGTGATTATGAGAAAGCCATTCTGTACGATACGCTTGCTGCTGAAAAGGGCTTTGCCCCATCCATGAACAATCTTGCCCATATGTATTACAATCTGGAAGGCTTCGAGGATGCTGATAAAGCTTTTTACTGGTATGAGTTAGGGGCTGCGGCAGGCAACCACCATGCTATGAACGGATTAGGCTGCTGCTATCGACATGGGATAGGCACGGAGCCTGATGCCGATCAGGCTATGTACTGGATGGGCAAGGCGGCAGAACACGGTCATGCGCTGGCTCACAACAATCTTGGCGCGACCTATTATGAGGGGGAGCTGGTGGCGCAAGATTTGGACAAAGCTCTCTGGCATTATGAACAGGGAGAGTTATTAGGCTCTCCGGTTTTTGATTGGCTTGGCTATTTGCATGATTCAAAAGGGAATTACGAAAAGGCGCTGCATTATTATCAGCAGGATTACGAAGCAGGCAGCGATTTCAGTGCCTATAATTTGGGGATTTTCTACAGTAATGGGTATGGTACAGCCAAAAATATCGACGCCGCCATCACTTATTTTCATGCTGCTTTGGAAAGAGATTACCCGCATGCACATATCGAACTGGCAAGAATTTACCTGAATGAAGCGCAACATGTGGACGAGCTTCTGGCGAAACATCACCTCGAAGAAGCAGAGAAGGCAGGTCTTGATATCCCTGAGGAGCTCACACAATCGTAGAAAAAGCAAAAAGCGGATCGACAGAAAAAGTCGTCGGTCCGCTCCAACTAATAAGCATGCTTAAACAATAGCTTCCACTTCAATTTCAACGAGCAGACGCGGGTCGATCAATGCCTTGACCTCGACCATCGTAGCGACAGGCTGAATCTCGCGGAAAAACTCCCCATGTGCTTTTCCGATCTCTTCCCACTTGCTGATATCCGTAACAAACATCCGCGTTCTGACCACATGAGACAAATCAGCATCTAATTCTTGCAATGCTTTTTCAATCGTTTCCAGAATAAATCTTGTTTGTTCATAGGCATTGCCCACGCCAACGACTTCTCCGTCCTTCATGGCGGTGGTGCCGGCTACTTCAATTCGGTCCCCTATTCGGATTGCGCGGCAATAGCCCACGACAGGCTCCCAAGGTGAACCCGTGAATACTTTCTTTCGATTCATAGTAGAATGTCCCCTCTCATTTCCGCAATAATTGGAATATACTACAAAAAGGAAAGGGAGTGGAGCGGTTTATGGACTTTTTTCTCACCCTTTTTTCCAAGTACAAGTGCTTGATCCACACTGCGTTTGGTCATGAAGAATACATTCGTGTGGCAAATAAGCTAAGTTCTCGTGGCATTCGTTTTCGGACACGCATTCACTCACATGCGCTTCGTCATTTAGGGGGAGACATGGGGATGCTGCCCCAAGAAAAAGACCATAAGCAATATGATATCTATGTTGCGAGAAAAGACGAACACCAAGCACATTCAGCGATACATGCTCGGTGATAGATACCTGTACGAACGCGAATAACCTTCGATATAATGATGGGGATTCGTATGAAAATGGTAAACCGAGGAGGAACCAGTATGTCCGTACTAGAGGCACTCAAAAGCAGAAGAGCCGTGCGTAACTATATTCCAAAAGAAGTAGAAACCGAAAAAATCCAAGCGTTGCTAGATTGTGCAGTGTTAGCTCCGAACGACCGCTTGCGTCAGCCGTGGCATTTTTACGTAATCAGAGGAGAAGCGAAGCTGCGGTTCGAGGCAATCGCGAAGGAATTTTTGCTGGAGCGTTTTCCGACCAAGCCGAATCTCGTGCAGGATTCCTTGGCCGTCCTGGAAAAAACACCGCTCGTCATTGTTGCGACTGCTGATGTGATCCCAGGAGATGAAGCATCCTCAGAGGATAACGAATATGCGGTTTGCTGCGCGATTCACTCGATGTGGCTGGCAGCAAAGGAACTGGGACTGGGCATGGTATGGCGCACGAGAGGAGTCGGCTTGGTTCGCGACGAGCGCTTGCTGCAATTCCTTGGATCGCCTGAAAATAAAAAGGTCGTGGGCACGCTGTTTGTTGGCTATCCTGAGGCAGATGCTCCTGAAACTAGTAGGGTGGCAGCGGAAGAAAAGACGACCTGGCTGTAATGCTCCAGCTGGCTTCTTTGAAAAATACGGAACGGAAAAGAAACCCTAGTTGTTTGCAACTAAGTCCCCTCGCGCACGTATATAGGGGTAAGGTTAGACCGTACATATTGAGAGGAGCTGTTTCAAATGTTTGGAAAGCTTGCGGCAGACGCTCTTGGCTTGAGCAATGTGGGAATCGTGGTAAAACCAGCGGATTACGACAAGGTAGACGCGGATGATTACATCTTGCACGAGGACCATGAGAAAATCTATTTTTTGATCAAATCAAAGTCCGATGAGTACTGCTTCACCAATCTGGGGCTGGTTCATCTGGATGGAACGAGTGCTACCAGCAAAAAACGCATGCTGCGCCGCTATTCCTACCATACACATCCGATCTCTAACGTGTATCTGGAAACAGCCGGAACCGTCGATTTGGATGTAGAAATCAAGTTCACGATGGGCAATGAGCACTACTCGATCGATGTTAACAAAAAGCATTTGGAGGAGCTAAAAGACCTCTACAAAGCCCTTGTGAAGATCGCTTCGATTATGCACGATAACGAAATTGCGCTTCAGCATGCAAAAGAAAGCCTCCACGTCGCCCAAAGCACACTGGGTCGCGTAACTGGCCAGCAAGCGGACGTAGCTTCACAATTCAAGTCGATCAACCAATACACCTTCGATTGGCTGGAGGACATCCGATACAAGTATGTCGTCAAAGATTTTGGTAAAGTCTTTGAAAAATACATTCATAACTAAAAAAGAAGAGCCTCTTTCAAAAGAGGCTCTTTTATATTCAAGCGAAATCTTCGTCAAGCCCCCTACTCTGATGAGTAGTTCAAAACGAGCAATCCAAGCACCTTCCTCCCGACCACTACAGCCCGATGACCAAGCTCTTTCAATCTTTTACTCCTTATGCAAAAGCTTGCCGATCTTGAGCGCCAGCTGGATTTGGAGCAACTCCTCCGAGTTTTTCAAATCCATGTTCAAAATCTCCTTGATCTTCTCGATCCGGTAAATAAACGTATTGCGGTGAATGAACATCGCTTTCGCCGCTTCACTGACGTTTTGATTGTACAGAAAGTAATTGTCCAAGGTCACCATAAGGCTGGTGCCTAACTCTTGATCATGCTCGTACAGTTTCCCGAGACGCTTCAAAAAGAAGTCTTCCAGTTCGATGTCCTTAATGTTGGAACCCAGGAAATGATAGACGGAGTAATCATCAAAATGAGAGACGTCGCCCTTGCTGTTGAACTTTTGCATCAGGCGGATCGCTTCATGTGCTTCGGTAAAGCTCTTATGCAGCGAAGCGATGTTTTTATACTGACGTCCGACCCCAATAAAGAACAAGGTTTTCTTGATTTTATCCACGAGAGCGCTGTACAGCTCATTGGCGAATTGCTTGGCTTCACTTGCAGACACCACAGGACGATGTTCATTTTGTCCGATGAGAATGATGATTCGATTGTTTCGATAAAAGCAGGTCACCTCTCCCGGTGCTTTGCTCGCGTAATCATACACAAGATCCACGCATTTTTTTGCGATCCGGTCCAGCTCGTACTTGCGATCGATTATATCCTCCAAATTTTCCAACTCAACTGGCTCAATATTAATAACCGTACAAAAATACATGTAGCTCGATTGCAGTCCGTGCAAATCACATAAGGTTTGCAGTGAGTCAGCCGAAGTGATTTTACCTGTGAGCAAGTCATCGAAAAAGTCTTGTCTGATCTTTAGCTTCACTTCCTCGATTTCCCTCGCCTTGATCCGCTCCAGCGCCACGATGGTGGATGCCTGTTCCAGCACGATGTAGTCAAATTCAGTCAGCTCCCACACAGTTTGCCAGACGACGATGTATCCGTAGATGTGATTGGCAACGGCAACGGGTAAAATCCTGCATTTAACCTCATAATCCTTCGCCTGGTAGATACGCTTGATAGACTTTTTGATTTGGCTAATATTTTTCGGGACGGATTCCGTGAAGTCACGGGTAAAAACAGGTCTGTTTTTGATCAAGGTCAGGCAGGAGTCAAGCGGAATCGGATTGTGCCAGATTTCCGTGTAATGAAGCAGATGCCAGTCCTGATCCAGAATAAGGATGGGGTTGTTGATCGTCTCAGACAGCTCGGAGGCGATGCGATCCAGTCCGCCACCTTCCAGCGCAATGCGAAACAGGGCATTATGCATGTCCAATGTTTTGCGGTTCAACAAATCATAGCGCCCGGAGGCTTTCTCATTAATAATGGCAATCACTTTCGACAGCGTGTATTCAAAAGGCAGGGCCAAGAGCGGCAGTCCATATTTGTTGGCATGATCAATCATGTTTTGCGGGATTTGATCGAAATAGCGGTGCATCTTGATGCAGAGCCCGGAGCAGTTGATCTCCGCCAGTTCCTTGATGATTTTATTTTGCAGCTCGGGATTGTCCTTGAAAATATATCCGGTGGAGAGCAGTAATTCATTGGAAGACAGCCAGTCAAAAGCATCCGGGTTCTCCATGATATTGACGATGGAGATGACGTTATTGATGCCTTGCTCTCCCGCGATGATTTTGATGCCGTCTATGGATTGAATGGTAAGCAAATCTTTGATGGTCAGCACCCTGTTCACTCCTTTGCCACAAAGGGATTCCTGTAATTGTGCAATGTGCACAAGTGAACCTCGATTTTTTTAGTTTCCATACACAATGACGATTCCATTCACCCTGTCTAAAATAATGATGTAAGTACGGGGGCTTGTCTAATTCTTTTTTAAAAAGCAAGCACTCAGCCAATCTTGGCAGGTTGTTCCATCACGAGATCATGGAGGGCTTACTATGACAGACAAAAGCGTAGTACAAGCATTTCTCGAGGCAGCGGCTGAGGGGAATATCGAGGCACTGAAAAAGCATCTGGAGCAGGGCGTAGATATTAACGCAAGAAACAGACAAAAGCGTACAGCGATTTTGACTGCTGCCATGAACGACAAATTGGAAGCGGTATCGTTTTTGGTAGAAGCGGGTGCAGATGTAGATTTGCAGGATGAGACATGCTTCAACCCGTTCTTGTTCGGTTGCATCAACGGCAAGCTGGAGCTCGTCAAAATGATGATCAAGGCAGGAGCAAATCTGGAGCTGTTGACTCGTTTTGGTGGCGTAGGGATTACACCAGCGTGCGAAAAAGGTCATGTGGACATCGTACGTGAGCTCGTAACGACGACGGACATCAACGTAAACCATACGAACTTTGTAGGTTGGACGCCACTCATCGAAGCGATCATTTTAGGCGATGGCGGTGAAAAGCAACAAACGATCATCAAACTGTTGATTGAGCATGGCTGCAATGTGCACATGGTAGATAAATACGGCGTAACACCGCTTGAGCTTGCGAGAAGAAAAGGCTACACCGAGATCGAGAAAATCTTGCTGGAAGCAGGAGCAAAGTAAAGCGTCCCATGTACATCCAGGCGTTGTCGGGCGATGCTGGTTTCCTTGAGCGTTTGGCACGAGCAAACTTTAGCGGGACCGTACACAGTATTTTTGAGCGCACGATCAATCTGAAATGCAGCGAAAACGGGGAATTGTACACCATTGGCAACCATCAGCTAGACAATGCACCGAACACGCTCATCATTAATGTAAAGGGCTTTTCAGAGCTGGGGCTGTCCGTTAACGCTCCGGTCATTACAAAAGAAGATAGCTCGCTCGTTATGGGAGCGAATATACGAATATGGACTCAGCAAGCAACAAAGTGGGAAGGAGAGCTTCCTTCCTATCCTTGTGACATAGAAGGCGTAGACATATTGCGCAGAAATGTGGCGTTCACGAAGAACTACGTGGACGTATACGGCAAGACGGGGGGCATGAAAATGTCCTCCCAACCTGCCAATCCGTTTGAGAAAGAGATGTCCCGTATGCTGATCCAGCGTGCAGGCATGCTTTCCGACGATCTGGCAAACAAACGCATAGAGTCAGCCACTCAGCATGCGATCAGTCTAATCGGGCTGGGGCCGGGCTTAACGCCATCGGGTGACGATTTTTTAGTGGGATTGTGCAGTGTATACAAAATGCAGAACATTTCCTCTTGTTTGTCATGCCCATTTTTCGATGAAATCGTCCGTTCGTCCCAGGCATTAACGAACGAAATCAGTGCGATCACGCTGAAAAAAGCAGCACATGGACAAGTAAGAGAGTCGTTAAATGACTTACTTTCATGTATGGTGTCTGGCTCCACGGAAGAGCTTGTCCCTGTTTTAGACAAAATCATCGGGATCGGCTCGTCGTCGGGTACGGATATCCTACTTGGCATCCTATGTGGTTTGGAACGAAATCTTGAAGCTGGAGGTAATGTATGTCTACCAAAGTCGTAATCAAGCAAAGCACGTATTTTGACTCGGTATCCCTGATGTCTCTATCTACAAAAGCGAATCAAATTGAAGGTGTCGAACAAGCGGTTATCGCAATGGGCACCGACATGAACAAAGAAGTATTGAAAAACGTTGGTTTGCTCACACCTGAGCTGGAAGCAGCGAAAACGAGCGACTTGATGATCGTGGTGAAGGCAGCGACTGACGAGCTGTGCGAGAGTGCTCTCATCGCCATCGAAGAACTGTTCAAGAAAAAAGGCGGTAGCAAATCCGCAACAGAGATCAAATATTCCACGATTGATTCTGCGGCAGCCAGTATTCCAGAGGCAAACCTCGCTGTCATCTCGGTAAACGGCGCATTTGCGGCGAGAGAAGCAAGAAAAGCACTGGAAAACGATCTGCACGTCATGCTGTTCAGCGACAACGTGAGTATCGAGGAAGAGATCGCCCTCAAGCAATTTGCGCATGAAAAAGGCCTCTTGATGATGGGACCTGACTGCGGTACGGCGATTATCGGCAATGTGGCACTGTGCTTCGGAAACGCTGTGAGAAAAGGCAACATCGGGATCGTAGGTGCATCTGGTACAGGAAGCCAAGAGGTGAGCGTGCGTATTCACGACTTCGGCGGCGGTATCACGCAGCTGATCGGAACAGGCGGTCGCGACCTCTCCGAGCAAGTCGGCGGCATCATGATGCTCGACGGAATCAAAGCACTTGAAGAGGATGAGGCGACAAAGGTCATCGTGCTCATTTCCAAACCGCCAGCACCAAGTGTTCAAGAAAAAGTGTTGGCCCAAGTGAAAAGCTGCAAAAAGCCTGTCGTTGTGTACTTCATTGGTGGAGAAGAAACCGCAGTTCTGGAAGCAGGCGGACATTTTGCCAAGACGAGCAAGGAGGCTGCCATCAAAGCAGTTGTGCTGGCTGGTGCCAACGAAGACGAGCTCAACAAGCGCGCTCTAAACTGGCCGCTGATTGAAGAAGTCCGGGCAAAGCTGTCACCTGAACAAAAATACATTCGGGGGCTGTTCTGCGGCGGTACACTGTGCGACGAAGCCATGTACCTCGCAATGGACAAGTATGAAGACGTATACAGCAACATCCAAAAGAAAGCGGACTACAAGCTGAAAAACATCCATGAGAGCAAGGCTCATACTTTCCTCGACATGGGTGATGACGACTTTACAAATGGCAAGCCGCATCCAATGATCGATCCTTCCACGCGCATCGCGAGATTTTTGGAAGAAGCGAAAGATCCTTCCGTCGGCGTCATTCTGATGGACTTCATCTTGGGCTTCGGTTCCCACGAAGATCCTGTCGGCGTGATGCTGCCAGCGATCATTGAAGCAAAAGCGCAGGCTGCCAAGGAAGGCAGACATCTGGAAATCCTGGGCTATGTGTTGGGTACTGACCTCGATACTCCGAACTTCGATGAGCAAGTGAAAAAGCTGATGGATGCGGGTGTAACGATTGCGAGCAGCAGCACGAACGCAGGTCTTCTGGCTAGAGAATTTGTTGCGAAAGGGGAATAATCATGAGCAAAATCAACGAGCTGTTTAACGGGAAAATTCATGCGATCAACGTAGGGATCGAGTTTTTCAAAGACGATATCATCAAGCAAAATGCGAATGCGTCTCATCTGGATTGGAAGCCACCAGGCGGCGGAAAGCCTGAGCTGATTAAAGCTCTCGACAGACTGGAAAATGCAGCTGTTGCGGAGAAAATCGCGGCGGCAAACAAGCTGGCGGTAGAGCGAATCATCAACTCCCAGCCAATGCTTGTTGGCTTCGACCAAGCGATCAATGTGGTACCAGGCATGACGAAAACCACGATTCTGCACGCAGGTCCGCCTATTACTTGGGACAAAATGTGCGGAGCAATGAAAGGTGCCGTAACCGGAGCAATCGTATTCGAGGGCTTGGCAAAAGACATCGAGGAAGCTGAACAGGTAGCTGCTTCCGGCGCAATCACGTTCTCTCCATGCCACGAACACAACTGCGTAGGCTCCATGGCAGGTGTGACATCCGCTTCAATGTTCATGCATGTGGTGAAAAACAAGACGTATGGCAACATCGCTTACACCAACCTGAGTGAGCAAATGGCTAAAATTTTGCGCATGGGTGCCAACGATGAAAGTGTCATCGCTCGTCTGAACTGGATGCGCGATGTATTGGGACCAATGCTGCGTGATGCGATGAAAATTGCAGGTGAAATCGATCTGCGTCTCATGCTGGCGCAAGCACTGCACATGGGTGATGAATGCCACAACCGCAACAACGCAGGTACGAGCTTGTTGATTCAAGCGCTGACTCCGTACATTTTGGAGACAGATTTCACAAAAGAGCAAAAGCGCGAAGTATTCGAATTCGTAGCGAGCAGCGATTACTTCTCTGGCCCGACATGGATGGCGATGTGCAAATGCGCGCTGGATGCAGCACATGGAATCGAAAACAGCACGATTGTCACCACAATGGCGCGCAATGGGGTAGAGTTCGGTATTCGTGTAAGCGGCATGGCTGGCAACACATGGTTTACTGGACCAGCACAAAAGGTAATTGGTCCGATGTTTGCAGGCTACAAGCCAGAGGATTCCGGCTTGGATATCGGGGACAGTGCGATCACCGAAACATATGGGATCGGTGGCTTCGCGATGGCGGCAGCTCCAGCGATTGTTGCGCTCGTAGGCGGAACGGTTGAAGAAGCGATCGGCTTCTCCACCACGATGAAAGAAATCACCACAGCCGAAAATCCAAACGTCACGATTCCGCTCTTGGACTTTAGCGGAGTACCGACAGGAATCGATATTCGCCAGGTGATCCAGACAGGCATTCTGCCGATTATCAACACCGCCATTGCGCATAAAGATGCAGGCATCGGTATGATCGGTGCGGGTATTACGTATCCGCCGATGGAAGCTTTTGAAAAGGCATTGCTCGCAGTGACGGAAACGATTAGCCAATAGCTTTTCATCCTAGGTGACTCAGCTTTCGCAGCAAAAGAAGGTTGCGAAAGCTGAGTTGAAAGAGGAAGGTGAATGAACATGGGACAGGCAAACGTAAAGGAATCATATGAAGAATTCAAGTCCTATGGATACGCGGACGATATTTTGCCAAAGACTTCCGAAAATCGAGATTGGGGCACCTTTAACTACGTGACCGTATGGATGGGCGCTGTGCACAATCTCATGTCGTACATGACGGTAGCCGGATTCTTTGTCCTCGGATTATCCGTTCCGCAAGTCTTGTGGGCAGTCATGATTGCTGCCTTGATTGTTTCGGCTGGCTATGTGTTGAATGGCTATGCGGGAACGAAGTACGGGATTGGCTATTCGATGCTGTTGCGCAGCTCCTTTGGGGTAAAAGGCTCGGTCATTCCTGCTATATGTCGCGGGCTTATCGCTGGTGTTGTGTTTTTTGGGACAAAAACAATTATTGGCGCCCAATCCTTTAATGTCATTTTTGAGAAAATATTCCCTGGCTATAAGAGTATGGTTCCAGGCTTTGATTTTCTCGGATTAGATTTCCCAACCATGCTGTCTTATGTGATCCTCTGGGTCATTACTGTTGGATTGTTTTTAGGTGGAATGAAAATTCTCAGTCTGTTTAGTAAATGGTCTTCACCGATCATCTATATTTTCATCGTAGGTGCAGCAATTTGGGCGATCAGCGTTGCTGGCGGATTTGGTCCAATCTTTGCTTATGCTCCTGCCAAACCGATGGAGAATTGGCTTGTATTTATCGCGTGTGTAAGTGCTTTGGTATCGAACTGGGGTGGCCCGATTGTCAATATCGCAGACCTTACGCAAAGGGCAAAACACCCGAAAGCTCCGATGATTGGTCTGCCGCTTGGAATGATTGCATCCTACATCTTGTTTGGAATTACGTGTGTAGGATTGTTGGTTGGGACGCAAATCGCGTTTGGCATCAAAGACTTTAATGTAGTCGTTGCCATTGATCAAATTGGGAATCCGGTTGCCGTCATTATTTTGTTGCTGGCACTGAATATAGGTTCGACGAGCTATGTTGTGTTTGGGAATTTGCTTCCATCTGGACTGCAAATGACAGCGCTTCTTCCGAAAATGTTTACAGTGAAATCAGCGGCTATCTTGACAGCTGTATTGGGGACTGTCATTTTACCTTGGAAGCTGGTAAATGGTACGGCTGCACTGTATATGTTCTATAGCTTTATCGGCTCCATGTACGGTCCAATTACGGGGATCATGCTGGTCAGTTTCTTCATTGAAAGAAAGAGAAAGCTGGATTTATCTGCGATCTACGTAAAACCGGGTGAAAATGGAGAATTCAAGAACGGCTTTAATATGGTGGCATGCGGCGTATTGATCGTCAGCTTCTTGATTACGTTATCCGGCTCTTTCTTGCCAAATGTGCCACTATTGGCAAACATCAGCAAGTCAGCATTCCTTAGCGGGTCGATCATATCCGGCGTTTTATACGCGCTGTGCTATAAATGGAATAAACCAAGCACGATCACGCAGAGTGAAACAACTGCAAAAGTATCTTAACAAAGGGAGAAGTGCCCAGTGGAAAAACTCGTTATTGTTGCAATCGGCGGCAACTCATTGGTTAAGGATAATGGTCGAAACACGATTCAAGACCAGTATGAAGCCGTATGTGAAACCGCAGCAAATATAGCAGATATGGTGCAAGAAGGGTACAACGTAGTCGTTACTCATGGCAACGGACCGCAGGTTGGATTTGCTTTGCAACGATGCGAAATCGCCAATGAAGTGTCCGGGATGCCTACGATCCCGCTGGTCAATTGCGTGGCGGATACACAGGGCGGAATCGGCTACCAAATCCAGCAGGCACTCACCAACGAATTCGCCAAAAGAGGAATCAACAAAAAGGTTGCGAGCGTCATCACACAGGTAGAGGTCAGCAAGGATGATCCGAACTTCCAAAATCCAACGAAGCCAGTCGGCTCCTTCTTCACGCTGGAGCAGGCGGAAGAGATGCGCAAAGAGCATCCGGACTGGGTATTTATCGAGGATTCTGGTCGCGGCTACAGAAGAGTGGTTCCTTCTCCAAAGCCAATCGACATCGTGGAAAAAGACGCAATTAAATCGTTGATCGAAGCGGGATATGTGGTAGTCGCTGTTGGCGGAGGCGGTATTCCGGTTGTGAAATCGGGCGAAAATACGTACGATGGGATTGATGCTGTCATCGACAAGGATTTTGCCACCAGCTTGCTGGCTGAGCAAATCGATGCACAGACACTGATCATTACGACAGGTGTTCCGCAGGTATGCATTAACTTCGGCAAGCCGGATCAAAAGGCGCTGGAGCGCATCACGGTAGAGGAAACGAAGCAATACGTTCGTGAAGAGCATTTCGCAAAAGGCAGCATGCTGCCAAAAATCGAGGCAAGCCTGAGCTTTTTGGAGAAAAACGGGTCAAGCGTGATCATTACGAACCCGGAGAGCTTAAAGGATGCGATTACGAACAAAGCAGGGACACACATCGTAAAATAAAGGCCTCTTGAGGGAGGAAGCAAGTCTATGGATTACATGAAGCTGGCAGTGGAAAAAACGCTGGAAGGCATGAACAACAAGCTCGGCGGACCTTTTGGAGCGGCTGTCGTGAAAGGGAACGAAATCATCGCCGTATGCAGTAATCGCATGATGGCAGATATGGACCCGTCCCAGCACGCAGAGATGGTAGCCATTCGCGAAGCGTGCAAGACGCTGGGCACGATGGACCTGACAGGCTGCGAAATTTATGCGACATGCGAGCCTTGCCCGATGTGCGTGGGCGCTATCATTTGGTCCGGGATCAAGGTTGTTCATTACTGCTCAACTGCGGAGGATGCGCATGAGAACGGTTTTTCGGATAAGCATCTTCGCGACTATTTTTCCGGTAAGGATAAGAGCGTTTTGAACATGATCAAGGTGGAGAAGCGTGAGGATTGCGATCAGTTGTTTACGTACTATCACAAGCTGAACCAAGCATAGAAAGTAACTGAATAGCAGATAAGAAACACGGATGTAAGGGCCTTAAAAGGGCCTCAGACTGTAGAGAAACCCCCATCCTAAATTTCGCGGATTGGCAGAAAGAATTTGACCTTCTAGAATCGCTCCTAACTCGTTTTACGAGGGTGAGGAGGCATATTTGTACCCTCTAAAATCAAGCTAAAAGTATCCTTTTTTCGGAAGGGGACTTTCTCTACACTCTGAACCTCTATCTATTTTGGATAGGGGTTTTTTTGCGTGTTCAAGAACATGACGAATTGGTAAAGATTCCAATGATAGTAATTTGCAAATAATTTGTATTAATGGTAATATTTTACTTATGTAAACCATTAAAATTAGGAGGTTACTTAGGTATGAAATTCTTGAAATCTGTTGTAGCAACCCTGATTTTATGCACTACACTTTCTACAGTAGCGTATGATGCTTCTGCAAGTACGATTAATCAAACTGGAACTTCGAGTGGGCAAAATGAATTTGCAGCACAAGCTCTTGTGGCCTTTCAATTCGAGGATGTAAACCGAGAGTTTGATACTAACAAATGGTTTAAAGTACCATCAAAGAAAGAACTAAAACTTACTGTTGTTCAATGGTCAGAAGCTAGTGATTGGATAAATAAGCCAGTTTTAAATTATGTACTTGTAGATGCTAATAATGAAACAGTAGGGTCGCAAGAAGTTGAGGGGACTTACAAAAACCAGAACCATACTGTATCATTTGGTACTGTAAAGGAAGGCTACTACAAATTTGTACTAAGAAATCCTGATTCATCAGTTCCAGTTTCAGGCAATGCATATGCTGAGTAAAAGTCTAATTACTGTGAAAATGGCTTCCATTAGCTCGGTAGGGCCATAACAGGTACGCAATTCATTAGAACGTCAACCGTGTTAGACTACAAAGTGGCCTCTGAAAAGGGGCTATTTTTATTTTGCTAGGTGAAAAGCTAAATTTTGGGCTTCTGTAGATGTACTTTCGGGGTACCGTAGTCAACTAAACTGTGGGACACACAGGGATAGCTTGGTGATTTTCACTCCGTTAGGAGTGACTACCAGTATTAATAACGGTATTTCTTGCATCTACTACATCAGCCTTGATTGCATCGTACTTTTCTTTCTTTTCCTCTGTCGTCATATTCCCATTTAGCAATAAATCGAGTGCCTGGTCACTATTTGCCTCATATGTGAAAACCGCACCTTTTACTATACGAGAAAAGTCCTTCGTAGAAGTCTCCTGTTGTTGAACAGGAGAATTAGTTTTGTCTTGTTGGACTGAAACTAGTTGAGAATTATTGGTCACCTGTTGCTCCTCTTCAGGTTGAAGCCTGAGCCCCCAAAAAATAACTCCGATGCCCAATATTATGGCGGTTATACTTACTTTTTTCAATTTTAAACCTCCCGCGATAACGATCAAATGGATATGATACTTGTATTCCCTTACTTTACGACGTACTAATGTAACCGCTTAGTAAGTGGCTCTAAACTATTACTATAGCAGAAAAAACTGGAAATAGGCATGTCAAGTGGAATCGCGTTTGTTAATGCCTAACAATTTTAGTCTTGGTAGGATCAAATTGAACAAACGAAAGAATAAGGGGATTGGGCCTAGTGAAGATTACAGTGGAGATGAGTAAAGGTGTTCTGTGAAAATATAGTTTTCTTAGTTTTCTTAGTTCTTAAGTCTAAAAGCTAAAGACTACATGCTGAATACGTATGAGCTTTATTTCGTAGCTGGATATTCATTTTTTGTTGAGTGAGTGGACTTACTGTGGTTAAATAACCATGAGCCAGTTTTACCCCTGTCTATAACGTGAAGACCGCTTAGGTACTTCTGAATATAGTTTGCGGAAAACTGGTTCCTCATTGTCTATTTGCAGGAACTTAAGGGAAGCCAACTGTTATGGGCATGAAGCCAGCTTATTCCTTGGACTTCTATTATAGAATTGGGGCACTCCAGCTTTAACGGCACTGCACAATATCTTCGTATTGAGAACTTGCCAAGGTGCAAGTTTTTTTATTTTTCAAAATTAAAGAACCTTATAGAAGGATAATTTATCCAACATATCGAAAGAACCTTATAGAAGACTATTGCAGTAACCTCTTGAAATATTTGGGGCATTAATGACCTCTTTGTACAATGTGGGTACGCTGCACTATCGTTAATCCTGACATGCTACATTGGGCCCTTTGGAGCTCTAAAGAAAACTTGGATTGATAGTGCTTTTACTGCTACCTATGGAGGATTTATGGATAACCAATTAATTGCTGAGGAGAAACATTCAAGACAGAGATTTGAATCAAACAAATGGTACGAATTTTATGTAGGCTTAGATATTGGTGCTGACTTTCATGTTGCGGCTTGCATTCCTTTTGGGAAGTTTCGTAACGAAAAGGAATGGAAGCGACAAAAAACAATGAAGTTCCATTCAGATAGTAAAGGGATTATTGATTTTCTTAGTGAACTAAGAAAAATCCGGGAAACGTTTGGATTAACTCCTTCGGACTTTTTTATTTTACTTGAGCCTACAGGCGGTCATTATTCTTACTTGGTTATGAAGGTCCTTCTAGATGAAGGTTATCACTTGTTTCAAGTTGAGAATAAATCCGTTAAGGATTTCCGTGAACGCCAACTGGGCCTTAATGAAAAATCAGACGAAATCGATGCTAGAATTATGGCCTATATGGGTTGGCATAAAACGCTACATCCAGATATGAAAGGTGTACGGCTCGTAAAACCTGCTACCCCTACTCAGATTCTTTTTCGAACTCTTACAAGGGATAGATGGCTCCTTTCAACACAGCTGACGAGGCGAAAAAATCAGGTACAGCAACTCTTTTCTGTTACAAATCCGGAACTGAAAAGAGCTTTTAAGAGGCCCGGCTCTACAACTGTAATGAAATTTGTACTACAATACCCAACTGCCAAGGAAATGTCTCAGGTTACCCAAGAGGAGCTAAGGAAAGCTCTAATTGCAGTGGGAGCCAAGACAATAGCTACAAAGGCCTCAGTGACGCTCTCTGAGTATTTACCACATACGTTAGCAGTTGAAGTTCCACATTTAATTGAGAGACAAACATGGCTTATTCAAGAAGCATTACGCATTGAGGAAGCCATTGATAGTATAGATCGTCAGATCTCAGTCTTATTACACGGTGATGAAAGCAAAGGTATCGAACCTCACCCTTACACAACAATTTTAAAATCATTCCCAATTATGAGTGATGTAATGGCATGTACCCTAATTGGTGCAATAGGTGATGTAGACAGATTTTCGAACTACTTGGAATTCAAAAAGTACCTTGGAGTAGCTGCTGAAAACAAAACGTCAGGAACTTCTGTTGCTAAAACAAGGCAGACGTATGAAGGAGTACGAGATACCAGACGCATACTGTTCTTAATGGTCTTAGTTTTAATTTCGCCGAATACTAAGCCAAATTTATTTAAACAGTATTACGATCGACTTGTAAATGGTAGAGGAATGAGCAAGCGTAAAGCAATTGGACATGTATGTGGGAAGATAGCTCAAGTTATGTATTCTTGTTTAAAAAACAACTCCTCGTACGATCCATTTGTTCATGCTAAACAGTTAGGGGTTTCCTGGGAGCATAACATGGTTAACGTAATTAAATTGCCCGATAATGTTGATGAATTTGAAAACAATGCAGCTGAAATGGCTGAGAAAATAGAAATTTAAAGCCAAACGTTATTTTGATATTCAGTATTAAAAAAGAGAAATGTAAACATTTAAACTGTAATTAGGGGTGGTCAAATGGAGTCAATATTGACAGAGGAATTGATATTGGAAGACTTAATTAGAGCTTCACATCATTTTTTCGGATTGGAAGTAATTGAATCCAGTCCAATAAAACGTGGTTGGTTAAACCTGAAATGGAGAGTCACGACTAAATCAGGGCAATTCTTACTTAAACAATACAATAAAGAACGATTTAAGCTGTATAATCCTGAGGATCTAAAGTTTGCATTCTCTCAACAGGTTAAATTAAATAACCAAGGCCTTGAATGTCCTAATCTTTTATCACACGATGAAAGTATACTGCTTGAATCAGATGAAGGAGAACTCTTTATTGTCATGGAATATTGCCAGGGCAAACTAATCTCGCCAGGTAAAGCTAATGCACATCAAGTATACAATCTAGGTCGGGCAACAGGAAAAATGCATCGATTGTTAAACGACGGGACACTTGGTTCTAAAGATACTCCCCAGTTTGTTCCTCCTAGCCGTGAAGAGCGTTTAGCACATTGGAAATCAGTTTTGAAAAAGGCGAAGGAAGCTGGGAAGATCGAATTGCTTGATGATATAGAGACACAACTTAAAGCAACTGAAGAAATAAATATTGAAAACCTCGAAATACTTTCTACTGGGTGGGCACATCGTGACCTTTGGGTCGATAATATTTTATTTGATAATAATCGATTAACTGCAATACTAGATTTTGATCGACTGAAATATGATTATCCTCAACTTGATGTTGCACGGGCAGTTATGTCATGTGCCTTAGATGATTATTTTGACGTTTCCCTGGCTTCAGCGTTTATTGAGGGATACAGTGAGGAACGCACCGTGATGGATGGTTACTTAACAAATTCATTGCAGTTGTTGTGGTATATGGAAAGCCCATGGTGGATTAATTCTAACATGGACCAGCATAGTGTACCTCCGGCTCGTTTTGCAAAGGAAATGATTTGGCTAGCTAACAATCATAAAAATATGTCCACACTTTTAGGGAATATCTAGCTAAAGAAAGTGATCATGAAAAACGAACCCACTTTTTGCCGTTTTTAGCAGATTAGCCGGGTAAATGGTTCAATAAACACAACAGTTAGCATTAATAATCTGTTGTGTTTATTTATTATCAAATACCCTACAAGTCTTTAATTAGTCAATAATGACCGCATATTATTAAGTTTTTGGATTTATTCAACGTGGAAATTAGTTGTCCGTAACCCCTAAAGCACTACACTACATAATAGACTAGAAAATAAAGTCTTAGACTGAAAAATAATGTAATAAACTGATTAAGACTGATTAGCTAACTATACTGATCAAGGTAGTCATCTGGGGGGCTGCTCTGGTTGTCATTCCGGATCGATGCGCCGCCGGCGCGCGGAGCTCGACGGGACCCTCTGCAACCATGATCTTGGAGATCTCCGCCAAGTGAGTGCAAAAAAGCCCAGTGAAACTTGGCGCACGCGGTATATAAGAACATTTCTTATAGAAATGTTTAACTTGCTCACCACCCTATGTACCCAGTGTCATACAATACACCAGAAATTGCATAATGTTTTGACAGACAGAGATGGGGGGTTGCCACTCACTGGCTGGCTGCGTTACTGTATACAAAAAGCCGATTGCATAAGCAATCGGCTGAGAGAAACTTTGCGCGTGTCGTGAAGACTAAAAACTCATAGGTGGTGGATTGTACCATGACACAAGTGATTGTAGTTCTGATTATATTTACTTTTGTTGCCCTGATTGCCCGAATTGTTTTCCGATCAATCAAGGAGAAAAGACTTCCAAAGCCGCCTAACTATACCCCTTACGATGATGTAATGTCTGGAAAAGTACGCTCAGATGAAACCCGTGAAACAAATAAGGAAAACTAGACGGGTTTCCACTTTCATTTATTCAATCGATTTTAGATCGATTGAAGATGACTTTGTTAATGTTTTTACAAATTCTTCCCAAGTTTCGTTTCTCTTAGCCTGATCCTCAATACCTTCTAAAACCTCACTACGGAGCTTACTGATCGTGTTTTGCTTCATGTATCCTTTAACGACATAGTCAGTCCAATACTCCTCTTCAGAGATTCCCAGACCTTGAATCAGACCATCAATTGCCTTTTGGATTTCTTCGGCATTTGAGCTTTTGTCTAATTCCTCTCGTTGCTTTTTAGCAAATTCCCTAGCTTCATCCTCTGAGACAGTCAAATTTCGTTTCTCTGCTTCCTGTAATAAAATGGTATCCTCTACAACCTGCTTAATGGCTTCTTTTCTGGCAGCTTGACTATCTTTGTTCTCGATGTGCTCATAAAACATCTGTAAAGCATGAACCTCTTTAGCGTTAATGACTTCATCATTTGCTAAACCGGGTGACTTTTGAACTTCTTTATCATAGGCCGAGTTGCTTTGCCCAAATTTGTAAAAGGAATTGTCTTCACTGGCGAAGCCTACTATTGCACTAGACAAAATTGCAATGGTCATTAACCCCAAGCCGACTAACTTCTTCATAGTCTAAGCCTCCTTTGTATTAATCCAGTCTTTCCTTGGCCTTTAGAGTCAGTGAATTTGGGTAGCAATTTTTCAGCAAGAACGTGGCTGTATGTTCAACCTTTTTATTATCATATGACAGATTCAAATACTTGGTTGAATCATTTCTAAGAGCTTTATACGTAACTCCGCTAGGAATCATGATATCATCATCATCGCGATCCCAATCGCGATTGGATACTTCTCCACGTTCCTTACCGTCACCATAGTACACGGTCGTGTTGAAGGTCTTAAATTCTCCAAAAGGGAGATCCTCGCCATCTTCCATGTGCATATAGATCTTTCGGTTATCGAATCTCAATTTTGATCCAGTGTCCTCGTAATCTTCTGAATATCGAATATAAGTCTCCGTATGGTATGGGTACTGGCCAGAGTATAAAACAGACTGACGGTTTGTATCTGTGTCCTTTAGTGTGTCTGCCAAAACAACTGTCGCTCCAGACATTCCAATTAATGAGCAGATACTCAATCCCAAGATTGATTTCTTTAGCATTAAAAGAATCCTCCTATCTTTTTCATAGTTTTACAAAATCCAGTCTCCATCACTTCTCGTAAAGGAAGTTGACAAAAGCCTCCATTCTTTTCGAAATTTTAAAACATCAGTAACCATAGCAGTTCTGATTAAACCTAGTTATAACAACATTTCCAAAAAATAACTTATTTCCTTTTTTTCGAAAAATATCTCAATCAAGAAAAAAGATAAATAATCAAGACCACTAAATCAGCATGCTATCATATCCATAAAAGGGAAATAAAGGGATTTTATCGTTTTGTAGTAGAAACAAAATCATTTGGAAGTGAGTTAAAAAAACATAGAGAACGAGCTGATTTAACGTTAGCGGAGTTATCACGAATGACGGATATGTACGTAACGATATTAGCGGACCACAATAAAAAACGGTGAGGCTAGCGTACCTCACCGGACCAACAAGTATAGATAGGCCGCACACTTTAATAACCAGGGTCTGGAACTCTTTGGGGAGAGTTAGACTTTTCCTTGCTAATTCCATAAGGAACATCAACTGCTAAAAGTGAATCATTATTGCTGTTTTTATACGGAACATCAATTGCTAGAAGAGAACCAAGCGTCATTGATAATGCTACAAGCAGGAAAGATGCCTTCTTTTTCATGTAATCACCAGATCTCTCATTTTTTTCTAATAATTACATTATATAGGCTGTCAAGCTCCTGTAACACCTCTAAATTCAACATTTTTCCGTGAACTACATGAGAACGAATAATTAGTGATGTATTTTCGATAATCTCGCTATAAGCACCGATTTCACCGTAATATTGAATACTCTTCTGTAAACACTCTATTCCCGCATCAAACATGCCTTGCTCGATCAAGAATTTCCCTTTTAAGCTGTAGTAAAGTCCTACTTGATCGAACATATATGGTGTTTCGATCTTAGCGGGTAAAATAGCGACCTCTTGATGAAAAATATTTCGTGCCGCGTTAGCATCCTCCATTTTAAGAAAAATGTTCAGTAAGTCGTTTGCAATGGGGATTCGTGCATTTGTTTTTGATCGTTCCAAGCACTTCTCTAATAATGGAATTGCCTTTCTATAGTCTTCGGTTTTGGAATAAATAATGGCCCGTAGATACTCGGCATTTTCTTGTACATATGTATAATTGAATTTTTCATATTCCTTTAGATAGACGCTAGCAAGTATGAAATCTTCTAAAAATAAATAGGAATTGCAAGTTGCCAAAGTTGCTGACGCTTGTAACTCACTCACTTCCTGGTTTTTGGACAATCCCTTTCGACAAAATTCAATACATTCACTGTAAAGTTTCAAACTAAACGCTTGTAATCCCAGCCGGTAGAGAGCAATTACCTGATCATTTTCATGGAGGTAAAGCAAGTAGTGCAATAGCTCTTTTCCTTCGTTGTAGGACTGTTCCCGTCGAGCTAAGTCTTTACGCTTAATCAAATATTTTTGGAAAAGCGCGCGGGCAAGATAAACAGGAGTTCCATGCTCACGAGCGTATTTCAAAATCGCATCGTAAAGCAACACTTGAATTTTTACATCTTTCACTAGACCCGCATATTGGTAAAGGCCGTCTAACGTCTGAAATGTATCCATTCTGGTACACTCTAATATTTTTTCGGATATTTTCTGAATTAATCTATGATGCTTATGAGTGATAGCCTTATCCAGCAAGAAGTTCAGCATTTCAGGGTTTCTTACATAGTTAATACAACCGCCTATTATTTGGTCGAAGGGTATCCCCAGAACCTCAGCTAGTGTAAGGAGATGGCGTGGATTTGGCCTCTGAACGCAGTTATTTTCGATCTTACTGATGGTAGCATGAGAGAGATTAGTCTTCTCCGATAATTCGGTTAAAGTCAAATTTGCACGACCCCTGTATTCCTTTACAAATCACCAATCAACCGGAACACCTTCCTGCTTTTATCCATTTATGGTGAATTATAACTCTATTTTACATTTTTACACTAAATTTTATAAAAAGGAAAAATTTTTTCGAGAAATATCGATATATAAAAATGCGAAAAATGAATTTATTTGGAATGAATCACTACAAAGTAGAGTTTTATAGTGTAGAGAAAGTCCCCACCCTCGTAAAACGCGTTAGGAGCGATTCGAGAAGGTACGCGAAATTTAGGATGGGGGTTTCTCGACAGCCTGAGAGCCTTATAAGGGCCCTTTTTCTCTTTGTTATTTTCCCTGTATCTTACGCCATGATTTCTTCTCTATTAAAGGTGCGTAGGTTTGTCTCACGTAAGATGAGGTGACAATTTTTTCCTAGTCACGTCTTATTGTGTGAGCTTCAACGTCAAGAAAAGATGGAGGATACACGTATGACCTCGACCTCTAAAAGGCGTTATCCTGTACTGGCAAGGAGCGCACTCCTAACAGCCACACTGCTCCTGTCACCAGTCACGGGCACAGTCACGGCAAATCAGACAGGGAACCACCAAGCTGCAGCTCACCTTCAGGAAAATCAGCTTAGCGAAAAGGCAAAACGAACGGAGCAAAAGCTGCAAATGCTCTTCCCAGCTCTCGATGACACATCAAGACATATAACCTTGGAAACGAAAGACCAGCCTGTATACGAGATCCGTTATGAAAAAAATAATGAATTCTTTGCCATAGCCAATATCCATGCAGAAACAGGGAAACTGCTTACGTTTTATTGGGATGACAAGGATCTTGAAAATCCTGATGACAAGCTGGCCTATAAGAGCGCCGATACCTTCATGGAGGGGTGGATCGGTGAAATGCGTAGCCTGTACAAGGTAACGCGGGCTCCTGCAGGGGATGTCATCTATAGCCGCTATGTAAATGGCATCGAGGTAGTTGGCGATGAGTTTCGGTTGTCAGTAAACAGTGCGGGAGAGGTAACCAACGTTTCGGCAGGAGAAAACGCGCTGACAAGCATCGATCCAGCTGATTTCCTCCCCCCAGCCCAAGCGATGAAGAAAGATCAGCTCAGTCGCTTTATCCCACCTCAACTGCAACTCATGTACATCCTTGATGAAAATAAAACCGATCTCGTCTACAACACTGTAGGCTCCCATTATTTGGACGCAGTAACCGGAGCTGAGTTGATCCCTAATCAGCAATACATAACCTGGAGGTGGAAACCAATCTCCCTCACACCTGGTGGAAAGGTAGTAAAGGTGAAGAATGAGCAGGAGGCAACCCGGATTTATGAAAGCGAGTTTGGTATCAGGTTGAAGGGAAGTACCTTCAACGGCGTCAGAGACGAGAAGGAAAGAGTCTATGTTTCCCCTGATGAAAATGAGGTTTTGTTTACGAAGGATGGCGTTGTGATCGGTTTTATAAGCAATTCGAACGCCGAACCCCAAAAAGGGAAGCCAACATTGTCGGAAAAGCAGGCTCTTGAGAAAGCTGTTCAGTTCCTGCAACCATATCTCAAACAAGAAGAAAAGGAGTTCTACTACATGGTGAATCCTGATACGCAGAATCCACATGAGTATGTAGTAGAGTTTGTGCCATCTGTTCAGGGACTTCCGCTGATATACGGACGAAGCATTGGTATTGGTGTGAATGGAGTCACGGGGAAAATCACCGACTACTATCAAAAGCTCGACCAAAAGCCCGCCAAGCTCCCGGATAAGAGGAAGGCTGTCTCGATAGATGCAGCAGCCAAGGCCTTGTTAGAGAAACCCACTGAACTGCTATATATCTACCCATTTCTTAATGGAAAGAGATTGGCCAAACCGGTTCTGGCCTATTCCATTGATGGTAACAATATCAATGCCCTGACAGGTAAGGTCGAAGAGTAGGACTCACGGATGTTGTCATGCAGAAACTGGTATGTTAAAATCGTTCTGACAATTAACGATAGGAGTTGAAGAGGATAATGTAATCATTCTTGCCACTTTTTTAAAGAATAAAGCAGCATTTGTCTTATTCTTTATTGGCAAGATCGTTACCTTATTCTTTTCACTCAGAAAATATATCCTGTTTATACCCTGCAACGGGTTGGATGTGCCGTATTTTTTGAGCTGCAAGAAAGGTAACTTTCTTGTAGCTCTTTTTTTATTCTGACAGAGATAAGCCATTTCTAGGAGGATGAAAGCGATGGAGATTGAGGTTGTAGATGATTATGTGAACCGGTTCTTACTGTGTGAAGCGGTTCACAAAAAAACTAATCGGTTGCCGGAGATTTACCAATTTATCGACAGATGCACGTAGTCATCTGTCTGCAAACGTATGCGCTTTTTCTATATAGATGAATAACGTGTTATAGCGCCAATTGACGGTTGCTTTATATGGTTTCTCCGGCAGTAAGGAGAAGACATGAAACTAACCTCTAAATATGAAACGATTCGGCGAATATTGTCTGAATGCAAGCAGCCCGAGTATCGGTATGCTCAGATTATGGACGCCATTTTCAGGCAAAACATCGGCGAATACGAACGGATGACCATACTACCCAAATTTTTGCGCGACGAGTTGAACCGGGTACTTGGACCGAACGTTTGCAATATCGCTCCGGTAAAGGAACTCACGTCGAAACAGGTTAGCAAGGTGCTGTTTGCGATTCCCGGCGACGAACAGGTCGAGGCCGTACGACTTACTTATGAGCGGGGGTGGAAATCGTATTGTATTTCCACACAGTGCGGTTGCGGATTCAGGTGCAAGTTTTGTGCAACCGGTACCATTGGTCTGAAACGAAATTTGACCGCAGATGAGATTACCGACCAATTGCTGTATTTTCGCTTGAACGGCCACTCTTTGGACAGCATCTCATTTATGGGCATGGGGGAGGCGCTAGCAAACCCGCATATTTTTGATGCGATGGCGATATTGACCGATCCTTCTCTCTTCGGTTTAGGACATCGACGAATTACGATTTCCACGATCGGCCTGTTGCCGGGGATTGACAAGCTGACGCGGGAGTTTCCCCAGGTCAATCTAACCTTCTCGCTGCATTCGCCGTTTGACGATCAGCGAAGCGAGCTGATGCCGATCAACGACCGATTCCCAGTCCGCGACGTACTGATGGCATTGGATCGTCACATCCGGGAAACAGGGAGAAAGGTATATATTGCGTATATTCTTCTTCGTGGAGTAAACGACTCGACGGCGCATGCGGAAGCAGTTGCCGAGTTGCTACGGGGAAGGGGATCTTGGGAACATCTCTACCACGTTAACCTGATTCCATTCAATTCGACCGAAGTTACGCCAGACAGCTATCGGCAATCTGATCCTTCTGGGATTAAAGCATTTGTTCGTGTCCTGAAGTCAAAGGGGATAAGCGTCACGGTCCGAACTCAATTTGGTTCGGACATTAACGCGGCATGCGGCCAGCTATACCGGTCTGAATAATCGATGTAGGAAATTAAAATTTATTACGCGGGACGCAGCGGGTCTGTTATTTATGCGTCCCTATATATGGGAGATAGTGGTATATTAGATTATAATCGAGATGGTAAGTGATAGAGGGGGACATGCCGTGAAGAAACGCCGCGTATTGTTGCTCGGGGCTAGCGGCTACTTGGGAAGTCAAATCTATCAGGAGCTTTTGCGGGATAATGCCATTGATCTGATGGGTACATGCTTTGCTGCACAAGCTGTCCATCAATTGCTTCGGGTCGATGTGACTGACACCCCTTCTTTTTCAGCGATACTGCAAGAGCTTGCACCACATGTTGTTATTTGGGCGTTGATGAGTGCAACAGATGAACGAGAGCTAATAGAAAGAGGCTTGGATGTTCTGTTTTCTCAGTTGCCGGAAAAGAGCAAATTCATCTTCATCTCCACAGACGGTATTTTCGGAAGAGGAACAGGCTCTTATCGGGAACAAGATCATCCCGAGCCATTAGAAGAGAGAAATCAGTTAGCTGCTTATTCGAATGCCAAAATACGAGGGGAAGCACGCATTCGTGAGCGGCATCCCAATCATGTCATCGTGCGAGTGGGCCCGATCTATGGTCGCAATGCGGTTGGGCAATGGGATAAACGCGTAGCTTCGATGTATGCAGAGCTGGAAGCTGGCAGAGAAGTAAGCCGGTCAGGTAATTTGCACAAGACGTTTGTCCATGTGGAAGATGTGGGAAAGGCCATCCACGAATTGCTGCAAAGCTCCTATCTTGGAACTCTTCATCTCGGTCCAGCAAAGAAAGAGAGTTATTATTCTTTTTACAAAAAGATGGCTCTGACATTAGGGCTGAATGCTGATGGTGTAAAAGAAGCCTTGTTAACAGAAGTGGAGGCGCTGGAACGAGGGATTCCGTTGGACACTTCGTTGTGTACGAAAAAGGCGCATGAACTACTACAAACCCGTTTTCGTCAGGCGTGATGGGAAAACGCGCATGAAAACGATAACGACAAAGGAGAGTAGAGAACAATGAAAACAATCGGATTAATTGGCGGCATGAGTTGGGAGTCCTCCTTGGTCTACTATCGTTTGATCAATGAAACCGTCAAGGAGCGGCTGGGCGGTTTGCATTCGGCAAAAAGCATTATGTATTCTGTTGATTTTGCCGAGATCGAAGAAATGCAACGAGAAGGACGATGGGAAGAGGCAGGCGAGCGGATGGGGCTTGCGGCGAAAAGTCTGGAAGCGGCAGGAGCCGACCTGATTGTTCTCTGCACAAATACGATGCACAAGTTGGCGTATGCCATCGAAGAAGCGACTAGCCTGCCTTTTCTTCATATCGCGGATGCGACAGCGCAAGCGATCGCGAGCCACGGACATAAACGAGTGGCACTGCTTGCGACGCGGTTTACGATGGAGCAGGATTTCTATACAGGGCGTCTGCGTGATGTTCATGGATTAGAGGTATTGCTGCCGGATGAACAAGAACGAAAACTCGTCCATGAGATTATTTACAATGAGCTGTGTGTCGGGATCATTCGCGAAGAATCCAAACGTACCTACCAGGCAATTATTGAGCGATTGGTCAAGGAAGGCGCTGAGGCAGTCATCCTCGGTTGCACGGAAATCGGCCTATTGATCACAGCGCAGGATTGCACGGTCCCGGTATTTGATACGACTGCGATTCATGCAGAGGCGGCTGTAGAGGCTGCTTTGCAGTAGTTGATACGCTAAAAACAAAAGATTGAGTTCATCCCATTTGCTATTGGAATGGATGACTCAGTCTTTTGTTTTGTGCAAACGTACATGTTTATAAAACCAATAAAACACAACTAAACGCACATAAAAACAATCAATTTACGTTGCGTTCATATTCGCTTAATATTTCCCCCGTAAGATTGGTGTCGTAGGAACCAAGAAATGAACATTCCGCAAAGAGGAGAGGTTCTCATGAAGAAGTGGCATTATCCTTTACTTGCATCCGTTCTATCAATTGCGTTTTTAGCAGGATGTGGACAAGCACCAGGGTCACAACCAAACACACAAACTTCCACAAAGGAAAGTACAAACGCCTCCGGAGAGATTACCGTTTATACAGCGTTGGAGGATGACCAGATCAAAACGTATTTGGAATCCTTCAAAGCGAAATATCCAGATGTAAAGGTCAATATCGTCCGCGATTCCACAGGGATCATCACAGCAAAGCTGCTGGCGGAAAAAGACAATCCACAAGCAGACGTCGTATGGGGAACGGCAGCAACAAGCCTGCTTGTACTCGAACAGCAAGGCATGCTCGAAGGCTATTCACCGAAAGGAATCGAGAAGGTATCCCCGGAGTTCAAGGATTCCAAGGAACCTGCAAGCTGGGTAGGAATCGATGCGTGGGAGACTGCAATCGCGGTCAATACCAAGGAGCTGGAAAAACGCAATTTGCCCATCCCGCGCTCATACGAAGACCTGATCAAACCGGAGTACAAAGGGCTGATCGTGATGCCGAATCCAGCGTCTTCTGGAACCGGGCTTCTCACCGTCAACGGAATCATGCAATTAAAAGGGGAGAAAGAAGGCTGGGCGTACCTCGACAAGCTGCATGAAAACATGGCGATCTACACGCATTCCGGCTCGAAGCCAGCGAAAATGGCCGCATCTGGCGAATATCCAATCGGCATTTCCTTTGGCTACCGTTCGATTACTGAGAAGAAAAAAGGCGCGCCCGTGGAAGTCGTCTTTCCAACAGAAGGCTCGGGTTGGGATGTAGAGGCGAATGCCTTGATCAAAAAGAGTCAGATCAAGCCAGAATCCAAGCTGTTCTTGGACTGGGCTATCTCGGATGAAGTCATGAAAGCCTACAACCAGAACTTCGCCATCGTCAGTGTCAAGCAAGAAGGCGCGACGCTCCCGGAAGGCTACGCAGTAGATCCGATCAAGCAATTAATCAAGCTCGACCTGAATCAAGCCGCACAAAATCGTGACAACGTCTTGGCGGAGTGGGAAAAACGATACGCGACCAAGAGTGAACCCAAGTAAGCAGTGAGGAGAACAGCATGACACAATCCTATCTATCCATTCAAGGGGTCAGTAAACGCTTTGGTTTGTTTGCCGCATTGGAGCACATTTCCATCGAAATTGACAAGAATGAATTTGTTTGTCTGCTCGGTCCCAGTGGCTGCGGTAAAACGACATTACTGAGAATGCTGGCTGGATTGGAACAGCCGACAACAGGCAAGATGATCTTGGGAGGCAGGGAGATTACTTCTCTGCCTCCTGCAAAAAGAAACATTGCGATGATGTTCCAATCTTACGCCTTGTTTCCCAATTTGACGGCTGCCGAAAACATTGCCTTTGGTCTGCAAGAAAAGAAGCTAGGGAAAAAAGAGATCGCAGCCAAAGTAGAAGAGGCGCTAGACATGGTTGATTTGTCTCATGCCGCCGCCAAATATCCCAGCCAGCTCTCAGGCGGTCAACAGCAGCGAATTGCCTTGGCGCGAGCGATTGCACTATCGCCGGATATCTTGCTTTTAGATGAACCATTATCAGCATTGGACGCAAAGGTAAGACAAAAGCTGCGCCGGGAGATTCGGCGTTTGCATGAGCAGTACGGCATGACTACCGTGATGGTCACCCATGACCAGGATGAGGCATTAACCATGGCTGACAAGATCGTCGTCATGGATCACGGCGAGGTCGTTCAGGTAGGTACACCCGAGGAGATCTATAACAGACCAGCGACTCCGTTTGTTGCTGATTTTATCGGAGCGATCAACTTTTTTGAGTACAGTCGCTTTGAGAATGCGCAATCTGATCCGAATCGCTTACTTGCGATCAGACCGGAGCATGTGCGGCTTTTGCAGCAAGAATCCGAATGCACCATTCCTGCGACTATTTCCGAAATAGAATTTCGCGGTGCTTTTTATCGAATCTTTCTGGAGTGGCAAGAGGAAGGTCAGATAAAAAAAGAGCTTCTGACAATCGATTTAATAGCGGCCGAGGCACAAAGACTTGGAATTGCCCGAGGCAAAAAGATGTGGCTGGAGTTTCCGCTGGAGAATTTGCTGTCATTTGAGCATGCGCCAGCCATAGAGGGACAGGAGTGAGCAGCATGAAGGAAATGACATCGATCTTCGATGGAAAAGCCATACAAAAGTGGCTCATCGGCCTTGTCGTTCTTGGATTGTCAGCGAGTGTTCTGTTGCCACTTGGCCAGCTGTTTTCCAAAGCATTCTATAACAAGAACGGTCAGTTCATCGGCCTGGACAATTTCGTTACGTACTTTTCCACCCCAGCACTGGCAGGGTCGCTGAACAACACTTTGTATATTTCTGCGATGACCACGCTTATTGCAGTCACACTCGCTTTTCTATTCGCATATGCCTTGACGCGCAGCGGGATTCGCGGAAAACGAGTCTTTCGGGCTATCGCGCTGCTACCGCTGTTTGCACCCACGATGATGCACGGAATCGCCCTGACTTACCTTTTTGGGAATCAAGGGCTGGTGACGACAGGAATCTTCGGGTTGCTCCCGTTCCAATGGGACATCGATCTGTACGGCCCTGTTGGGATAATTTTGGCGGAGATCGTCTATGTTTTTCCGCAAGCGTATTTGATTCTCGCTGTTTCCCTTGCTTTTGCCGACTATCAATTGTACGAAGCGGCGGATACGCTCGGGGCGAACCATTTGCGCAAGTTTTTTGTAGTGACGATTCCCAGTGTGAAATACGGTATCGTCAGCGCCTGCTTTGTCTGTTTTACTCTCTCGTTTACTGACTTCGGAGCACCAAAGGTTGTCGGCGGACAGTTTTCTGTACTGGCGACAGACGTCTACAAGCAGGTCATCGGTCAGCAAAATATGACGATGGGAGCAACGGTTGGGCTGCTATTGATCATTCCAGCTCTCGTGGCGTTTGTCGTGGACCGGATTGTTGAGCGGAAGCAACATGCGGCTGTTACAGCCAAGTCCAAACCGTATCGAATCAAGGAAAATCGTTTGCGCGACTTGTTTTACTCCGTTATTTGTGTGAGCGTCAGCGGATTTTTGCTGCTTCTCATGGCTGCAGTGGTACTGGCTTCTTTCATCAAAGTATGGCCGTATAATCTGACTTTTGGCTTGGATCATTACGACTTTTCCAATGTAGCCGGAGAAGGGATCGAGCCACTGTGGAACAGCATTCTCGTCGCCTTGCTGACGGCAGTGATTGGGACGGCGGTCACGTTTATTACGGCCTACACGATTGAAAAGTCCCAAGTGTGGAAGGGGCTTCGCCAAGCTGGATACTTCCTGTCGATTCTCCCGCTGGCATTGCCGGGGATGGTCATTGGGCTAGCGTACATTTTCTTCTTCAATAATCCATCGAATCCATTTCACGGCATGTACGGAACGATCTGGATTCTAATTTTGGCGAACGTCATTCATTTTTTCGCAGTCGGTTTTATTACAGCAACGAGCGCGTTGAAAAAGCTCGATCCTGAGTTCGAGCAGGCGGCAGAGTCCATGGGGATCTCGCAAACAAAGCTATTGTGGCGCGTCACGATTCCCGTCTGTATGCCAGCAATTGTCGAGATGGCGGTTTACTTTTTCATCAACTCGATGGTGACGATCTCGGCGGTTGTTTTTCTGTACGCAGCGGATTTCAAGTTGGCATCTGTCTCCATCGTCAACATGGATGACGCCGGGGATGTGGCTCCGGCAGCAGCGATGTCGGTATTGATCGTCTTCCTCAACATCCTCGCACGTGCTGGTGCAGAATGGATTGCATCCAAACTTCGCAAGCGGACAACAAGGTCCTACCAAGAGAAAGGTCAGGTGGCATAAAGCATGAAAGCAGTAGTATTTGATTGGGCGGGAACGATGGTAGATTACGGGTGTTTCGCTCCTTTGGCGGTCTTTTTACAGGTGTTCAAAAAACGGGGGATCGAGTTGACAGCAGCAGAAGCACGTGAGCCGATGGGGATGCTCAAGCGCGATCATATCCAGGCGCTGTGCAAAATGGAGCGGGTAGCAGCGCTGTGGCAAGAGCGTTACGGTCGACTTCCGAATGAAGCGGATGTGGACGAATTGTACGCTGACTTCGAACCGATGCTGATGGCTACGCTGCACGAGTATGCTACTCCTATACCGGGGGCAATCGAATTGGTAGGACGACTGCGTGAGCAAGGCATCAAAATCGGCTCAACTACAGGGTACACAAGGGAAATGATGAATGTTGTAGCAGCATCGGCTAAACAACAGGGCTACGAGCCGGACGTACTGATCACCCCGAGTGAAGTGCCTGCTGGACGTCCATATCCATGGATGTGCTATCAAAATGCGATCCTGCTGGACGTATATCCAATGAACGAGATGGTCAAGGTCGGTGATACGACGAGCGATATGAAAGAAGGCAGAAACGCCGGAATGTGGACCGTTGGCGTTCTGAAGGGTGGAAGCGAGCTCGGTCTGTCCTTGGAGGAAGTGACGAGCATGCCACAGGAAGAGCTGGATAAAAAACTTGCTATCGCAACAGAACGACTGATGGCGGCGGGCGCGCACTACGTAATCGAGGAGATTGGATGCTTGGATGAGGTGCTGAAAAAGATCGAGATGCGTCATGTAGGAGGAGAGAGACCATGAATCAGACAAGACCAACCGACAACCCGTACTTGTTGCTCACCCCCGGACCATTGACAACTTCCTCAACCGTCCGCGAGGCGATGCTGCGGGACTGGTGCACATGGGATCGTGATTACAATGAACTGGTACAGGCAATCCGCCAAAAGCTCGTCCGCTTGGCAACCTCGCAGGTAGAGGATTATACGAGCGTCTTGATACAAGGAAGCGGGAGCTTTTGTGTGGAAGCGGTGATAAGCAGTGCGATTCCCGCAGACGGCAAGCTGCTCGTCCTGACGAATGGTGCATACGGGGATCGGATCGTGGAAATGGCACAAATTCATGGAATTGCAACGGAGGTCATTGATTTTGGCGAAGTGACACAAGCCGATGCAGAGGTATTGGAGCAGAGACTAGCGGCGGATGCAACGATCACGCATGTGGCTGTCGTACACTCAGAAACGACTACGGGCATGCTCAATCCCATCAAAGAAATCGGTGAGGTCGCCAAGAAATACGGAAAAGTCTATATCGTAGATGCGATGAGTAGCTTCGGAGGCATTCCAATGGATGCAGCAGAGCTCTCGATAGACTTCCTGATCTCAAGCGCGAACAAATGCATCCAAGGCGTGCCTGGCTTTGGCTTTGTCATTGCGAAAACGTCTGCGCTCATTAAATGCAAAGGGTTTGCCCGTACGTTGTCCCTTGATTTGTACAGCCAGTGGAAGACGATGGAGGAGCAAAACGGAAAGTGGCGCTATACTTCTCCGACCCATGTCGTGCGAGCGTTTTATCAAGCACTGATAGAGCTTGAGGCTGAGGGCGGAGTGGAAAAACGGTACGAGCGTTACCAGCGCAATCAGCAGCTACTCGCAGAAGGCATGGATCGCATCGGTTTTCGCATCCTGTTGCCAAAAGAATCGCAATCGCCCTTCATCACGTCCTTTTATTATCCCGAAAGCGAGGCATTTACCTTCGCACAGCTGTATGAGCGGCTAAAGCAGGCAGGCTTTGTTATTTATCCGGGCAAAATCTCGCAAGCGGACACGTTTCGGATTGGCAATATCGGAGAGGTTTACCCAGAGGATATCGAGAGATTAATAACGGCAATGGAAAACAATCGTTTCTGGCTGGAGTAAATAAAGGGAGGCTATTGTGATGAAAGTGTTTTGCTTGGGTGGAGCGGGAAATATTTGTCGGGAAGCTGTGCTCGATCTCGTGATGCATTCGGATTTTGAGCAGATCACGATCGGCGATTTTAACGAACAAGAAGGTCGCAAGGTAGTCGAGTGGCTGAATGATCCACGCGTAGATTTTGTTCCGGTAAACGTACGAGATCATGCGGATACGGTCCAAAAAATGCGCGGTTACGACATCGTAATGGACGGAACCACGATCACACTGAACGGCCTGTCTACTGCTGCAATTGCGGAGGCTGGCTGCCATGGCATCAATTTGAACGGTTTTGGGGAAGAAAACGCATCAGATGCGATCTTCCGCGACCATGGGAAGACCTGCCTTCCAGGCTTTGGCATGACACCTGGATTGACCCAAATGATGGCGATGCATGCAGCGAACCAGCTCGATGAAGTCGACGAAGTCCGCGTCAGCCACGGTTCCTTTCGCCCGATTGCCTTTTCCAAATCGATCACAGAGACGACGACCTATGAGTATGATCCAGACTTGCCAGGGCGCGTCGTCTATGAAAATGGGGATTTTATTCAAGTCCCGCCATTTGCTCGCCCACGCGAAATAAAGCTTCCCGAGCCGTATGGAAAAACCATTCAGTACATCATTCCTCATGCAGAAACGAAGACGCTGGCACAAGCTTTGTCTCCAAAAGGGGTAAAGCTGATCGAAGTACGGGGAACATGGCCGAAGCAAAACATGGAGCTGGTCAAAGCCCTCTACGATTATGGCTTTTTACGGAACGATCCCATCACGGTAGGCGAAACAAAGGTGGGAATCCTTGATTGTATCTCCCAATACCTCTACAATTCTAGGGAGGGAAAAGAGACGGAATTATACGGGTACTCTCTCCATGTCGAGGTAACAGGTACCAAGGACGGTCGGAAAGTAGGACACGTCCTGTACCATACACATCCGGCATCTGACGGCTCTGTAGCTGACTGGGCTGGGCTGCGCGCCTATACCCGCAACGTAGGAATCCCGCTGGCGATTGCTACTGAGCAGATCGCAAAAGGAAACGTAAAAGCTACTGGCGTCATTACACCTGAAGAAGCATTTGATCCGGCAGTGATTTTTCACGAGCTGGCAAAACGTCAGATTTACATCCATGGAGAGAAAATCGAAATGACGTAAAGTACGATATAGGGGGACATTCGGCGTGTCGTTGTTCGGGGAAGAGCGTAAGCAAATCATTTTGCAGTTGATCAATTCCAATGGCAAGGTGCGGACCAATGAACTGGTCGAAAAGCTGCAGGTTTCGTCTGAGTCGATCCGCAGGTATTTGGAAGAGCTGGAAGCGGAGAAAAAGCTGAAGCGCGTTTATGGCGGGGCAGTAAAGCTGACAGTGGAGCGCTCCGAGCCCTCTCATATTACCCGTGAAGTCTTGCGAGCGGAAGAAAAGAAACGGATTGGACGGTTGGCAGCAGACTTGGTGCAAGACAGCGATACCATTGTCATCGATGAAGGGACAACGCCTTTGCAGATGATCAGCTTTCTCGTCACGAAAAAAGATTTGACGATCCTCACTAGCTCGATCACGGCGCTGAATCGATTAATCGAGTACCAAAACAGTGGAATGCTTGCGGCAGATATCTACTTCCTGGGTGGAAAAGTGAGCGCCAAGCATCATCGGGTAAGCGGGACCTATGCAGAGAAGATGATGAAACAATTTTATGTGGACAAGGCGTTTATCGCGGCTGACGGCATCTTGCTCCATAAAGGCTTGACCTGCTATGAGCCGGATCGAACAGAACTTGCCCGTTGTTTCATCGAAAATGCCAATGAAAGCATTGTGCTAGCGGACCACTCCAAGATCGGGGTTAGCACATTGTGCAAGATCGCAGATTTAGGAGAGGTCGACATTGTGATCAGCGATACGCCAGCACCAGCAGAATGGAATAAAGGACTCCAAGCAAAAAATGTAGCATGGATGGTAGCAGAGGAGTAGTAAGCAGGCCAGTGATTCCCCACGACAGGGAAGCTGGCCTGTTTGCTTCAGGAAGAATGGCACAGCAAAAGTGGCAGCACATGCAGCAATCTCTCTCTGGTAAGGGCAGCGCCGCCATTCCATTTTTGCGCTTCTACAAAATAAACATACCCATTTTGAACGGCTGGCAGACTGTGCCACCTATCACTTTGCATCAATGCAGCAGCAGCCTGACGCGATTCGGGGTCTTCGGACAGCAGCATAAAGATCCGATTGCCCGCGTACAGGTGGATGTCCTTCTCTTGAATTTCGATAAAACCGTAGCCAGCTTGCATTACTTCTTGAATTTTATCCACCGGAGTAAAACCGTTTGGATGGTAGAGGGCGGAGGAAAGCCCGGAAGTGCCCATTACGAACAGACGCCCGCCATGCTCATGGATAAAGACGGATGCAGTCTCACCGGGCACAAGCTCGGAGCGTAGCTGATTCCACATAGTGGCAGCGTTCGTGTGGTATTTCCTGAGCCATTCCCGCGCCTCGTTCTTCTTCCCTAGCCAATCTCCGAGTGTATGCAACCGTTCCTCCAGCGAAGCAAATGAATTAAACGTGAGTGTTGGGGCAATCTGGTTCATCTGCTTGTATTTGTCTTCTTCTGCGTTCGCGAAAATAATCAGATCTGGCTTCAATGCCGTCAAATGGTCAAAGTCAACGGGAAACGCAATATCCTGCATGTGTCTTACTCGGTCCGGGTAGATTGTTCGTTCTACCCAGGCAAAATTTCCGCCGACGATATTTTCCACATGGAGCGCGAGCAAATCATTAAATGTCTCCCCAATATAGACGATGCGTTGTGGGAGAAGGGGGATTTCTACCTCATGCCCTGTCCAGTCCTGCACGAGCTCCATGCGTTGAGTCAGCCTGGAATATTGCCTAGGCGTGTAACCGGTCGTCTTTCGAAAGCGACGATTAAAATAATACTCATCCGTGAAGCCGACCTGCGAGGCGATGTCCCGCAGTGAATCGTTCGAGCTTTTCAAGAGCTTTTTCGCATGATGAATACGCAGCGCTGTCAAATATTCCAAAGGCTTTTTACCCGTCAACTGGCGAAAGAGCTGTGTGTACTGCCACGACGGTACATTGGCCAGATCTGCCAACTGCTTGACCGTCATGTTCTCTTGATAATTTTGCTGGATATAACGAATGCTGTTCTCGACCTCTTTGCTCTTGTTGGGGATAAGGCTAGGAGAGAGATTTTGCTCCAGCAAAAATCCGATCAGCTTCTGGAACCGCAATTGCTGCCAAAAGCTGTCCATTTCAGAAGAAGTTGAACGCCCCAAGAGCAAAGCGTCACATAAGCGCAAGAGCTGGGCAGAGGGGTGAGCGGACAGCTCGATACGACCATCAAGCAGTTCGTATGGATAAGATAGGGGCCTATTGTCTGCATCCAACTGGATGACAGTAAACGAGATTTGGTAGCATTCAATCGCGCTGTCGTATAAGGATTCGATAGCAAAAGGAGTAGACGGTGAAAGCAAAAAACACTTTCCTGCCAAAGGTGAAAACGTTTGGTCGTGAATACGGAGGCTGCCGTACCCTTTTGTGAAGAAGAGCAGGGAATGGAAGGGAGTGGCTGAAGGACTAGCTGTCCGCTCTGTTTTACACAACTGAAAATGAAGGGAACCGAGCGGAGGATGAGGTGGTATAGAGTGAAGCATCGGTTTTGCCCTCCTTTTTATGAGAATCATTATCAATTATTTTATCATTCGTATACAAAAGAAAGAAGCCTTTCAATCATTATTGAAAAGCTTCTCCTATTTCATTACTTCGCCAGGATTTCAGGAATCTTTTGCAGGAGCCATTCTCTTGTTGTCGCATCACTGCTAGATTTTTCGATGTCGATAAAGTAGACAGATCCGTTTTTAACAGCCGGAAGGTCTTTCCAGATACGTGATTTTAGCAGATTCTGCGTTGATTTCTCAGCTTCCTCGCTCGGCGTATTCAGTATAAAGATACGATCTCCCGCTATTTCGGGCAAACGTTCCACGGAAATGAGCTCAAACCCTTTTTGTGCATGGAGTATTTCCTGAATGGGCGCGGTGGGCTTGAATCCGTTTGTATCGTAGAGCACTTGGGAAAGCCCTGTTCTAGCCATGACAAACAGCCGATCACCCGGATAATAGGTAAAGACAGAGGCGGTTTCCCCTTTTTTCATAGTGCCAGACTCCTTCAGCTTCTTCCACATCTCCTCCGATTTCCGCTTGTAATCGGCAAGCCATTTCCTAGCTGCCTCCGGTTTCCCAAGAATATCACCGAGCTGGGTCATCCGCTCTTCCAACGGCGCGAATGTATCAAAAATGACGGTAGGAGCGATTTTGGCTAGCTGTTCATATTCTTTTTCTTCCGTATTTGCGTTGATAATCAGGTCGGGCTGTAATTCCAGGACCTTTTCGAGATTAATGGGAAAACCGACATTCTCGACATCATGGAGTTGATCCTCAAAGATTTGGTTGGAATACCCGAATCCCCCAATCGGCTTCACGCCCAGCGCGAGCATATCGCCAAATGTCTCACCGGAATAGATGATTCGTGCAGGGGAGACCGGGATGTTGCCTGCATGCCCGAGATAATCCGTATAGGGACGCGTCTGGCTTTTCTGACTTGCTTCACTGCTCGCGGAGCTCGTTGCTTGCGAAGCAGATGGACTGCATCCGATGAGCAAGCTACCAGCCAGCACGAAGATTCCTAGCGTTCCGCTTATGTTGCGCATGTGTTTCATTTCTATTTTCCTCCAGTATTCGTTTGAATCTGTTTGCTATCACTGATAATCATTATCATATACAGCTTACCAGCTCAATGGACAAACGTCAGATACCCTTCATTGATTTTGTGCAAAGGGAAGGGTTTCACACGGACGGTTGTGGAGTTTGGACAAAAAATAATGGAGAAAATGCATTGTCAGATAGAGTGGAAACAAATATGATCAGGATGCAAAAGGTGAGAATGAGTATCAATTGGATAATCATCAACAGATGCGAGAGAGGGTAGAAAGATGGTCAGAACGGTTCGGAATGCAGGATTGGCATGGATGGCATTATTATTGATCATGATGCTCGTGTTAACTGCGTGTGCAGAAAAAGCAGAGGAGCCAACATCCACTGAGCAGAAAGCAACGACTGAGAACACCGCTGTGAAAACCAAAGTGGTGAAGGACGCCTATGGCGATGTAGAAATTCCGATAAAGCCAGAGCGGGTAGCGGCGATTTATCAGGAGGACTTTTTGACAGCATTGGGTGTGACTCCGGTTGTCCAGTGGTATCACCCGGCGTGGGGCAAACAGGATTACCTCGGGCTGGACGTGCCGCTTTTTGATATTACAGGAAGTATGGAAGCGCTGCTTGCAGCCAATCCGGATATCATCATTGTGGATGGCTACGCTGATCCCAAGAAATACGAGGAATTCAGCAAGGTAGCCCCTACGTACAAGCTGCCGGATGAACTCCGTAACGACACGATTGGAAGACTCAAGAAAATCGCCGAAGTGTTAGGCGTTCCAGAAAAAGCAGACGAAGCGATCCAAAAGTACAATGAGAAAATAGCGGATACCAAAGCGAAGCTGGAAAAGGCGATTGGCAATGAAACGGTGGCCGTCATTCGTTTGAACGTGGGGAATAAGCCGAATTTGGCCCTCTTCGGAGATGGCAATGTTTACACAGGCATGCTCTACAAGGAGTTGGGACTTACGCCGTATTCCGCTGCCAAAAATCAGGAAACACACGTGGTATTATCAGAAGAAGCCATCCCGGCAATCGATGCAGACCATATCATTGTGTTCCCGTCGAATGGCACGTGGACTTCCGAAGAAAACAAGGATGCACTCAAGATTTTGGAGAGCCCCATCTGGAAATCCGTTCCTGCAGTAAAAAAAGGTCATGTCTACCCAATGGAGCGAACGCATTGGCAATCTGGTGCCATTCTGGCCAATATGAAGAAGGCAGACGATTTGGTCAAAGCGATTGTAAAGTAATCGAGTTTAGTAGAGAAAGCGCGTCATATCAGTTGATGCGCTTTCTTTTTCATTTTCGGAGCTTGTAGTCGGGATGTTTACTCATTATAATATTAAATGATAATCATTCTCACGAGAAAGGTGAGGGAGATGAATAACGAAGCAACCGGGGCCAAGCTATCTCCACCATCATTCTTTGCCATGACGGCCATCCAAAAAGTAAATGTGGAAAGATGGCAGGACTATCAAGAGCCGGAGGACTACACGATGATTGTAGCAACGGACGGAGAAGGGCACATGGAAATCGAATCGTCGACATATCGGTTCACTCGGGAGCGATGCTGGATTGCAGCACCGCGTCAGAACGTTCGGATCAGTTGCACCAGTCATGTTCTCGACTACTATTATCTGACTTTTCGTGTCGTCCACACGGGAGCTCCGACGCAGGAACAAGCTTCCGAGGCTTTTTTCTGTATGGGGGAGTTGACCTGCACGCCTTTTTCTCGTGTCGTTGAATCGATTGCAGAGATTTACAAGCATCGCGATGCCACAGAGTCGCTGCAACGATTTTATAATCACGTGCGCTTTGAGGAATTGCTATGCGTTTTGGCCCAGCAAAATGTGCCAGGCAAAACAAGTTTGGACCCGAGGAGAGCAGTTGAACGTTCGATTGCGTATGTAGAGGAGCACTATCAAGAGCCGTTGACCGTAGACCAGCTAGCACAGGAAGCGAACGTTCCACGTTGGCGATATACGCAGCTCTTCAAGGAAATGACGGGAGAAATACCGCTCGATTACATGAATCAACTGCGGATCAATCGGGCGAAGCAACTCCTGCTCATGACAGGTGATCGGATCAACGAGATTGCCCAAAACGTCGGATTCAACAGCGAATATTATTTCAATCGTCGTTTTAAACAGAGTGTAGGGCTTGCGCCAGGAAAATACCGCAACATTCATCGGGATGATTTACGAGTCGTCTCTCTTTATATGGAGGATTATTTGCTGGCTCTTGGTATTCGACCCGTCGTTCAATGGGCGCATACATATTGGGGGCAGCAAGACTACTTGGGCCTGCATGATGTACCGACGTACGATGTGCTGACCGATGACGTGCAGCTATTGTCCAGTCGTGCCCCAGATGTCATTATGCTTCGGGAGTGTACAGGCTGGAAGGCGGATGTGTATGACCAATGTGCCCGGATTGCCTTTACATGCGTAATTCGGCAGTTCGGTCCTGAGTGGCGAAAAACATTGCGCACCCTCGGTGATCGGTTGGGCCGAAGTGAATTGGCAGAGCGGTCAATCGAGCAGTATGAACAAAAAGTAAGAGCTGCCAAAAATGGAATAGGACGGAGTCTCAAAGGGCAGAAGGTAGCCTTCTTGCGCATCTCGGCCGATCAAATCCTCGTAGAGAAAAACTACACATCGCAGGTGTTGTTTCAAGATTTGGAAATGGAGCCGGCCCCGCTCGTAAAAAAACAATTTGCCAAGCAAGTGAGAGAAGGGGTGTCGTGGGAAGAGCTGTCTACACTGGATGCTGATCATATCTTTTTCGCCTTTGACAAGTGGCATGACGGAAAACCAGGTGCCGAACAGCTTCAGCTCGACCATCCCGTGTGGCAAGCGCTTCCCGCTGTCCAAAAAAAGCGGGCGTACCAGGTGGATTTCATGACCTGGATGAATCACGGTGTGATCGCCAACGGGAAAAAGGTCGACG
The DNA here is from genome assembly GCF_022026395.1 of Brevibacillus brevis. NCBI lineage: Bacteria > Bacillati > Bacillota > Bacilli > Caryophanales > Paenibacillaceae > Brevibacillus > Brevibacillus brevis. Next base: position 4,621,946 of record NZ_CP041767.1, on the reverse strand, counting down.
AAGTCCTTAAAGTATTAGCGTAAATGTACAAAGAAACGGTCATGACCGTTCTTTGTAGACCGCAAGCGGTCACATCCTGTTTAATGAAAAACGTCAAGACGTTTTTCACAAAAAAGACAAGTTCGCGATTGTCCATTGACACTGTTTTCACGCATCGCCTAAAATCATTATGTGATAATAAGAATCAATATCACTATTAGCAACTCAGCTCCAAACTAACGAAAAAAAGGTGGCACGTATGAGTCAACACGCACATTCCCTGAAAGAGGGGAATAACGGAAAGCCGGTTGCGTTTCGCTCTCGCCCTTGGGCAGCGACACTCATTTTGACCGGCGGAGTATTCGCATTAATATTGGGGATGTTTTTGTCTGTGTCATTTGGAGCAGCCGACATTCACTTTGCTGTCGTATGGGAAGCTATTTTTCAATTTAATCCAGATATTACCCAACACCAAATTATTCAGGAGATTCGTTTGCCGCGTCTGCTCGGCGGTGCAATGGTCGGGGCCAGCCTCGCTGTTGCAGGTGCCATCATGCAAGGGATGACACGAAACCCGTTGGCGGATTCTGGGCTGCTTGGTTTGAATGCAGGTGCCGGATTTGTTTTGGCTCTCTGCTTCGCTTTTTTCCCGGGTCTGCCGTTCATGTACCTGATTCTCTACAGCTTTTTGGGTGCTGGCGTAGGGGCAGGTATGGTCTACGGGATTGGCTCCTTGGCAAAAGGCGGTCTGACTCCGGTACGCCTTGTTTTAGCGGGTGCCGCATTGACCGCACTATTGTCCGCGTTAAGCGAAGGGATTGCGCTTTACTTTAAAATTGGACAAGATTTGGCCTTCTGGTATGCAGGCGGTGTGGCGGGAACCAAATGGTTTCAGCTTGAAGTCATGTTTCCATGGATTGTCGCAGCTCTTATTGGGGCGATGATGTTGTCGCGTTCCATCACGATGCTCAGTCTTGGAGAAGATGTAGCGAAAGGATTGGGGCAGCGCACGGCGTTGGTCAAACTGGCAGGCATGATCATCGTCCTGATTTTGGCTGGATCTGCAGTCGCCGTTGTTGGGGCTGTAGGCTTTGTTGGATTGATCGTTCCGCATTTGACCCGCTTTTTGGTTGGGGTTGATTATCGATGGATTATTCCTTGCTCTGCTATTTTGGGCAGCTTGCTCGTCGTTTTCGCCGATTTGGCCGCAAGAATGGTAAATCCGCCGTATGAGACGCCGTTAGGGGCACTTATTGCGCTAATTGGTGTACCGTTCTTCCTTTACTTGGCGCGTAAAGAAAGAAGGGAGATGTAATGATGCAGCAAATGCTTTCCCAATACCAAACCCGCAAAAGAAATAAAGCCTTTGCGGTTATGACGATACTCGCTATCCTCATTTTCATCGCGTTTATCATCAGTATGAACACAGGCTATATCCGGTTGTCACCAAGCGATCTTCTGATGACGCTAATCGGTTCTGGAACAGACAAACAAAGCCTGATCTTGTTTGAATTCCGCTTGCCGCGGATTGTGATTTCCCTCCTGATCGGGGCAGGACTTGCCGTATCGGGGTGTATTATTCAAGGAATTTCCCGCAATGCGTTGGCCGAACCTGGTATTTTGGGGATCAACGCTGGTGCTGGCTTGATGGTGATGCTGTTCATTTCGTTTTATCCATCGACGTCTGCGGCACCTGTTTTTTTGCTGCCAGTGTTGGCGTTGCTCGGAGCCAGCGTGACAGCAGCGCTGATCTTCGCATTGTCTTATAAAAGACACAAGGGATTGTCTCCGACCCGTATTGTATTGACGGGGATTGCCGTGGCGGCCGGGATGAGTGCCGCGATGATCGTCTTGACGCTGAAGCTGAGCCCGGACAAGTACCAGTTTGTGGCGACTTGGCTCGCAGGTAGTATCTGGGGGACCAACTGGAAGTTCGTTCTTTCGCTCTTGCCCTGGATCGCCATTTTAATCCCTTATGTTTTTTACAAAGCACGTGTTATGAATGTGCTCAATTTGGGAGAAGAGTTGGCGAAAGGCTTGGGTGCACCCGTTGCCAAAGAACAATTGAAGCTGCTGGCTGCCGCAGTCGGGCTTGCCGCTTCCTCCGTGGCAGTGAGTGGAGGCATCGGTTTTGTCGGGTTGATCGGTCCGCATTTGGCTCGCAGATTAGTAGGGCCAAAACATGAGATGCTTTTGCCAACATCAGCGCTGACGGGTGCGCTACTGGTCATCGTGGCGGATACTATCGGGCGCTGGATCATGCAGCCGTCAGAGATTCCGACTGGTATTGTTGTAGCGGTTATCGGTGCACCGTATTTCTTGTACTTGCTGGCACGTTCAAAAGCATAGTTTCGCAAAGCGTGGATATAGCGAGCGTTTTCCCATCTGTTTACGAGGGAGACGCTCGTTTTTGTATTTGGTGAAGTGGAGATGAGGCAATTTGGGAATTGAAAAGAGGGAAATGTTGGAGGACAATGGGGAGGAGAAGCAACCGCCTTGTGTTTGTTATAATAACAGCATGAAGCATGTATCGGGACGAGAAGGAGTAAAGGCATATGATCGATCGATTAGACCACTTGGTTTTGACGGTAAAAGACATCGAGGCAACCTGTCACTTTTACGAAAAAGTCCTGGGTATGAAGGCAGTTACCTTTGGCGATGGCAGGAGGGCTCTGCACTTCGGCCAGCAAAAAATCAATTTGCATCAAATCGGACAAGAATGGGAGCCAAAAGCGATGCATCCAGTCGCAGGCTCCGCTGATTTGTGTCTTATCACATCCCTTCCGCTGGAGCAAGTCATCCAGCATATTCATGCATGCGGCGTCCATTTGGTGGAAGGACCTGTTCCAAAAACAGGGGCTATCGGGCCGATTCGTTCGGTGTATTTTCGTGACCCGGATCAAAATTTAATCGAGGTCTCTCAGTACTTGCCACAGGAATCAGGGGAGGATTCCCTTGCTCCTGCCATCAGGGAGATTTCAAAGAGATTGCAAGAACGTGAACGTGGGACGAGCGGCGCGTACAGTGTCTTGCTTCCGCTCGTCAAAATGGCTGACAACCAGCTCGGCATTTTATTTGAAAAAAGAGCCAGTACGATGCGGCGACAGGCGAACGAGGTTTGTTTTCCGGGAGGGCGAGCTGAGAAGAGTGACGAATCACGTTGGGCGACCGCTGCTCGGGAAACAAGCGAGGAGCTGGGGATTCCACTTGATCGGATTCATTATGTAGGCGAGCTCGATCAGGTGATTGGGCCAGGCTCCTCTATCATTACGCCCTTTATTGGATACGTGGAAGGAATTCGAGATATGGAGCCGAACCCAGACGAGGTCGGAGAGGTCTTTATCCTTCCACTCGATCGTCTGTTGGCAACACAGCCAGCGAAGTATCTTTCCACTGTTATGACCGAGCCCGAAGAGGATTTTCCTTATCATCTGATCCCAGGTGGCAAGCGATATCCGTGGAAAATAGGGACAGTCGAGCATTTGTTTTACGAGGTGGACGGGCGTGTCATCTGGGGGTTAACTGCCCGGGTGTTGGCTCAGTTTCTCGAATGGATTCACAACGACGACCAAGTAATGAGTAAACAATAAAAGCGGTTATTCAAAAAGTGGAGGAGTGAAAAAACGATGTGGCCAAACAATCCGATCACTTCGCGTTTACATTTGAAATGGCCGATTATTCAGGCGCCAATGGCAGGGGGAGCGACCACACCTGCCCTGGTAGCCGCTGTCTCAGAAGCAGGGGGACTCGGGACGCTCGGTGCCGCATATATGTCTCCTGAGCAAATTCGTGAGGCGATCAAGTCCATTCGGGCGTTAACGGACAAACCGTTTGGCGTGAATCTGTTTATTCCCGAAGATTTCGATGCCGACCAGCCGATCGCAGAAGGCGTTGCTCAGGCAATGAATGATGTGCGAGATCGATTGGGCATTCCGCTTAACCCGCAGGTGACGCAATTTACAGAGCCGTTTGCTGAGCAGATGGCTGTCGTCCTGGAGGAACAGCCCTCCGTTTTCAGCTTTACCTTTGGTGTTCTGGATCATCGCTTGATGGCAGAGCTGAAGCAGCGGGGAATTACTGTCATTGGAACAGCGACAACCGTTCGCGAAGCGATTGCATTGGAAGCGAGTGGAGTCGATATGATTGCCGCCCAAGGCAGTGAGGCAGGCGGGCACCGTGGTTCCTTTTTGCCGGATTCACCAAGCAATATGATTGGAACAATGGCGCTCGTCCCGCAAGTCGTGGATCGGGTCAAGATTCCGGTAATCGCGGCTGGTGGGATCATGGACGGGCGTGGGATCGCAGCAGCACTTGCCCTCGGGGCACAGGCAGTGCAGCTCGGAACGGCTTTTCTGACGTGCAAGGAGAGCGGAGCACATGCCCTGCACAAGAAAGCTATTTGGGAGACGAGCGAAGAGTCCATTGTGATGACACGTGCTTTCTCTGGAAAATGGGCAAGGGGCATTCAAAATGAGTTTATGACAACGCTCGCCCCACTTGATCACGAGCTCCCGACCTATCCGGTGCAAAATGCTCTGACGAAAGACATTCGAGCCGCAGCGGGCAAGCAGCAGCAAATTGCGTACATGTCGATGTGGGCGGGGCAGGCAGCTCCACTCAGTCAGGAAATCAGCGCGAGTGAGCTCGTTGAAAAGCTGGCGGCGGAGACGACGAGAATTTGCAGCAATCTGGGGCAACCCCAGTAGAATAAATGGGCAAAGAAAGCCACGCCAAAGACGGAGGAAATCAAATTGAACCAGGAATACGCTCTCAAGGGGAAACTTGTCGCAGATGGACAGGAATTGCATGATGGTCTCGTAGTCGTGGGAAATGGAACGATCATCTATGCAGGCAAGGCTGATGAGTATGGAAAAGCTTTGCCAGATCATGTGGTGAAAGTAGAGGATGGCTGGATTTGTCCCGGATTTGTCGATATGCATATGCATGGGATTGACGGATACGACACGATGGACGGGACGCCGGAATCACTTCAGGCCATCTCGACTGCACTCGCGCGACATGGGGTGACGTCTTTTTTGGCGACGACGATGACGGCTCCTTATGCTCAATTGGAGCAAGTGCTGGTAAACATCGCGCAGAACAGCAGGGAAGGGCTTCCGGGGGCACAATCGATCGGCATCCATCTGGAAGGTCCGTGGATCAACCCTCGTTACAAGGGGGCGCAAAAAGAAGAAAACATCGCGATACCCAAGCTTGATGCAGTGCAAAAGCTATACGAGCTATCAGAAGGTCTGATCAAGGTCGTGACGATTGCGCCAGAACAACCGGAAGCGCTTGAAGCGATTGCCTGGTTAAAAGAACGCGATGTCATCGTATCTGCTGGACATACAGGAGCTACGTTCGCCCAAGCGACAGAAGCGGTAGATGCGGGCGTGCGCCATTTTACCCATTGCTTCAATGCCATGACAGGGCTGCATCATCGGGAGCCAGGTGTAGTCGGTGCCGCGATGTATCACGAGCAGTTGAGCACAGAGCTGATCGCAGATGGAATCCATGTGCATCCAGCAGTCATGAAGATTTTGTATCGGGTCAAAACAGCTGAACGGCTCGCTCTCGTCAGTGATTCCATGCGGGCAGCCGCGATGGGCGAAGGGACTTATGACCTTGGGGGACAAGAGGTTCACGTCCAAGACAATCAGGCAAAGCTCGCAGATGGAACCCTTGCTGGAAGTATCCTGACGCTGAATCGAGCAGTCGGCAATATAGTGACGCTGAGCGGTGTCTCTTTGCCAGATGCAGTAGAAATGGCTTCCCTGACACCAGCAAGCATCCTTGGCTTTGGCGAGCGAAAAGGACGGTTGGCGGCAGGGTATGATGCGGATATTACGGTATTGAATACACAATTTGACGTGATCATGACTTTTGTAGCAGGTAAAGAAGTTTATCACCAGTCAAAATAGTTTCTTAATAGAAAAAAGCAGTCCAAGGTCGCTCCTGGGTTGCTTTTTGGCATGAAAGAATAAAGGTATACCCGAGGGTTGTGGTCGGGGCGGAGGCCGAAGCGTAGACTGGAAATGCACTTCTTCCCTCTCCACAGCTCCTCCTTACATCTGCTGCTGCAACGCATCCGGTTGAAACCATATTTTATGAAAGTCCAACCACCCCGACGAATTGATCGAAACACCGCGTAGTGACTTGTGGAACGACGTAAGAGTCTTTTTCTGAACCAAATACAGGACAGCATGATTTTCCTTGATCATGGCTTCGATTCTGGCGAGATGGCGTTCCCGAGCAAGCCGGTCTGGCTCCTGAAACGTCAAGCGAATCTCCTTGTTGATAGCCAAAGCCAACGATTCATCAAATGCGGGGAGAAAGTAATTTCTTTGCAAATACATTTCCAACTCGCTGATTTGATCGCTGCTAAACACATTGCCGTACAGCTGGCAGTCATGCTCGGGCAAACATTCGCGATTCGAAAATTCCCATGGTTCTCTCACATCGACTTCCAGATGTATGCCATAATTGCCGCATCGTTGTTGAATCCATAGCGCATCCTCTTCATGGTAGGCTGTGGTCACGAGTCGGAGTGTTTCTCCCTGATAGCCGCTTTCCTGTAGCAGGGACATGATTTTCGCATGGCAGAGCTGCTCGTTCTCTCTCGCTCTTACCTCCCTTAAAACAGGGTGATATGTGCGGAAGCCTTTTGCCGGGTAGATGCGATCACCGCCTAAATCGGAAATCATTTGGTCCCGATCAATCAGCTGATCAAGCGCTTGACGGAACTTGAAATGATTGTGCGGACCGCTCTTCCACTGGTTAAAAACAAGCAAATTACAGCAGGAAAAAAATGCCTCCGTATCGTACCAGTCCTGACCGCCCTGAATGACTGCTTCCTTCAATGCTAGTGCTTTCGACTGGACCCCGTGCGACACCATCACAGACGCCCAATTTGGTTCTTTTAGGCGACCCATGTCCAACTCGGGGAAGATCAAAATTTCCACACGATCCAACTGCGGTCTCCCCAGAAAATGAGCAGGAAATGCCTCAAGAATACAGATCCCCTCGTTAAGGCGGACCAGTTGAAAGGGGCCTGTTCCGATTGGCTTTTCTCCAAAACCTTTCTCATCCTGCTGAACGATTTCTTCTGGAACAATGCTTGCGGGGATCGTCGCCAGCAGCCTCAGAAGCAAGTAATTCGGTTCTTTAAGCAGGATGCGCACGGTTCTGTCATCAATGGCGATGAGCTGATCTATGTCACGAAACATCCAGCTTGCCTCAAACGTGTCTGGATGCAAACGAAGCCGATTCAGGGAAAAAACAACATCATGAGCAGTCAGTTCCCGTCCGTGATGAAACTGCACGTTCTTTTTTAAATAAAAGGTCCATGCTGTTGCATCTGGACTGCTTTCCCACGAGTGAGCGATAGAGGGCAAAATAGACCGACTGTTCTGATCATAATGGACGAGTGTATTGAAAATTTGTCCCGCAAGATGTGCATCGAAGTGGTAGTAAACCAGACCAGGGTCCAGCGTCACAATCGTGCGGTATACCGGAAAGCGGATGATATCTTGGGTACGATTCGATACCGAGTAGCTGGAGAAGCCCATTCCTTCCGAGAGCCAATCCATGATCTGGTCTTTGACGGCTGCTTTGCCGTAGCGATTCATGAGCTCCATCGCTTCTTTGACGTCGCCTTTGTCTATCTGCAGCTTGACCTCGGCGAGGAGGATTTCATCGGAATCAGCATAAAGCGTCATGACCGAGACATTCCCGCGTCCGCGTCCCGCCTTCCATTCGACCCAATCCAGATCGACTAGCTTACGGACAATCAGCTTGGCGTAGCGAGGCGTACAGTGCCAAATCCCTGCCAGCTTTTCGATGGTGACAGGGAACGGTTTCCCGATTTCTTCTTGATGAAAAAACGAACGAAGCTCTAGAAAATGCAGAACGGTAACCATGCTGGCCCCCATTTCTCAAATAAAATACATACTTAAAAAGGTGATCGGATTCACTTAAACCGAACCCTTTTTCCCCTTTTTCTAGTTCCATATACTGAAGATAACACGAGAGATAACAAACGGGAATGGGAAAGAGAGATGGGGAGAATGAGATTTCATCCGGTGGCATGGGGTGTCATTATCGGAACATTTTTGTCACGCACTGGTTTTTTTATGACGCTTCCGTTTTTGGGGATTTATTTAGGAAAGGTAAAAGGAATTGATCCTGCGATCGTCGGTTCGATCCTCGCACTCAGCTTGCTGGTTGGCACAATTAGCAGCTTTGCTGGGGGAGCACTGTCAGATCGATTGGGCAGATATCCAGTGATGATCACTGCGATGGGAGCTTGGAGCATCGTCTTGATCGGATACGTTTTTGCGACGGAGACGTGGATGTTCTTTTTTTTAAGTGCTTGTAACGGTCTTTTTCGAAACGTATTTGAGCCAACGGCCCGTGCCCTGCTGGCGGATGTCACGTCGGATGATCAGCGGGCAGCTGTTTTCAACGCCAGATATTTCGCGATCAACCTGGGTGGAGCAATCGGTCCGTTAATCGGTTTGCAACTGGGAGCCGGAAGCACTTCTTTGTTACCGTTCCTCGTTACAGCCATCATTTTTGCCGTGTACGCAGCTGTGCTGGTGGTATTTATGATCATGTTCAAGGAACAGTGGAAGAAGGATATGGCTGCTAATCCGGTCACCATGAATCAGATGGCACGCATTGTATTTACGGACAAAGTATTTCTTTACTTGCTGCTCGGGAATTTGTTCGTTGCCGGTGCCTACTCGCATCTGGACACCACACTCTCCCTGTACATTGGGCATGATCGGATAGAGGCGTATTCCTTTTTATTTGTAGTGAACACCATCTCCGTTTTAGCGCTTCAATATCCGCTCGCCAAGTTTATGAAGCGGTACTCCTCAATGACTGCATTGAAGCTGGGCTGTCTATTGTTTGGGCTGGGGCTGTTCGGTTTCGGGCTATTTACGAATTTGTTTTGGCTCTCTGTGTCGATGGTGGTGTTTACGATCGGTGAAATCTTGTGCTTTGTCGTTGGAGATATCCTGATCGGGGAGATTGCTCCTCAGCATTTGCGTGGAGCGTATTACGGGGCCAGCGGCTTTGCCTTCCTTGGACAGAGTGTTTGTGCGTGGATTGGTGGCGTGTTGCTCCAGGTACTCGGCTTTGGACAAGGGTCGCTCATCTTCGCGATCCTCATGCTGTTGACCTTTATCGCGCTTCCGTTCTATCAACGCGGCCAGTATTTATGGGAACAGCAACAACAGCAAAGAAAAAGCTGCGAAAAATCTTCTCAAGCTATCATTTGAATAGGGTGCAAAACATCGAAAAGAAGCACGCTGTTGACGCATGCTTCTTTTTCTTTTTTCTATATCCAACTGACTAGTTGTTCTTTTGAATGACTCCCCACATGTTTCCGCTCGGGTCAAAAAACTTGAGCACCCATCCGAAGCCATCGTTTTGGTAGTGGGTAATCGAGACTTCATGGGCCTGCAAATAATCATGGAGTGCATGGACATCGGAAGTGGTGTACAAAAAGACAGGCATGGGTTGATGATGAACGGTAAAGGTTGTGGACGTCTGCTCATCGGTTTCCCATATCATCAAGGTGGGTCCCGCAGACAGGGCAAGAAAAGCGGAAGTACAATACCGCGCCTGCAAGGAAAAGCCAAGGTGATTGCAGTACCAGACAATGGCCTCTTCCAAATTTTTTACGGGAACTTGTACGTGAAGCAACGATTCCAAATGTGCCATGATCTATCATTCCCCTCTCCATTCTTATTCTTTATATTGCCAGAATCCCCCATCTTTCGTTATCATTTTTTGAGAGGAAAGATAGGGGAGGCCATGACATGGGACAGGTAGAACGGGAAAGAGGTCTGAAAAAAGGCACGATCCTGCAAAAAGCTTATCGGATCAAAAAGACCATTTCCACAAGTGAGCTGTCGAATGTGTATGTGGTCTACCATATGAAAAGCAAGCGGACACTTATTCTCAAAGAGTTTTTCCCTCAAGCATTGGCGATGCGAGATTTGGATCACGTGAAGGTCACTTGTCGCAGACCAACGTTAAAAAACAAATTCGACATGTTGCTAGACAGCTTTTGGCAAGAGGCGTCCCTGCACAAGGAACTGAATCATCCCAATATCATCGGATACATCGACCATTTTACGGAAAATGGCACAGGTTATCTCGTCGTGGACTATTGCAAAGGAAAGACGCTGGATGAGTATGTACTCGCCCAAACTGAGCTTGATCTGGGAGCATTTTTGCATCAGACGGTACTTCCGGTATTTGACGGATTAGACTATTTGCACAAAAAAGGCATTATTCATCGCGATATCAAGCCCAAAAATATCCTGGTCACTGAAGCTGGCCATCCTGTGCTGATCGATTTTGGCTCCGCGATCTACTTCGAGAGTGATGAACCCAAGCCGATTGTGACGACAGAAGGATATTCACCGCTTGAGTTTTACTCGGGTCAATCCAAGCAAGGAGTAGTCTCCGATATTTACAGCCTGGCTGCCACCCTGTATTACTGTCTGACCAAAGAGCGTCCCGTTGAAGTGGCGGCAAGAGTCATTGAGGATACCTTGCCAGCGATTCGAACACGGAACCCTGATGTTCCGCTGCTGCTGGCGAATGTCATTATGTGGGGATTGGCCGTCGACTCGAAAAAAAGATGCCCCACCCTCAAGCTGTTTGCGACAGCGATTCGTGCGGAGCATCTGATTTGGAAGGGAAAGGCGCGCTTCTCTCTTAGGAAGCTTCCTCATTAGACGACGATTTCTTAAAGCGAATTTCGATCTCGGTCATCCGATCCTCAAAGGTCACATACACCTTGTCGTTGTATTGGAGGACGAGCTTTTTATGCCGGGGCATGGTTTCTTTGCCCCGTTCAATTGTGCAGTGACTATGATTGACCAAGAGGAGCGTCTGATTTTTTCCCGGCTGGAAGTAAATCTTCTGCGCTTCGGGCAAATGCTCATTCACATCCAAACTGGTGAACAGCTCCTGCAACGTGATCCGCTGCTTCTTGCCAAAGGAGGCGAGAGGCCAAAACTTGACAGGGATGTCATTGCCGCTTGCCGTGTGCAGGAAATAACCCTCCAGGCGACCCACAAACGCAGGCTTGGGACGTGTAAGCAAGTAAACACCGTAGCCAATCGCAGCTACGAGCAACACAATCATGCCGATGGTGATGTAGCGATCCCATACCGAGTGTACGGTAATGACCAGTGGGCCTGTGACACTTGCTCCTTCTGCATCTGTGGCGGTGATGGTGATTTCTGATGTACCGCTTTTCTCGGGTGTCAGCTTCAGAGCCGCGTCTTGAATCGTAGCGACAAATCGTTCTTCGGGATCAGCGGTGACGATGGTATAGGTCAGCTTGTCGTTATTGGCGTCCGTGAAGAACGAACCCAAATCGATAGCCTGCTCACCGTTTTCCTTCTCGATTGTCAAGGTATTGACCGAAGCAGCAACTGGCGAGATATTCGTAATGTCATAAACGCTCGTAGCCGTTTCGCGATAAAAGTCCGGGCCGTTCATAAAGATTTTCCACTGGTACTTGCCCGTGTGAGGGAAGACGTAGTCGACCGTAAAGCTATCGCCAAGATTCTTCATCGGGACCTTTTCTTCTTTTTTCCCCACGAGATCGTTTACGATCAGTTCTGCTTGCATGGATGCGTACACATCCTTGTCATCCAGTCGTCCCTCCAGATGGTTCAGATAGGTAGTAAACGTGGCAGGAATCCCCTTGATAACAGGTTCAGGCTTGACCTCCACACCAGCCATCAAGCTGTAATTCCCCAGTAAGTTGATCTTCACCAAATCCCCGGGTTTGCCTCTAAATTTAACGAGATAGTTCCCCTTCTTCGGCTTTTCTATTTTCATCAGCGAGTATTTTTTTGATTTCATAAAATGGACATTCTGCGATTGATAGTACACTTGCGATTCCAACAGCGGATTGTTGGACAACAGGATAATGTTTGCTTCCTGCATGCTAGAGTTAGGAATGGTTACGGTCACTTCCTGCAAGCCGCCGGTCGCTGTCATGGCTGCCACCGAAACGAGCTGAGATTGAATATGCTTGGCAAAAATCTGATTGAAGATTTCAGGCAGATCATCCGTACTTTGTGTGACAAAGGAAGTTCCGCCTGTTGCCTCAGCGATTTTTTTCAATTGTTCCTTCTGGACGGAGCCATCGCTATTGAGACCAATCGTATAGATCGGATAGCCTTGCGCTTTTGCCTTCGAGATAGCTGTCTCCACATCCTTGTTGGATGCTGCCACACTCCTGCCACCCGCGTTTTGCCGCAAATCTGTTCCCCCGTCTGACAAAAGGATCAAAAATGGCTTGCGAGCCGGGTCCTTTGCTTTTTCAATCATCTCTGCCCCTCTGCGCAAACCGAGTCCCAAATCCGAATACCCAGAGTAACGCAACCCTTGAATGGTTCGCTTGAGCTGTTCCCGATCTCTTGCTTCGGCCATGCTCGCTGGAGACTGAGCTTGTACAATTCGATCATTATAGGCAACAAAGCCAATGCGGGTACGCGTGGCTTCGCTCATATCAATGAACATACTCATGACCTCTGCGGCTGTTTTGCCAGGGTCCGTTTTGTTCATGGAATTACTCGTATCAACGACAAAGACCGCGTCTACTCCGGCATCTGCTGTTCCATTTGCCCCAGCAGTTAGTGGGGCGGACAAGAAGAGCATGGGGAGGAGCAGTCCAATGACCACCATTCGGAAAAGTGGCGGCATAGAGACGGTTGACTGACGATTTTTGTACATACATTCACCTTTTTTCTGAAAAAAATTTTAAAAAAGTTCATGACTTACTAAAATGGGACGATTTACCTATAAATGGTTGTTCGTATAAAAGATCGGTTTCTTATTGCCGATGTATATAAAAGTTAATTGCACCCATTTTTGTAAATATGAGGTGAATGTATAATCCTCCCCAGCGGCAACTAGGGAGAATTATCTATCAGTCCTTGTGCTTCTTTCCTAGTAAGAGAGTGGACAAGGCGAGGCTTATCCCTATTTTTTCGAAGACCTAGGAAAGGAGACTCTGTGTCTTCAGCATAAAACGGGAATCCAAGAAAAGGAAGATTTGTGGAATAAAATGGGTCTAAATACTGAGAATGGTCGTGCAGGTATAGGAAAATTGTCACAATCTGCGGAATGTTGACAAATAATGCGGGCAAAGTTTAATTTAGAGGCAAGATTTTTTGTTTGTTTTTGGTATAAATGTCACGATTTGTATTTCTATTCATGAAGTAGGACTCATCATTTATCAAGTAGGACTAAGTGGTTATGCAGACAACAGAAAGGGGCCATTTATGGACATTATTAACCAGACCAACCGAACCATGCTGTTCGAAGAGATCAACCCGGAAAAATTGGACCTGATCACTATTGTTGGAGATGTAAAAGGAATCGACAGTCTCAGCGACGACAAGATCAAGGAGATCAACGAGCATCTTCTCGTGCGCAGCTTCGATGAGTTTTTGGACAAGTTCTCCCCGAGTGTGTATTCGTTCTACAATGCAGCGAACCAAAAAGTGATGTACACCTTGAAAAAGCCTGACGGAATTGCAGAGGATGCGATTTCTGAAATCAAGATCGATCAAAGCAATGACTTCTTGAAAATGCTGTTTACCCTGATTGATACGAAGCGCAGCCAAGGGATCACCAACGTGGATTTCAAATTCGAGAATTTGCTCGATATGATTTCCCCGAAAAAAGTGATGGATGACATCCGTCAGGTCCGCAAAGAGATTCACTATTTGTACGGCCATTACGAAAAGCTCGATGATGGCGATCCGAAGAAGCTCGATCTCGGTGACAAGCTGAACACGATGTTCGAGGATGCGAGCAAAAACTACAACAACGTCATGGCGATGCTGCCGCTGGCGATTGAAGATATCAAAACACGACTGCTCTTGGGCGGCGCTCAAGAAGAGAACCAATCCGAAGCGATTCAGATCGGGATGCTGACGATTGGGGAAGACGGAGAACTGAAGATCATTGAGGCACCAAAGAGTGACAGCCGCGAGCTGATGGTTCTCGATGAAAACAGCGGAAACGGACTGATGAACGTTTTCGAAGAGGATTACGAGTCGATCACGGAGACGCCATCCTCCTATGTAAAAGATCTCGTGGTTCGCACCTTCTGCCCGCTGCCGACGGTACATACCGAAGTCAATATTGAGACAGAAGTACAGAACTACAATACGTATCTCGAGTTCTACAAAAACGCCAAGGACGACTTCGTAAAAACAGTGAAGCCTTTGGTTGAGAAAATTTTGGGCGTGAAGATGTTCTTCGATCAGTACGTGACCAAGAACAAAGGCATGCAGCCAGCTATGCTGATCACGAATACGAAGCTCGACATGCTCGTGAAAAGCAGCAACATCCCACGTCTGGAGACATACCTGAACACGGTCAACGCGAAAAATGACTTCACGGATACCATCTGGTTCGGAATCGTTCCATCTGTGGATATGGATTCTGCGGGAAAAGCAAAAGTGACTCGCGAGCGTTTCCGTGGGAACGAAAAAGTCGTCAAGCAGGACGGCAATACGATGGAATCGCTCACCATGCTGCTTCAAGTCGTCAAGGACTTCAAGGTGCAAGTGTTCTTCAGCTTCAGTACAGGTGAAGAAACGACCTTCAACAGCATGGCGACAGCGGGCATTGATAAATATATCGACAAGTGCGGAATCCTGGTACGCAAAGAATTCAGTGAATTCGCTATCCCATGCATTCCGAACTTCACGATTATTCCGAAAGATAAATCAGGAGTTGTCATCGACAGCAGAATGCTGCAAACCGAAGACGGCGTGAAGCTGTCCCAGGAAAAAGAAGACATCCTGAAGCTGTGGATCGAGGGTGTCTATGTTGGTGCCAGCTATGTAGCTGCTGGTGTCGTGGCAGCGTACCAGTGTCCAGAGTACTTGCGCGAAACATTCAAAGTGGTTAGCCGCGAGTATCCGGGTGTGCGCTTTGACATCGAAGCAGGTGAAAACGGACTGCGCGCTGTTACCACAATGGCCAAAGAAATCTCAGGCTTCACCAACAACATCAAAGATTCCATCAACCGCAAAAACTTTGGATTCGTCTTCTCTTCGGAAAATGCACAAATCCAAGGCAAAGACATCAAGCGCATTACTGTGTACAAGGCACGTAGCCTCGCTATGGCAGAGGACGGCTTTGATTCCATCTACAAAACACTTGTCAGCACCTATATCGAGCGGATTCTCCGCTTCCAGACGGGTGATTTCAAACACGACAACATCGTGAAGTTCTTCAGTAACAATCCGAGCAGCCAAAAAAGCAAATGGCTGGGCACGCGTGGCTTCGTGAACTCCATCATTCAAGATGGCGATGATATGAGCTACATCATCGATGACAAGAGCAATCTGTGCCATATCGATTTGGTGTTCAACGGCAATGTGAAAAACCTGGAGGTCACCATCACCAAAGGAACGACTCCGGTCAAGGCATAGCATTGATCCCCTGGAGAGCTGTTTATGAAACTTTTTGACACATTACGCAGGTGGTTTGAGGTGTGTTTCCCAAAACGCACCCTTACACATAAGCCTCGAAGCCAATCAGGTACTTCGAGAGCAAGATTTCATTTCAAGGAGGTTTTATTCATGGGTTTTCGACTCAAAGTAGAAGGTTCTGAAACAATTGAGCTGGGCATGGACAACATCCAAACAGTGAAGTACGACACTGACACGCCAGACGATTCCAACGCGCGCTCCACAGATGTGGGTGCAACACTGAAACTGACTGGCAAAATCATCACTGCAACTGATGGTGACAGTGCGGATGACACCATGAAGCTGGCTCTCTGGTCTTTGGTACCAGCAGAAAAAGCGGATTGCTACCGCAAAGTAACACTGGAAGTAATCGCTGCTGATCAAGTGATCCGCAAAATCTACTTCCCGAACGCATTCGTAGTAGATTACAACGAGAGCTTCGGTGATACCGAGGGTGTAGGAACATTCAGCATCTTCATCAAGCAAAAGAAAGACAAAACCGAACTTACCAAAATCGAAGGCGGCTACGCTGTTTAGGTTTTGGGAGAAGTAAGGTAGGAAGAGCCGTACCTCGAAAGCCGTGTTCGAGGTACGGCTCTACAAAATAACCAAAATCATTGCCAGACAGAGGGTGCGCGCATGAAAAATTATTACGAGATTCTGGGGCTAACCAAACAGGCTTCCACGAATGACATCAAAAAAGCATACCGTCAACTGGCAAAGCAGCATCATCCGGATGTCAATGCCGGGAGCAGTGAGTCAGAACGAATTTTTAAAGAAATTACCGAGGCCTATCAGACATTGCAGGACCCGGCCTTGCGCGAGGCGTACGACGCACGTTACGAAGCTTTTCAGCAGAAGAAACAACAAACTGGTGGTCATACAAGCAGTACAAAACAAGGACAAAGCAAACAGCAAGCGCAGTCTGCACCGGGTGTAAACTTCGAAGACTTGGGGAGCACCTTTGAACGATTTTTTGGGTTTCATCCGAAGACAGGCGAGATTAATCCAAACACCATGAAATCCGAGAAGAAAAATCCACTGGATACAACGGATATGTTTGAACAGTTTTTCCGCATGAAGAAAAAATAAGAGGGAAAAATCGGGCTTGGATGACAGCTCTTTCATGACATAGAGGTAGTAGCAACCTGCTCCTGTCTTTGGATGGATGTCCATACATACACCATTCGCCCAAAGCTTGGAGCATTTTTCTTAAGAGGAAGTTCAAAAATTCGTCTTTTGATCACGAAGTCATTCTCGAAGTTCATTCGGCATCGAAATTTACGTTCACCTTTGAAGTCCGGTGCTCATGTAGGTCCCCTACACTGCGCTCCTACTTCTTCAGGTTCACGTAACTTTCTCGGTGCTGAAAAGACAAATTTTTGAACAAGAGCATGTTGAGGTAGTTGATTGGGGGTAAAAATGTGGCGAAGAAAAAAGGGTACCAAAAGTCCGTCAGAGTGAAGCTCATAGAGTTGCTGATTTCCATTCTTGTGATTTGTGCACTTATTTATGTCTTTGGTTATACGGACAGCAACGCTCTGAAAATCTTTACAGGAATTGCCTTCGGACTCTTTTTGTTCGGGGTCATTATCGTCAGATTCGGAAGCCCCGACGAACCGGCGCCAAAAAAAGAGGATGGCGTCACCAAACTGGTTTTATTGGATGAAGAGGGAGAGAGCGTGAAGGAGTGGTTCATCCAAGGGGAGACATCCCTTTTGATCGGCAAAAGCTCTGCGCAAAACGAGGTCGACATCGACTTGGCGGACGCGGAATACGCCGCTTTGATCAGCAAGCAGCATGCGGTTCTGAATCAAGCGTCTGGGGACTGGTTCATCGAGGATATTCATTCCAAAAACGGCACAGGCATCAAGCAGCCGAACAAACGCGACAAGAGCAAGCTGGAGATTGAACAGCCGCATAAAGTGAAGGCTGGCGACATCATTTACATAGCTAATACCCGCTTGTTGCTGAAATAACAACGGGAGAAACATCGCTTTTACACATACATATCGTCCTTGCACGGAACGAAACGGGGGAGCAGAAGAATGAGTTTGACAAGATGCGCGAATGGTCACATGTTTAGCACCAGAAAACACGGAAGCACCTGCCCTTATTGCAGTATGGTCGTTGAGCCTGGGGCGAAACCGGACAACAAAGCACCAGCGAGAGTGGCAGACGACGATAAGACGATGCCGTATCTAGGGGAAACAGAAGGAATTGAGCCTGTTACCGGATGGCTGGTATGTATTGAGGGGCCGCAACAAGGTCAAGATTACCGCATTATGGCAGAGAAGAACTTCATCGGTCGCGCAGAGGATATGCATATCCGAATCGTCGGGGACAACGCGATCTCCCGCCGCAATCATGCGGTGATTGTCTACGATCCGAAAAAACGCAACTTTTACTTGCTCCCGGGCGATGCGTCGGGGCTTGCTTATCATAACAATGAAGCGGTGTACACGCCAGTTGAGCTTACTGCGTACGATGTGCTTCAGCTCGGAAAGAGTACCTTTATATTCATCCCGCTATGCGGTGTTCACTTCGAGTGGGACAACTCCAACAAAGGCAAGGAATGATGAGCATGTTTCAACAGGGCGCAATCCCGTATCTGGTCGTCCTTGGCGTGATCATTGCCATTACTCTTTTGTTTCGTCTGCGTGCAGCTTTGATCCGGCAAGAAATGAATCCCGTCATCCAGATCGGAAATGGACAGACGATCGGCAGACGAGAAGAACAGGATGATTACTTTTCGACAGCAACATCGTCTCATGGGACGATTGCAGTCTTGGCTGATGGAATCAGTGGACTGGCTAACGGCAGACTTGCTTCAACACTTGCCGTGACTACATTTATCCGTGAGTTTACAAAGCTGGACAACCCGAAGCATTTGTCCCTCTTCTTTTCCCGGGCCGCTTCTCTTGCCAATTCGGAGATTTTGCAGGCGCTGAGAGGAAGTCGGGGTGGGACTACACTGGTCGCTGGCGTAATCGTAGAGGACAAGCTGTATTGGGGAGCGGTTGGAGACAGTATCATTACCGTTTTCCGGAATGGAGAATTCATCTCGATCAATCAAAAAGACATTTATGAGTCGGTGCTGGAGGCTCGTTTTCTGTCCGGCGAGATTACGAAGGACGAGGCATTGGACCATCCGCAGAAAAAACAGCTAATCAACTACTTGGGCTACGATAACTTTCAAAATATCGAAATTGGTCGTGAGCCGTTTCCGCTTGAGAAGGGAGACAAGGTCATCCTCTGTAGTGACGGCGTTTACGATACGTTAACTGAGATGGAGCTGGAGCAGATTTTGTTCCAAAATATCGCTGCCCATGACGCGGCTGACCAAATCATTGAAGCGGTGGAAAGCAAGCAAAAAGCCAATCAGGACAACGCAACCATTCTCATCCTGGAAAAAGGCTGGTAACGGGGGAGCGGGTAGTACGAATGAGAAAGGACAACAGTGAATTCATTACCGGGTTTCTATCCGAATCAGGCAGCTTCGTTCGCAACAAGGATTACTTTGCCTACACGGAGCTGGATGATATCGCGTGCTGGGTAATCGCCCGCGGATTGGACAATGATCAGGAAGTAGAAAGTGCGGAGTTGGCGGCCAAAAGCGTTCTGGGCTACTTTTTGCAGAAGCCATCCATTTCGCGTTATCGCATACGCCGCTATTTGCAGGAAGCCCATCGTGTCCTGCAAGCCGAGAGCCATCGCGTCAGGCTAAAAGCGAGCTTGACCGTAGTCGTAACGGACTATGCCAGAGTGAGGTATGGGGTCGCTGGTAACACCCGACTGTATCAGTTTCGCAATGGCCGATTGCAATGGCAGAGCAAGGATCAGAGTCTTGCCCAACAGATGGTGGATGGGGAGGAAATCGCAGAGGACGCGCTTGATCAGCACGAAGAGCGACATAATCTCTTGAGCTATTTGGGGACACCCAATGAATTTCGTCCGTTTGTCTCCAAAAAGTTTCCGCTCTATGACGGTGATGTTTTTCTACTTGCCACCCCCGGTCTGTGGGAGAAAGTAAATCCGGCCGAAATGCAGGACGGGCTTCAAGAGGCGAAAGATCCTGAAGCCTGGATCGATACGCTAGAAGATGTGCTTTTGAGCAAGCAAGAGCATGTCGTTCAAAACTACACGGCAGCCGCTATTTTTGCGAACAAAATTTTTAAGACAGACCCACAAAAAAAATGGCGAATTATCAAACGGGTGGCACTCATCCTTCTCGTGCTTGCCTTGGCTGGAGGCGGAGCTCTGCTGTACAAGATGAAGGAAGCGGAGCGCATCGCGGATGCTGCGACAGGGATGTTTGAGTATGAAACAGCCGGAGACGCTTTCATTGCGGAGGGAGATTATCCGAAGGCACTCAAGGCGTACAGCGATGCCCGAAATGCCGCAAATATCGTGAAAAACAAAGTTCAGGCTGCCCTCTTGGCCAAAAAGATCCGCATTACACAGTTGATCGTGGATGGAGATACGGCTGTAAAGGATGAGCAGTACGCCAAAGCATTGGATAAGTACGACAAGGCGCTCAAGGAAATGAAAGGGCGCGATGATTTTAACGAACCGGAGATTTTGGAGAAAAAAGAAAAGACGCAATCGTATGTGCTCGTCATGCAGTGGAAAAAGGAAGGCGATCTCTTGTTTGAGGCACAGGATTACGCTGGTGCGGAGGCCTATTACCAAAAGGCGCGCAAGCTGGCGTTGGAAACGTCCTTTGTGACAGGAGAAAAGGAGCTTCGCACCAAGCTGGACGAGGTAGCTTCCAAAAAGACCGGAATCGATAAGGAAAAGAAGACGCTTGATGGCGACAAGCTGGAGAAGCAAGGCGACGAGAGCTATGCGGCGCAAGACTTCGAGGGAGCGATCCAATCATATACGATGGCCCAGGAAATTTATCAGGAGATTGGTGTGCTGGAAAAAGTTTTGGCGATGGAGCGCAAGGTGACAAAGGCAGAGGAGAAGCTAAATCCTCCTGCTGCTCCGCCGTCGGCAGGTGCGTCAGCAGGACAGCCACCTGTGCAAGGGACGAGTGCTGCTAGTCAACCAACGGCAGTTCCGGTGAATCAAACGGCACCAGTTAACCAGACGGCTCCCGTAAATCAGACGGCACCGGTGAATCAGACGGCACCGAATAACCAAACGCCCTCGGTTAACCAGACAGTCCCAGTAAATCCGGCGGCTCCAACGTACCAACCAGTTCAGGCGCCTCCAGTAGTGCCGACCAATCAAGCAGTTCCGCCAGCCACGACAGCTCCGGCGACTCAGCCAGTTCAGCCACCGCAAGCTAATCCATCAGCTACAGCCAATCCGACACAGGAGGAGGCAGCGAAAACGCCATGAAAGAGATCGTACTGGATCGTTTGAACAAAATGGAGGAGCTGGAGCAGCGCAGGTTGCTCAAGCAGATCATGAACGGCGTCTTCCTCAACCTGGTCGAGTATCAGGAGGAGATGCAGAAAAAGCTGGAGGAGCGTGTTTTTACCGAGATCGAGGACAAGGAAGATAAGCATGACATTTATGTGACCCTCTGCCATCGCGATGACTTTGACCCGATCCATGAGTATTTGTACCCGATGATCCCTGGTGATGAAGAAAAGAAAATATGTGATCGCAAAGAGTTGGCAGTCAAGCTCAGCAACCGGGAAGAAGCGGTCATGATGACGATCTTTTTAGAGTGTGAGTACGACAAGATACAGGCGCTGATAATGAGCAAGCGGACCTTCAAGGGGCGTTTGAACACGGGGGGCAACCACTATCCAATCGAGGTGCGCCTCCAACAAAGTCGTGTGTATATGGATGAGCTGGAAAAGCTGTACAACATGTTTCAAAAGAACGGGATGCCGTGGAAAACGGTGAATCACCCTTACGCGAGCAAGTTTTTCGATGTCATTTTGGTTGCCTGTGAGGGCACGTTTACAGAAGACGAAGAGATACTGGAAATGTCGATTACCCTCGATGAGTGGGAGCCTTACAAAAAGCTGGATGTGATCCCGTTGTGGAACATCGAACGTTTGGCTTTAAAAAACATCGGCTTTCCCGTACCTGCCATTGACCGGGTGAACTTCGAGCATGTTCTGTCGTTACGCAAGACAGGCAGCGAGCACGGGTATTTGGTGGATGGAGATGAAGAGCTGATTCGCTATATCAAGCGGTCACCGGAAGAGCTGACGATTGTCTCACCTCAGGAGAAGTCGGGAGTTTGGAACGTATGCAAAATTACGCAGCCTGTCACGACCCGCATCGGAAGACTCGATTACGAATTGGTATCCAATCGTCGCAAAAACAGCTTTATTGGGAGCTATGCGAGGAAGCAAGCGATGACTGTCCGGGCCAAAGGAGAGATTATCCGAATCGTCCATTCCTTTGAGGCTGCTGAGCAGCTGGAGCTAGTGAATGTGGAGATCCGGGACAAAAACAATCGGCCTTCCGCCACATACGGTTTGAATCCGTTCATTAGCGATAACGTCCGCGTAGAAAATGACAAGAAGATCATGGCTCTCGGCTTTCGGAGACGCGGGGCGAACAGCTTTATTCTCCAAGACATGATGAGCTTTCTCGTCTCCGAGGTTCAGATGTATTTTCCGGAATACAAGTGTGAAGGAGAATGGGCTTGAATTACATCTGGGATTTGGTTATTCGTGCAAAACGCGCCGGGATCGCCAAAAAAGACATCCAGTTCAAAGCGGCTAAAGTGTATTCGCCCTACATGGAGCTGAGTCATGAGGCCATCAACGCCAAAATGGTGGAAAAGACAGTAGAGGTGAATCCGTACTACCGCTTCGACGATATTTTCCGTGACCTTTTTGATGCCAATTACGCGGACGATGCAGAGCTTCGGCATACCTTGTTTGATATCATCATCCATTTGCTTGCCGAGATCGATCTGTCGCAAGGGATGAACAAGCGTGAATACCACATCCGCTTTGTATTGCGCGATTTGGAAGCGGGGCTGTTTGGCAGTCGGGTACAGGAAAATATCCGACTTTTTACCAAAGAGGAGCGAGAGATTATCGCAGGCAATATTTTGCGCTTGTATGAGACTGGCGAAGCGGTGTACCTGCTCAAGGATACGATGCGCAAAATTTTCTCTCACTCCACCATTTACGCCAATTGCGAAGAAAAAGACGAGCTGCTGATTTACGTCGGGCAGTCGGAGAGTGAAACCGCACATGCCAAGCTCGCTTTAATCAAGGATATTTTCCTGCCAGTTCGGTTCCATACAGAGATTTATTGGCGAAATCATTTCGGCATTTTGGATGTCGAGGAAACGATGCTAATTGACAGTGTTGCACTGTACTAGAGGGTTTTGACCGATTGACCCCAACAAAAGGTCGGGAGAGAGGAGAGTTGGGATGTCTACCTATTCATATAAGCTTCATCTCCAAAAAGGCAGCGGAGATGGCAAAGAACGCAATCATCCAGGAGAAGCGACCTATACGCGGGACGAGCTGATGGAGATGACAACCTTTCAGCTCCGCAATATTTGTTACAAGGAAAAGCTGGTCCGCTCTTTCGTGAACAATCTTGATCGGGAGGGACTGCTGCACACGATTCTGCGTTTTCGCGGCGCAGAAGAAAACCTCCTGATTGAGCGTGCTGTTCCAGGTGGTGTTGAACGCCTCGAAGCTGTACTCCACAAATATTTAAACACACCGATGCCAGGTGTAGATGTGATCAAAATTCCAGCGAAGATGTGCTTGTACATGGGTCTCGCCATTGACAGGCTGGACAACTATCGCGTCGAATCCTCCCAAGGCTTGTCCGAATCCAATGTGCTTTTGGTGAATGACCATATGGAGTTATGCGGGATTTTGCATCTGCGCAAGGACAAAGACGATAGGAGAGCCGGGCATTTTGTGCTGCACGCTTGCCAAGATGCTCCATTGAGAAAAACGGTCAATCAAAACTACAGCCTGCTCTTTTTCCGCAAACAGGATTCGGAGTATTTGTACAAGGCGTATCACCAGGACCATCCGTTGCCGCCTGTTAATCTCCACTACTACAAAGTACCGGTGACTGACCTCGAGATCAGGGAATTGGAAGAAACAGATGCCGTTCTCGCGATTGATTTTGGTACCTCCTCGACGACAGCGGGTGCTTTTCTCGACCATCAGTATGTCAGCTCCCCTTCCAGCAACGACTTGTTGAATGGACGCATACGTTTGAATGCGATCAATTATGTCTCTTTTCCTGATACAACGCAAAAAAACGAGGAATGGATCGAGGTACTGCCGACGGCTGTCAGCGTGGCGGATTGCTCCTCCCCGCATGACGTTCGCTTTCACATCGGTTATGAAGCACTTCGGCACATGAAAAAGAACGGATACAGCACGAACGCGACCGTGTTTCAAGGTATCAAGCGCTGGGTGAACAGCTATCACAAAATCGAGGAGGTCATGGACAGCCAAGGGAATACCGCGAGTGTGAAACGAAGCGACATCCTGCGCCAGTACCTTCTTCACGTCATTCAAATGGCCGAGCATCAATTCAAATGCCGCTTTCGTCATCTGCATATCACAAGTCCGGTCAAGCTGAAAACGCAGTTTCTTGAGATGTTCACCGAGATTTTGCCGGAGTATCGCATTGAATCAGAGCACGCCCTCGATGAAGGAATGGCCGTCCTGTTTAATACGATTGCGGATCAAATTGACAAAAACAGCTTTCTGGACGGGGAGACGTATCAAGCACTCGTTATCGATTGCGGCGGAGGAACGACGGACCTGTCATCCTGCCATTTCCGGATTGAGGACGGACATATCTCTTATCGCATCGATATCGATACGACCTATGAAAATGGCGACACCAATTTTGGCGGCAACAACATTACGTATCGCATCATGCAATTTATGAAAATCGTCTTCGCGGACTATTACGGAAAAGGGCGACAAGTGACCGACATCGACCAGATCATCGACATCCCTGGATCGGAAATATTCCGGTACGTGGATGAATACGGCGTCGACTCCATCTATGAACGCTTCGAGGGGAGATATCGGGAAGCTGAGGCGATTTTGCCGACTCGCTACAAGGAGTACGAGAACAAGAGCCGGGACGAGTATCAGCGTGTCCGCAACAATTTCCACTTTTTGTGGGACCTCGCTGACCACATGAAAAAAGAGTTTTTCCGCCAAACTGGCATACTACGCAATCGCTTCACATCCGATACGGAAAATCGTCAAGAGCCTGATCTAAAGCTGACGGCAGTCGAGCGATGGGTGTTGTCGATACGGGCGGATGGTCGCTTCCGGGATGTGTTTGATTTTCCAGATGTCGTTTTCAACGCCAAAGAGATCAATCACCTGATCAAGGCGGATATTTACGAGATTTTGCGCGTTTTTTTGGACGATTTTTACCAACAGGGAAGGCTGGCTGACTTCTCGATTATCAAGCTGACTGGGCAGTCGTGCCGGATTGATGTTTTCCGTGAAGCGCTCAAAGAGTTCGTCCCTGGACGCAGTATCGAGTTCCGGCAAAAGTCGGAGGATGCGGGCAAGGTGCCAGACCTGAAGCTGTCTTGCTTGCGTGGAGCACTGCGCTATCAAAGTGCCAAAAAGGCGGGTTTCATCGAAGCGAGCATTACGAATCATGCACCGATCGTCCCGTATTCCGTGACTGCCTTCACGCATAACAAGCAAGAGAGGGTACTCATTCACAGTCAGGAAAAGCTGAGTCTCGTGCATGGCTCCATCTCGCGTCCTTACGGCGTGAGCGAGGTTGAATTTTATCTCAAGGAAAATGACGGACAGCTGCGCCAGCGGTATTTGTACATTGATGATCCCGCTCAATACAAAACCGTATTGTATGAGGACATCGCGAGCAAGTATGGGACACATATCCCGCAGGATGAGACGGACTCGATTCAAAATGGCGAGTCGAAATACTTCGTTTTTGCAAGCGGCAGTGAGTGGGGATTCCATGTCGTGCCAGTAGCTCGTCTGAATGAACAGCTTGCTTTGGGGAAAAAGGTTTTCTTTGCCTTTGAGAGTGACTTGTCCGAGCTGGATTTCTTTGACGGGATGAAATGATCAAAATAACCAGGCAGCTTAAATGAACAGGAAGGGGGAACAGCGGTGTTTTCCCATCTCTATCCCAATTTTCATAAAGGGCGAATTCTCAAGCGAGAGATGCTTGAGAATCTGCGTGATTACCCGCGGCATTTTGTAGATTTATACTTTCAGGATTATACAGACGGCATTATTTCCGGGATGGATGTAACGATAGGCGAAGGGCACCTCACTGTCGGCAGAGGGATCATCAAGCATCAAGGACGGATTTACTTGTTCGACCGCGAAGAGCGTGTCTCTTATGAGGCCGCAGGTATGGAGACGGTCCTCAAGATTCGCTTTCATGAGGAGACTTCGCTGACCGACTATTACGTTTACGAGACATCGTATGTTCTCGATCAGGAGCTAGAGTCACGCCCTGATGAAAGGGAGTTGGGGCGCTTCAAGCTCAAGCAAGGAGCAAGGCTTCGCGGTGATTATCAGGACTTATCCGATATGGCGACCGAATTCAATACGTGGAATATCGTGCATGTCGAACATGCCGGGAGAAACGAGCCAACACTTGCCCCCTACATCCTGCGGTATTTTGCGAATGAAATGCTGAAAACGGTCACCAATCACCCGTATGATCTCACCTTTGCCATGCAGTGCTTGAATGCGGACAGAGTAGAGCGGGGGCTCATTCTTCATTATATAGGCAATAGACTTGGGACGGGTTACCGCGAGTACACGAACCTGCAGATTCTCAAATACCTCGCACGTATATTGGATGACGCCAAGAGCGGCGGAAGGTCCTCAAAAACGGAGTGGAAAACAGGCGGGCGTCAGCGGGTTATTGTTGATTAACGAGAGGATGGTGAATGGAAATGGCGCGCATGGATGAAAGCATTATCGGCATGTTGAATGAGCTTTCCGGTGAGGATGCACAGCCAGCAGCAATACGTTTTGGTCCAAAGGGCAAAAATCGACTGGATGTGGTGAACAAATCATTCATTACAGTCGGTGAAGAGAGAATCCCCATGGAGGACAAACACGTCCTCGACGATCTCGTACAGATTCGACTCCCGAAGACATTTTCCATCATGAGTCCAGAAGTAGCAGCTCTGAAGTATCCCTCGGAACGTAGGCCTTCCCTGATTTTTACAAATGAAACAGCGTCGATTAACCTGGCTTTTACCTATACCGAGAGCAAGCTGACGGATTCTCCTGCGCAGCTGAAAGCCTTCATGGATGTCATGAAGCAGGTTTTGCGGAGAACACAGCCGCTCGCTCGTTGGCAGGAGGAAGGAATACGAGAGATTGCCGGGACCAGCTTCGGATTTTTCGAATTTGTTGCACCCGCATTGGATACAGACATTTACAACCTGATCAGCTTTGTCTCGCTACAGGGACGCGCTCTTCTCTGCACGTTCAATTGCACGGAGCAGGAGCTGACAGATTGGAAGCCAGTAGGCTGGGGAATCATGGATTCCTTGTCGCTCGTATCCACCAATTCGGATGAAAATGGGAAGGGAGAAGGGAAAATATGAGTCTTCCTGTCATTGCCTACAACAATTTGCAAATTTCTCCTTATCAATTGACGCATCTGGTAGAACTGACGATTACGAAAAAGATCAATGAGCACGCTCGCCTGACATTTACGGGGATCGTACCAGAAGAATTGAAGGACAGCTATGTAGAAATGACAGAAGCACAGACCCCGATCGAAATCAGTCAGGTGGATAACGACGGCAACGCCACGCCGCTTTTTGCGGGGATCGTTCTGGAGATAGGCATCAAGGCCGTACGAGACGTGTATTATTTGTACGTCGAAGCTGTCTCGCCTACGTACAATTTGGACGTGAAGCGCAAGAGCCGTTCGTTTCAAAACAAAGCCATGACCTACGGTGCCCTTTTGAAAACAATCGCAGGAGAATACCCAGGCATGGACATTATGGACATGGCCTCCAATGGCGGGAAGCTGGGCTCCTTTACCATGCAGTATCAGGAGACAGATTGGCAATTTCTCAAGCGGCTGGCTTCGCGTTTTCAGACTGGACTGATGCCAGCATCCGTTTTTGAAAAGCCGAAGTTCAGCTTTGGTGTGCCAGAGGGTGCTTCAAAGGGTAAGCTCGACGATTTTCACTACCGGGTGCGCAAAAATTTGAATGAATTCCGCCATTCCTCGGAAAACGGGGTCAAGGGCGTGGATGAAAATGACTACATCTTTTACGAGGTAGAGACGGATCGCGTGCTCGATTTGGGCAACGGTGTGGATTTCAAAGGGAAGAGCCTATATGTGTATGAGGCCCATACCGAGATGAAGAAAGGCTTGCTCAAGCACAAGTATTTACTCGCGTCCAAAAAAGGAATGAGCCAAAAGCCGCTCCACAATTCGCTCATCGTAGGGGCATCGGTGCAGGGGAAAGTCATTGAGGTCTCAAAAGACAACGTCAAAATCCATCTCGATATTGATGAGAGCCAGAGCAAAAGCGAAGCGCACTGGTTCCCGTATTCCTCGGTTTATACGGCCGAAGGAAATAGCGGTTGGTATTGCATGCCGGAGCTCGATGACTACGTCCGTGTCTATTTTCCGAGCAACAAGGAGAGTGACGGGATTGCGATTAGCTCTGTCCGGAAAAATTCAGACGAGGGCGAAACGAACAAGCTCGGGAATCCCGATATCAAATACTTCCGTACGGCCAACGGGAAAGAACTGATGTTCAGCCCGTCGGAGGTATTGCTTAGCGCAAAGGATGGGGAAATCCTCATACGCATGACCGACGCGGACGGCATCCAGATTTTCAGCAAGAAAAATATCAAGGTTGTCTCCGAAAAGGACATCCTGATGGACTCTGCCACGAAGGTGATTATCTCTGCGAAAGAGGAGATCAGTCTCACCTGCAAAGAGAGCAACATCAAAATGGACGGAAATACAAGCATCGTCGGGCAGGAGCTCAAAACCAATTGACACACATGGTTGCCACGCGGGTAACCGTGTGTTTGGTGTATGCAAAAAGGTGAGAAGAAGGGGGGATTGGCATGGAGAGAGAGGAAGCCTTGCAGCATTTCAAGGAGCACGAGGTGCCGAAGAGAACCATTGCCAGCCTGCATGCCTTGGATGCTTACTATCAGGCGAATAAAGAGAGGCTTGCAAAAGAATTTCTCCGTTCATTTGAAGAGATTTGCCGACGAGTCGTTGACATGCAGGAGCGAGGGGAAAAACGCAAGCTGGCGCACTTGACCTATTCCATGCTGCGGACGGAGCTTCTTCTTGGAAGCAGTCATTATTTGCTGGAAGCTACGGACAGCAGTTGGTTTTTCGATCCGGTAGAGTGTCAAACCAGCTATGATGCGAGATGGGCATTCCACTTTTTGGATCGGCTTGTAGACGAATGGAACGAGGCTGCCAGAGCGTATGCCGGACACGTAAGACTTCCCGATATCGAACGGATCAAGCTCGTGGAAGCAGAGAAGTTTCATCAATATGTCGTTCACTTAATCCGTTATGCCATGGTGCAGGCTGTTCAGCTGGAAGTCTTTCAACAGGTGGACAAGGAGCCGGAGCTGGAGGTGCGTGTCGGAGAATATCTCGATCAAAGCGAGATCGTGTACTGTCTGGACACTCGCCACAAAGATTCCGGGATGATCCGTACTTGGCTGGAAGAAAAGCAAGAGCTGGAATACGGCTACAAGGTTTTGGCTGGCCTCGATTTGGGACAAGGACAATTCGATGGTCTTGATCTTCGTTATTCGGACCTCTCTGACAGTCAGCTAACGAAAGCGACCCTTCGCGAAAGTGTTTTGGTCGGAACGAGATGGCATCGTGCCCAGCTAAAAGCGGTTGATTTCGGAGAAAGTCTCATTCATGGAGCGGATTTTACTGGAGCAAATCTGTTAGGCGCGAGCTTTCGTGAAGCCTCCGGGCCAAGGGGTCTTTTGGAGCCAGATGCGTGGGAGATGCCCGGATTTGATGGCGTCTTGTTCGTCGGGGCGGACTTGACCGGGACTGATTTTACCGGAGCCGACCTGCGCGGCGCAGACTTTACAGATGCGATTTTGACCGGCGCGAATTTTAGCGGCGCGCTTTTGGAGAGAGCCGTATTCTCGGAGGAGGCCAGGGAGTCCATTCTGTTGGATGAGCTTCAGGAGCGACATGTCATTTGGCGAGAGGGGAGTCAGGTATGAATTATTTCATCTTGTCACAGGACGAGCGAATCGCGAGTGCAGTAGAGCCAACGGGCGTTTTTGACGTCATCCGGCAGGAGTGGCTCACCCCAGACTATCAGGACGAGTTAGACGAGGCCGTCATCCAGTTCGACATCAAGCAAAAGAAAGAGAACGACTACCTGGATTTTCTCGACAGACCCATCCCGCTCTATTCCAACCGCTTAAAGACAATCATCCACAAGTTCGCACCGAAGCTGTTCGTCAAATCCGTCGTGCTGGTAGACAGGGAGCGGATCAAGCAGGATTTGTACTGGCTGATGATCCTGCCTCGCGTGAACTGTCTGTCCGAGCAAAGCGAGTTTCACAGGGACGGCTCACTCAAAAGGCTGGTTCTCGATCCAGAAAAAATTGGGCGTCATACGATTTTTCAAATCGAAGGGATTCGTGAACCGTATATCATCATCGATTTGCGGCTGGCGGAAGCTTTGCTGCGCAGGGACTTTTTCGGTATCCGCTTGAAAAAAACAGAGCAAGCAGGGAGGAGAATGAGTCATGCCCATGATTGAAGATGTTGATGTTGTACCGTCGTCCGCTCCGAAGAAAAGCTACGTTGTGGCAGGAGCGATTCTCTCGTGCGATTACGGGAGCCAGAAGAACAAGCTGAAAACGCCGTTTAGTCATGGTGTGTACATTCGCAACCAGGCACAGATGAACGTGAATGACTATATGCCGCAAGTAAATATCATGCCGTTTGGCAAATGCAAATGTGAGAAAAATCCAACCGTTGCGGCTGCTACTGCTGCCAACAACGGCGTACTCAAGCCGATGCCATGCGTTCCTGTAGTCACCATGCCCTGGATCGATGGCAAAGCAGATGTACTCGTGGAAAACCATCCCGCCCTGTTAAACACCAGCACGAACATGTGCATATATGGAGGCTGCATACGCATCGAAGACGACGGACAGGAGCAATAGTGAGGGGGATTGTATGAATACGACAGAGAAGCTGGCTGGATACGAGAATATTCAGTTGGTCTCACCCTTTGAAATCCAAAGCCTACAAGATGTCAGAATCGTGAAGAAAGTCAATGAGCACGCGAGACTGTTCGTCACCGGTATCATCCCGGAGGAAAAAAGCGACCGCTACATTGAGATGGCGACGAGTGAGGATACAGTCGCGCTAAATTTGGTGGAAAACGGTTCGCTTACAAAGACGCTGTTCAAAGGACTCGTGGATTCCGTCAGTGTCAACTTTGTTCACGGCGTGTACCATTTGGAGCTCGAAGCGGTCTCGCACACGCAGCGAATGGACGGACAGCGCAAGATGCGCTCTTTTCAGCATAAACAAATGACGTATGTCAGTCTGCTGGATGAAATCACGAAGGACTATCCCGGCTCGGATTATTTGGACCATGCTTCGAACGGAGCGCCGCTTGGGACCATTGCCATCCAGTATCAGGAGACAGATTGGCAGTTTTTAAAGCGATTGGCCTCTCGCTTTGGTTCCATTCTCGTCGCTGAGGCAGTGGCAGATACGCCCAAGTTCTGGTTCGGCTTGCCCGAGGGACGTACTGCTCAACTGACAGACGCCAGCTACACCATTAGCAAAAGGCTGTCTCCCTATATGGAAACGACAGAAAACGGCTACGCGGCAGGTATGTCGGAAAACGATTTTCTCACCTATGAAGTAGAAAGCGGACAGGTCCTCCAACTCGGAGACCGCGTGAACTACCAAGGCAAAGAGCTGGTCGTCGCGGGATCAACAACAAGGATCGACCATGCCCTTCTCATTCACACCTATCAGCTCATGCCCGAAGCAGGCATTCGTCAAAACCCTATCCGCAACGATGACATATGCGGCGCTGCTCTGGAAGGCAAGATCATCGACATCCAGAAGGACACCGTCAAAATCCACCTCGACATCGATCCGAAGCAGCCCAAGGCAGAGGCGAGTTGGTTCCCGTATGCTACGGTCTATTCGGCAGAGGGCAACAGCGGCTTTCACTGCATGCCGCAAATGGGTGACTCCGTCAAGCTGTACTTCTCCACACCAGATGAAGAAGGCGCCATGGCAGTCAGCTCCGTGCGAAAAGGTGGAGGCAGCACGGCGAAGACGGGCAATCCCGGCATCAAGTACTGGGGAACCAACTTTGGCAAAGAGCTGATGATGGGCGGCAAGGAGCTCGTTCTTACTGCAAAGGAGAGCAAGGAAGGCAATATTTTTATCAAGCTGCATGAAGAGGACGGTATCGAGATTCACAGCATGCATCCGATCGTATTTTCCTCGGAAAAGGATATGGAGATTACGTCAGACACCAAGGTTGAGATTAAGGCCAAAGAAGCGATCTACCTCATGTGCAGCACCAGCAGCATGATTTTGGACGGGGAAGTGGATCTTCAAGCACCGAAGATTGAGATGGTTGGGCTGACGAAGGCGCCTGTGGTTGTGGAGGATTTGCCGCAGGAGGAGGAAGAAGAGGAAGTCGTTGAAGAGGAGCAGGAGGAAGAGGATTCTGGATGGGGCTTCCTCGATAGCTTACAGCTTGGACTCGATATCGTGGGGATGATCCCTGTCATCGGGGAAGTAGCAGACGTCGTCAATGCGGGGATATCTGTCGCGCGTGGCGATTATGCGGGTGCCGCTATGTCCCTTGCAGCTGCGATTCCAGGTGCGGGTACGGCAGTGACTGCGGCAAAGCTGACGACGAAAGCAGTGAAGGCAACAAAAGCGATGACCAAGGCAACGAAAGCGGTAAAGGCAGCAGACAAAGTACTGGGTGTATCTAAAGCGGTAAAGGCGACGGCCAATGCAGCAAGCGCAGTGAAAGGCAAGGTCATTACTGCTGCGCGGAACATTCAGGAGAGTATGGACAAGCTTGCCGCTGTGCAGAAGCTGAAGAAGAGCATGGTCGGCAAGTTCATGCAGAAACCTATTGTGAAGGAAGTGCTAAAAGAGGCGGGATCTGAGGTATTAGATTATGCGACGGATGGTGTCTTCTCAACCGTAACGGGAATTGCCGGGCGCCGTAAAAAAGTTCGTGTGACTTATAAGAACACTGATAGGCTGAAAAAGCGGAACATCAAAAAAGCGAAGCTGAAAAGTTGCCTTCGAGACCCTATCCACGGAGGCACCGGAGCGCAATTTATCGTTCATCCTGCCCTCAAGCTGTATGGAGCCGAGACGTGGACGTTTGAGCTGCATTACAACTCCCTGCTTTTGCAAGAGGGAGCACTGGGAAAAGCATGGACACACAATTACGAAATGCGTCTGGAATTCTTGGATGAGACACGCGAAGAAATTACGGTTTGGTGGAATGCTGGCCGCGCCAATACCTTTACTCGTGTTCAGGACGGCTTATACCGGTCCAGTGATGCGGACGTCTTTTTTGACGAACTGCGGGAAAGACAAGACGGCTATACGCTGTGGGTCAAGGAAACGAGAGAGACGTACGATTTTGCCAGAAATGGACAAGCACTTCGCCATACGGTAGCTGCCGGGATGTCGCTGCTCTTTAGCTATGACCAGCATGGCAGGCTGAATCGCTTGACAGAAGAACGGAGTCGTCGAGCGTTTTCACTGGAATATGGGGCGGATGGCTTGGTGTCAGCATTGTCCGATGGGACTCGTTCCCTTCGCTTTTCGTATGATGCCGACCGCAGGATGACTCGCTACACCAATCCCAATGGTGTTGTCACTGACTTGTCCTATACAGGAAATGACCAACTGGAATCTCTGGCATCCGATGGCGTCATCGTCTATACGAATACGTTTGACGAGGAAGGACGCATCATCTGCCAAACAGACGCGGCAGGCATCCCAGGTTATATTCACTATGATACCGAGAGCCGCCCGGACATGATGGTCACGACCTTCACAGACGGAAATGGGCATGTCGAGGTTATGGTCCATGACGACAATGGCCAATTGCTGGAGAAAACCGAGAAGGATGGAACGGTCACCAAATACTCCTATAATGAGTGGGGACAAACGACTTCTGAAACAAACGGAGCGGGCGAAACAACCACTTACACGTATGACCATCGCGGGAATCTGGTAAAAGAGACAGATCCTCTTGGCAATACAACGACCTATACGTACAACGAAAATGACCTCATGGTAGCAGAAGAAGACGCGGAAGGCGGAGTCACGACCTACGCCTATGATGAACACGAGCGGCTGGTCAGTATTACTCGACCAGATGGCTGCACCTCTTCCATCGGGTATAACGAGCACGGGCAAAGAAGCACTTATATTGATTTTACGGGAGCAAAAACTACTTATCATTACGATGGACAGGGAATGCTTGTTTCCGCTCAAGACCCAGAAGGGCGTATCTTCCGTGTTGGCTTCGACCCTACAGGTAGGATGACAACCTTTACAGATGCTTTTGGGGGGGCGCTGCGTCAGGTATTCGATGCCAATGATAATCTTGTTGGTGTCATAGATCCTCTTGGAAGGATGCATTCCTTCACCTACGATACACAGGATTGTCGGGTAGAGGAGACTACGCCGAGCGGAGTATCGACGAAGATCGGATATACGATTACAGAAAAAGTAGAATCCATCACGAACGTCTATGGTGAAGTCACTCGTTATGAATATGACAAGGAATGGCAGATCGTTGGGGTGGTAGATCCAACCGGAGCGAAGACCAGTCTCGAACGCGATGCCATGGGCAGAGTGACGTCTGTCACCGATCCTTTGGGGAACACCCAGCGCTATGAATACGATGCAGCGGGACGTTTACTGGCTATCTATGATGCAACCGGACAGAAAGTGAGCGGTCTTACCTATGATGGCGCAGGCAATATTCTTGCCCATATTGACGGACTCGGACGAACAACCCAATACCAATTCAACAAGCTTCATCAAGTCATTACCACAACAAATGCGGCTGGACAAAAGAATAAGTTCTCCTACGATGCAGCCGCACGACTGACAGAGGTATTGGAAAACGAATCAGCCGTCTACAAGCAGCAATACGACGCAGAAGGCCGCCTAACGAGCTATACGGATGCCAATGGCAATGCCACCATGCTCTCCTACGATGCCAGTGGTTTGCTTTTAGCTGAACGCAATGCTACCGGAGAAGGAACGACCTACCGCTATGACAAGCGCGGATGGCTGACCGACAAGACCAATGCGCGCGGTCAGGAAACGCACTACCGCTACGATGCAGCCGGACAGCTCATTGAACAGCAGGACGAAGCGGGGACTGTTCGCAGGACTTTCGACGCCGAGGGTCGCGTGGTAAGTGTCAAAGAAGATGGAAAAGACACCAAGCGTCGTACCTACGATCTTTTGGGACGAATCGTCTCTAGTACAGATCAGTATGGGAATACGCTACAGTACACCTACGATGCGGGAGGCAGACTGGCAACGCTCGTCTATCCAGATGGCAAGAAGGTTCACTATTCCTACGATCTCGCAGGTCAATTGACCAAGGTCACAGACTGGGCAGGTCGTGTCACAAGGTACACGTACGATGAAAATTACCGCCTCATCCGTACAGACCGACCAAACGGTACGGTAGAGCAGCGTCACTATGACGCAGCCGGACAGCTTCTGCGTCTTTGGGATCAAAATGCGCAAGGCGTCATGCTCCAGCAATATCGGTTTGTGTACAACGAGCTCGGGCAGATCATCCAAGAGGAAGAAAAGCAGTATACCTATGATGCCCTGCGGCGTCTGACGAGCGGAGCCATGGCAGGGCGAAAGATTCTCTATACCTATGACCAGGGCGGGAATATTACCGCTATTGGGGATTCAGCTTCGAGTCTTGCTACGGCGATGACATACGCCAAGGACAATCGGTTGGATACGGTAGATGGTCAACCTGTTCAGTACGACGAGGACGGCAACCTTCTGTTACTACCGGGCAAGCTTCAGCCAGAACCGTATGCGTATGATGCACGCAATCGTCTCGTCCGTGCCGGACAAGCTCGCTACACCTATGATGCCGAATACGTGCGCACCTCCATGACATGGAATGGTAAGACGACACGTTATGTGGTTGACCAAAACGCCGATTTGACTCAGGTTCTTATGGAGCTGGAGGAAAGTGGAACCGCCAGAGCGTATTATGTATATGGACTGGGCCTCATTGGTCGTGAGGATGCGCAAGGCGATTATTTGTCCTATCACGCGGATACGCGCGGAAGCACGACCCTGTTGACCGACGAGCATGGTCGAGTCACAGACCGTTATACCTACGGTTTGTATGGTGAGCTGGAAGCACATGAGGGCAGGACAAAACAGCCGTTTTGCTATAACGGCCGAGATGGAGTCATGACCGATCCGAATGGGTTGTACTACATGCGGGCGCGGTATTACCATCCGGGATTGAAGCGGTTCCTGAATCGAGATGTGCTCCAAGGGGACATGACGGACGGGCAGACGTTTAACCGGTTTGCTTATGTGAATGGGGATCCGATTGGGTTCATTGATCCGTTGGGGTTGATGAAGTGTGAAGATAGGCAGCGAGTTCTGGATAATATTGCGGCGAGTAAGGCGGCTAGAGCATCTTCAAAATTTAGTTTATTAGGTAAAGGAAACGCACGTAGTAATCCAGCGACATACTATTCTTATGATGAGCTACACGCTAGACTTAAAGGAGCAGGTTTGACAGGGAAAAATATGGGATTTGAGGCACACCACCTATTATCGAAACAATTTGCAAACAAATTCGGACTTTCAAAAGGTGAGATTATTTCAGTTCCGCTTACACCTCTACACCATAGGGGATCGGGGGGAGCTAAACTGGTAGGTGCTGGAAAAAATATTAATGATGCGATTCAAAAAGAACTGAAAAAAATTACAGGCTCATTAACAGAAAGAGCGGCTATTAAAAATTCTACCGCTGAACAAGTTTGGCAAGCCCATCGAAACGTCTACGAGAAAATGGGACAGGGTGATTGGGCAAAAGCAATTTATACAGCCTATGTAAAACCAAAAGGTATTCGATATTAGCAGACTTTACATTCGGAATTGTAGTGTTTTTGGCAAAGAATAGTTGATGGAGGGAGTATATTTATGGACTTTATCCAGGTTATTACAAATTTCCAGAGGAATTTTATAAGAGACGGAATGGACTCTAATGAAGTAAAAGGAGCTTTTAGGGAAGCCAATTTAGCGGATTTGAATTACTTAATGGATCTATATGGAACGTATAGTGAATCATCTATGTTTTACGAACAAGATGCGCTAGAAGAGCTAAAAAACTATACAGTAAATAACACAGTGATTGAGTTTTACCGTAAGTATGAACCTCATAATCTGCCCACATTAAGTGGTGGAATAAGGCTATTAGCGTTAGAATCTTTAAAAGTAGAAAACGCATCTGCATCACCTAGTATGTATCTAATTAAATTTGGCCTTCTAACAATTGCAACTACAATAGGAGGACATGCTATATGTCTCGACTTAAATACCGAGAATAATAATGAGCCGCGAGTAGTAATAGCAGATCAAGCTTTTTGTTCTTATAATGAAGATTTAGATTTGGTAGAGTGCGTAATTGTGCCAGATGGTGTTGCCGAGAATTATGCCGATGATGAACCTATTATTTTGTCCTATTCTCTAATCGAACAATGTCTCCCAGAAATAGCTGTGTCCTTTAGTGAATTTTTAGTGAATCTATCACTTGAAAAATACGAGAATGTTGAGGAGGATTTCTTGATTATATAGGTAGAGAAAAAGTGATAACTTGATACTTATGAATGGATGATTAGGAAAAAAGTTATAGTTAGTTAATATAGCCTTGTTAAGGTTTTAACCTTAGCAAGGCTATTTCATACTCGTTAGTACTTTATCGAATACTAAATATGTTTTTTCTAATTAGGAGGAGTATTTTATATGAATAACCTACCAATATTTAAGTATCAGCCAAGTGCATAAGATATTGGAATATTCAAAAATGTCCGTGCACAAAAATGCAGTATTTGTAATAAAGAAACGGAATATATATACATGGGACCATTTTATTCAATAGACGAAGTTGAAAATGTTTGCCCATGGTGCATTTATGAAGGAACTGCTACTAAGCAACATAATGGTGTCTTACAGGCAGCCGTGGAATATAAGGATAAGTTGTTGTCTGTGACTTATGATGACGAATCCAATGAGTATATGTATTTTATAGGATACGATGAGGTCGAACAGTTTGAAGATGATAAACTAGAGGAGCTACTCTTTCGTACCCCTGGTTACATTTCATGGCAGGAACCACAATGGCTAAGCCACTGCGATGAATTTTGTGCTTTTATTGGATACGTGAATAAAAGTGAGCTATCAGCGATGAAGATTGATTTACGAGATGAAGAATTATTAACACTTAAGAGAAATTATGGCGTCGATACTTTGGATCAAGTAAGTGATGATTCAGGAATATATTTGTTTCAGTGTCTGAAATGCGGACAACATAGAGTTCACATTGATCACACATAATTTGTGAAAAAAATGGTGTTACTAGCTAGCTAGTTAGAGTTGTTTCTAGCATGTTTTCGAAAATTTATTATTAAAGGCCCATCCCAATTTTTTAACTAAGTTGGAATAAGCCTTTTTTGTATCTTCCAGCCATAGGTTTGTGTACAACTGATAGGCAATTGGGCATTGATAGGGGAAGTGAGACACCTATGATGCCAAATGCGTGCGCACTTCGAGGACTTGGGGCGGAAGGCGGACACGGTATGTGGTCGACCAAAAAAACGCTAACCTGACCCAGGTTCTTGTGGAACTAGAGGAAATTGTAGGACCGAAGCGTAGTATGTATTTGAAAAAACTAAGAAACCACCAACACCAAGGTAGGTGAATAAAATGTTCAATATTAATATTGATACAAATAAATTAAATAGTGATTTAGAAAAAATATCTAGTTGGGAAGATTGGTACAATATTGAGAAAGAAATATTTCACACTGATGAATGGCCTAGAACATCCTTTGATAGATTAGAAGAAGATCTGGATAGACCAGTACAAATAATAGAGGGGTGTGAATGGGAACCAACAACTGATTCGTATGATATTTCTCCTGAAGTTAGTCATTTATACGAAAAAACCAGACAAAAAGTATTTGCTATACTCGAACCAGAAGCGGATGAGGAAAATAAACAACACCCGGAATTATACGGCAAAAGGTGTATCTATTGTAGGATTTGGACAAGGGATTTTTCGAAACAAAAATGCCCAAAATGCAGTAATGAGTTACTAAAATTTCCACTTAATGAATGGGATTAGGATTAGATATTCCTTTTCTAAAATGAGGGCTATTTTATAGTTTTGAGAGGAAATATCGAACCTTGATGAAAGGTGAAAATTATGACCGAATTGTTAATCGAAAAAATCGATGAACTTGCTGAGATATTAAGTGATGACCCATTCAATCTGAGCTTTGCTGAAATTGTTAAAAGTGCCACTTCAAAACAATTCACAAATACCGATTGTAGTATTTTGAAAGATTACTACGTGATTACAAATACATATGAGATAGTAAATGGAGGAGTTATTATTATATTTGGTCAAGGGAGAGTTAACACTATTCAGTTCTATGCAGAGGACATGCAAAGCTTTGACGGTGATTGGATGTGTATAGGAAAAATTGAAAGATACCCTCTATTTATTAATAAGGCAGATGGTCAAGTAGCTTGTTTATTAGGAGATCCACTCGATCAAAATTATGTTTTGGAATCATATGGAGACTTCCTTAACTTTTTAGAAAACTATCTTTTAGGGGAACAATATAGCGAGATTGGGCTGAAGTTAGTTGAATCTGGAGGGAGTATAGGTACCATTGGCTCTAAAGATGATGAATGGTACAAAGTGCTAGAAGAGATTGGGTACATAAGAAGAGCTTGAGGATTACTCAAACCAAATAGGTACGGTATTACACTGAAATTCATGATGAGGAAAAACAGCAGGGAAGGAGAGTGTGTCATGATCATAAATGATTCGGTTTTTGGTGAACTTTCATACTTTCTTGTCTGGTCAAAGCACATGACCATTCATTTTTGCGGGAAAGAAACCGAGATAGCACTCACGGTGAAGGGTGAGGAAGGCGGTAAATTTGATGAAGAACAATACATGGCTTATCAATCACTCATGCAAAATTGGGAGCACATACAACAGAGTGTTTTGCAAGCGATCCTCGACTACTACATGCAAAAGCGGCATGAGCTCGGGTATGATATTGAATACTAGGAAGATTATCCCCTAATTGAAACACAAGACCAACTATTAGAAAGGGTCGTTTTGCTTGTAATTGTTGTTCCCTATGGCGATATTTTTGAAGGGCGAGATATCGGATTACTCTTCGATTACACTTGGGTCGAAGAAAATGGTTTAGGACTTCGCCTTCTAAATGAAGAAGTAACGGAAGTAGGCTTCCAGGATGTTGCTATTTAACCTTTTGTATGAAGAGTGGAATCATGATAGACGAGAATGTTGTACTCTAAATGATAGCAGGAATTCTGGAAGTGAAACTAGATAACACCAAGAACAGTTATATCAAATAGCTTTCTCTGAGTAACAATCCAGACCCGCCCAGGCCTTCCCTGGGCTTTTTGCGTTTTCCCCAAATCCCACACTTTCCCCTTACTTTTCACGAGGTTATCCCGTACATTCCCGGCGCCCATACGGTACGATTTATTTGCAAGAAACAATAGGAGACAGGGAGTGTTCACACATGAAAAAAATGCTTTCCGTATCTGTAGTCGCAGCGTGCTTGTTGGCAACGAGTGCGGTAGGAGCTTTTGCGGCGGAGAAAGAAGGAAAAGGAGCAGGGTGGAGCAGCCTGCCTGAAGTTCAAGCGCTAAAAGCACTGCAAGTAGAGCAAAAAGCTCTCCAAGATAAACTAGAGGCTCAAACCCAGACTAACAAACAAGCATGGGACATTCTTTGGGGCGATGTGACGCCAGAAGTACGTGAAACCGTGAAAAGCGCGCTGGCAGAGACAAAGCCACTCCGCGAAGAGAACAAGGCGCTGTCTGCTGAATTGAAAGAAGCGAAGAAAGCAAAGAATAAAGAAAAGGTAGCGAGCATCAAGGCAGAAATCGCCGCAAACCACACCGCCATCGAAGAAAAACTGGCGCATATCCAAACAGAGTTGACCCAGGTAAAAGAGAAAAAAGCGTCCTTCAAAGAGATGAATCAACAATTGAAGCCAATCCGCACTGAAAAGAAAGAGAACAAAGAGCAAGCAAAAGAATTGAAAGCAAATGAGAAAAACACAGTGAAAGAAGCAAAAGAAGCATTCAAGGCTGGTGACAAGGAGCCAGCAGCGACATCCTTGAAAGAGGCTGCTAATTTGTTGAAAGAACTGATACAGGTACAAAGCGAGATTTTGGAGCAAAAGCAAGCAATTTCCGAGATTATTCAATAAGGAACGTCTACGAGAATAGTGACAGCCCGAATCCTGTTATTGACTAGACAGATGTTCCCCCTCACATAAGAGACAGAAAGTCCGTTGCACACCAGCGGGCTTTTTTCATTCCCCAATTCTTCAAGCTCCGTTAAAACATCTATAATAAAATGGAAGATAAAGACATGGAGTGGGAGGAGTTTCACATGGATATTCTTGAGAGAGCGAGTACGGTTGAGAGTAGAGAGGATATGGTTCAATTCATTTCTCATTTGATTAAGGATTATCAGCAAAATAAAAAAGAGTGGGCGAATATGTCCCTTGAAGAGTTCCTAAGTGGGATGGAATCATGGATTGAGGATTGTGATAATATGTTAGCTGATCTTGAAGGTGTAGATTGGAATTTGTTTGCTACCATTTTAATTGCAGGAAGCCGTTATGAATAAATAGGAAACGAATTCAAGGGTCTGCGACGATTTTAAGGGATATTAAAGGTACAAAGCCCCTCTCCTTGCCTCAAAATCATATCATTCAGGACTAACGACCCATTCAAAAAATCCCAAATAATACCGATTGTAAGATTGTATGTAAAATAATGGTCTTATTTGGAAAGGTGAATC
Source organism: Brevibacillus brevis (assembly GCF_022026395.1). Classification (NCBI taxonomy): domain Bacteria; kingdom Bacillati; phylum Bacillota; class Bacilli; order Caryophanales; family Paenibacillaceae; genus Brevibacillus; species Brevibacillus brevis. Next base: position 4,580,298 of record NZ_CP041767.1, on the reverse strand, counting down.
CATTTCCCTAGGAGCATCGGAGGAGGGGGATTCATCTGGCAGGGAGGGGATACCATGAGCAATCGAACACTCACTTATGGAGATATACAAGTTTCGCCCTATGAGTTTACGCATTTGCAAACGATGAAAGTCGTGAAAAAGATGAACGAGCATGCACGACTGACACTCACGGGGATCATTTCTGAAGAGCGAAAAGATAGCTACGTGAACCAGACAAATGCGCAAACACTGATCAGCGTGGCACTGGCTGATGAATCGGGCAAGCCGAAAACATGGTTCCAGGGCATCGTTTTGCGCGTCCATGTCAAAGCGGTTCGCGATATTTATTACTTGTCGCTGGAGGCTATTTCTCATACGTATTTGTTGGATGTCAAAACGAGAAAGCGTTCGTTTCAAAACCCGGCGATGACTTATGCGGGGCTCGTGAAAACGGTGCTGTCCGGGTACGGAAAAGCTGACTTTATTGACTCAGTTACGAACGGCAAAGCTTTGAATACTTTTGTGATGCAGTATGAGGAAACCGATTGGCAGTTTCTGAAGAGGATGGCATCGCGTTTTTATACAGGTTTGATCCCGACAACGGCTTTTGACATTCCCAAGTTTTATTTCGGTTTGCCAAAAGGTCAAGATAAAGGAAAGCTGGCCGTTAGTCATTATACGGTGCACAAGCGTGTCGGGGATTATCAGAGTGATGCGGAGAACAAGGTTCCGGGAATCGATGACCAGGACTATACCGTGTATGAAGTGCAAAGCGAACGAGTGCTGGAGGTAGGCAATGAGGTGAATTTCAAATCCAGACCACTTGTCGTCGGAGAAGCGGTCACAGAGATGAAGGGAGGCATTGTCACGCACACATACAAGCTTTATCCGCGGCTAGGTCTGGCGCGTAAAAAACAGTATAACCATGCGATCATCGGGGCGTCCATCCAAGGCCGGGTGCTGCAAGTCCAGAAGGACAATGTGCGGGCCAAGCTGGACATGGATGATCAGCAGGATCAGAGTACGGCATACTGGTTCCCTTACTCCACCATTTATGCCTCCGAGGATCAAACCGGATGGTACGTCATGCCAGAGCTGAACGACCAGATTCGGATTTATTTCCCGAGCAAAAAAGAAGAGGACGGTATCGCGATCAGCTCTGTTCTCAAGGAAATCCCAGACGATGACAAGCCATCTCCCAAAAAGAAAGCCACACCGAAAAGCAATGCAGGTGGAGGTGGTGGTGGAGACCGGATGAAGGACCCTGCTGTAAAGACGTTTCGTACCAAATATGGCAAGGAAATCGTGCTGGCTCCTGATAAAATTGTGATCACGACAGGAGATATGTCGATCACGATTAGTGATACGAGTGGAATCGATATCAAGAGTAGCCAGAACGTGAATATAACGGCGGATAAGGACATGAAGCTATCAGCTGCTTCTCTTCATATTAGTGCCGATAAAATAGAGCTGAGTGGAAAAGGAAATACGATCAAACTGGAAGACAAGATCGAGCTGAAAGGTTCGGAAATCAAGATGAACTAGGGGGCACTTGCATCGATGAAGAAAGAGGAAGCGCTCCAGCATTTGAACGATAACACCTTCCGGCCAGCACTGGCTGAAAGCATAGCCGCAACCGAGCGCTATTTCCAGCAAAACAAGGAACAGCTCGTCCGGGAGTTCGTGGAGTCTTTTCGGCAAATGCTTCTGCATATTGAGTTCATGCAGAGCAACGAGGAGCTACCCCCTGTCGGTTTTATTCACTACTCATTGCTGCGGACAACCGTATTGGATGGCACGTACACACTTTTGATAGAGGCTTATACGGAGCAATGGTACTGGGAGCCAGTGGAATGCTATGCACGTTACAATTCTGCATGGGCTTTGCAAGAGGCTTCCAAGCTCATTTCGCTACTGGACGAACGCCGAAAAATGTACATGGGGATCATACACGCTGCTGATGTGGAGTATATGGTGCTAAAGGAAATGGAGCTATTCGGTCAGTTTGTCACAGCGCTTGCCCGAGTAGCGATTCCGGAGCTCATTAAGCTGCCTGAGTACCAACAGATTAGGAAAGCAGATCGTCTGTACATACGAGTGGGGGAATTCAAAGACATCAGTGAAGTGGTGTACGTAGATGAGCGGAACAAGCGGGAGGAGAAGGAGAGTAGAAGCTTGCTTGGGCAACCGAAAGGAACGTTTTGCACCCATGAAACATTCGCCTACATGGATTTGCCGCGAAGCATGGTAGAAGCATTAGATTTGCGCTATTGCGATTTTAGCGGCAGTAATTTTGCAGACAGTCAGTTCCGTGAGTGTGTCCTATTCGGAACAAGATGGGTAAAGAGCAAGCTTCAACGCACAGATTTCAGTCATTCGCTTCTTTGTGATGCCGATTTTCGTCATGCTGACTTGAGTGGAGCCATCTTCTCTTATGCCGAAGGACAAGGAGTCAGTGCGGACGAGCTGCATCGTGTACCGGGCTTACTCGGTGTCCAATTTGCCTATGCTGATTTGCAAGGAGCGGATTTTCGCCATTCTCGTCTGTATCATGCGAATTTTCATGGAGCGAATATGCAAAATACCGTTTTTTTCGAAAAGGATCGTGGGCGTTTTGCATTGAGTGAAGCACAGATGCAGCAGATTGAGTGGAAAACGGAATAAAGGAGGCGGGATGACATGCGCGATTATTATTTGCTAGCAGATGACAGTCGAATCGCTCAAAAGGTTGTACCAGCGGGTCTGGGGCTGCAAAAGGAAAACACCTTCGAGCAACTCCCGCCGATATCCGTTCTTGAGGTCAACGCGGATGGTACCCACGCCTACACAGATTGGTTGGAAAAGCCACTGCCGATGATTTCGGAGCGGATGAAAACCATTACTGCCAAATACAATCCGAGCGTACAATGGAAGCGCGTCGATTTGATTGACAGTGAAACCAACCTGCGAAACGTCTACTGGGTCATGCAAGTACCTGCTGTAGATTGCCTTTCCATGGAGACTGCGTTTCATTTGAATGGAACGGTAAAGAGACTTGTATTAGATACCGATAAGATAAAGGCACATCATTTCTTTAAAGTTCAAGGGATCTTGGAGCCGTATATCGTGGTGAGTCTGGATGCTGCGGAAAGCTTCCTTCGCAGAAGCTTGAACGGATTTGTTTTGCAAAAAGTAGAGCAGGCACTGCGGAGGGAGCTATGACGATCTACTGGGATGAAAAGATTTTGGATGTATGGAACAGTATCCAGGCACGGCGTCAACTCGCTGAAATGGAAGAACAGCAGGTGAAATTGACGCTTGCCGAGTGTCTGGATGGCGTGCGAAAAGGCTGCCTGGAGTACGAAGGACGCAGGTTCGAATTCGCGGAGAATATCCTCTTTGACGGGCAGCTTGGCATTCAGCTGCCCCGATCGATGCAGTTCATACCGAGGGGACGCGGGTCAAATAGCGCAGGGAATTCTCAGCACGAGCAGATTTCCTATAAAGAGGAAGAGAGCGCGGTCATGCTTGGCATGAATCATATGGCACATCCGTTGCCGATGAGCGGCGTGGAAACGTTTGTGCAGGCGATGACAGCACAAGTCAAAAAGGCGCAGGCAGGCTTGCAGGTTGTACATCATGAGCTGATCGAGCTGAATGGATGCAGAGTTGCCTGCAGCGAATTCATTATCCCGGTCGAGGACAAAACCTACTATCAAATCTTGTTCGCGACATCAGTAAACGGGCGGGCACTTCTCGGGAGTTTTCATTTTGAGTCTGAGGAAGTGCTCGTGTGGCAGCCTTTGGCCCATGCGCTGATTCGCACGCTGCGGGTAGAGAACGTTTGATCATGACAGAACAGGGAGGTTTCCAATTGGAACAGCAGCAACATCAACAGCAAATGCAAGTGAGCGTGCCTGAAAATGAGCGGGTCATGTCGGTCAAGGAATGGTTGATTACTTTTTTAATTATGATGGTGCCCGTGGTCAATCTCGTGATGTATTTCGTTTGGGCATTTGGCAGTGAAGGCAATCTAAACAGAAAGAACTGGGCAAAAGCGAACTTGCTGATTATGGGCGTTTGCATCGGGTTGTACTTATGCGTATTCTTTTTTATTCTGATCTTGGCATTCATTGGAGCATCGGTTGAACAATAGCGAGAACGGTGGATTGGCAAAAAATCTGGAGGGTATAGAATGGATCACCAAACGCATGTGGAAGGAAGCGTAGCGGAAAACGAAAAGGTCATGACGATGAAAGATTGGATAATCGTCTCGTTGTTCATGATGATTCCGATCGCGAATATTGTTTTGTTATTTGTGTGGGCTTTTGGTTCAGATGGGAATCTGAATCGTAAAAACTGGGCAAAAGCCGGCTTGTTGTTAATGGCGATTCTTTTTGGTTTATATTTCGTATTTGGTACGATAACCGCAATTATCACGTTTATTTTAATCGGCATGGAAGGGCAATAAGGGACGATACAAAGGCAACTACAAGGCATATTCCAACTCGAATCACCGAGGAGGAACATGCCTTGTTTTTTTACACGGAGGTTTTCTCCTATTCGTGTTATCCTGAAGATAGTAGCAATTCCGATCATGCAGAAAGGGAGAGGTACATGTCAGTTGAGAAAGAGACCCGACTCTGCCAACGCTCCAAACAGATTCATAACCGTACATTTGTCGTGACCTGCCAAGATTTTTTGGTGAAGCAAGCAGACTTTCTGTTGGACGTATTCTCTGATGTAGAAGACGAGATGGGTCCGATCAAGAACGGTGCGAAAATTCAGGTAGGATGGACCATCCTGCTGGTTTTCGAACGGGATGGGTGTATGGAGATCATGGCACCCGACTACGGGGCGAACCCTTTTTCCGAAACAACTTCTGACCTGACTGTGTCCTTGGTCGTGCAAATGGCGCAAAACAACTGCTTGCAAACGGTGCGAGCAGAAGGGGAAGCTGCTTTGTTCCAAGATAAAATTGTGGTGGCAAAAGGTGCATTTGAACAAGAACACGTCTATTTGCAGCGTGCAGAGGATGTTCGAAAAGGTGACTCCGGGTGGTATCTTGGGCCTGTGGAAGGCGAAGTAGACAGTGACCAGCTAAAGTCATACTACGTTTACCAACTGCTAGAGCTACGTCCCTCTCTTTTGCAGGCGATGGCTCTGCCACGAGGCTACATTGTCGTTTTCCAAGGAGATCAGATTGAAGCAGTTCTGGACGAGCACGATGTGAATGTATGGCCGACACTCCATTAGCGGCTGCTATTTAACTCCGCTGATACTTTATTCACGAGTTGATCCGCTTGGCGTGTGGTTTCGGGCAAACGATATTTGGGTGAGAGCGTGGTGATCCATGCGCATGCGGTTGGCAAAGAGATTCCGTGCCCGATTGAGACGAATATCGGTTTGATATTCGGTTGTGTGCGCAAGACTCCGCCGATGATTTCACCCTGATCGAGCAAAGGGGAATACGCACCTCTTACCTGTGCTGGTTCTTCGTATTCTCCTAGCAGTCTCGTTTTTCCACAACCAATGGTAGGAATGTCAAACAGGACGCCCAAATGACTGGCGAGTCCGAATCTTCGCGGGTGAGCGATTCCTTGCCCATCGCAGACGACGAGCTGTGGTGTTGTTTTGAGCCCCTTGAATGCACGTACCAACGGAGGCAGCTCTCGAAAAGAGAATAAGCCGGGAATATACGGGAATTCGACGGTGTCTTGAATGACGACAGACTCGACGACTTGCAGGGAAGTGGCGTCGAGGATCAAGACACCAGCAACTAACAAATCAGACTCGGCATGATAAGCGACATCTACCCCGGCGATAAAGCGTACGTCCGCGAGTTGATCTTCTTTTTTTACTTGCTGGGCTAGCTGTCGTTGTAAGTTGATGGCCTCTTGCTCATCAATGTTCCAAGGATGTTGGATAATCGGCTCCATCTGGTTACCTCCGGATGATAGAAGATTGGTTCATTATATCGAATAGATGAGCTATGCTCCAAGTCTTAGGAACAATCCCGAGAAAATACGTTGACTTCTTGAATGAAAAGCACTATTTTGTAACCGACCGAATCATCATGTTCGAGATTAGCTAGGAGGGCTCGTCGTGAAAATCGCAGTAGTAGGAAGCATCAATATGGATCTCGTAACCCATGTACATCATTTACCCAAAGCAGGAGAAACGATCGCAAGCCATCACTTCGAGCTGATCCCGGGTGGAAAGGGAGCGAATCAGGCGGTAGCAGCGTCTCGCCTGGGTGGGCATGTCTCCATGATTGGAATGGTAGGAGAGGATGAGAACGGCCGAGTTATGCTGGGAGGGCTAACAGATGCGCACGTTCACATAGAGGGGATCAAATGCTCAGGTACGACAGGCATGGCTTTTATCAATGTAAGTGACGATGGGGAAAATAACATCGTGCTTGTTCCAGGAGCGAATGCGCTCGTCAGCACAGAGCATATTGCAGACCATTTGTCTATTTTAAAGGACAGCGACGTCGTATTGCTCCAATTGGAAATCCCGATGCCTGTCGTGGAATATACAGTCAAAGAGGCGGCTCGACTCGGCAAGCTGGTCATTTTAAATCCGGCACCTGCACGCAAGCTATCCAGCGAGCTATTAACTCATGTACATACCTTAACCCCAAATGAAACAGAGCTTTCTATTCTCACAGGAATGCCTGTATCCACGATAGACGAAGTGCATGCTGCTGCCAAAAAGCTTTTGTCTGGTGGACCAAAGCGCGTCATCGTGACGTTGGGGGAAAAGGGCGCTCTCTTAGTCACCGCCGATAAGGCGACCCATATCCCTGCTTTCCGCGTAGAGCCAGTGGATACAACTGCGGCAGGCGATTCATTTACGGCAGCTTTTGCGGTTGGGATCACACAAGGAATGACCGAAACCGAAGCGGCCACTTTCGCCAGCAAAGTCGCAGCGATTGTCGTTACAAGGAATGGTGCGCAGCCATCCCTGCCTACTGTTGATGAAGTACAGGCATACTCTTTTTAATGGAGGGGAAAATGGTGGAAAAGGTCAATTTAGCTGAAAAATTTTCGTTATTCCATGAGCATTGGAGTCCCAAAATTGCAGGAGAAATCAATGACTCCTATGTAAAGCTAGTCAAATTAAAAGGAGAGTTTGTCTGGCATCAGCATGAAAATGAGGATGAAATGTTTTTAGTAGTGAAAGGGAAACTGCTTATCAAGTTTCGGGATAAAGATATTTGGTTAAACGAAGGGGAATTTGTCATTGTTCCAAAAGGGGTAGAGCATATGCCAGTTGCAGAGGAAGAGGTTCATGTATTATTGCTTGAACCAAAGTCGACGCTGAATACTGGAGATCAAGTAAACGAAAAAACAGTAACTGATTTAGAGAGAATATAATCAATGAGCAAGCCTATTTTGAGAAATGATTTTCAAAATAGGTTTTTTCTTTATGCGTAGTTACAGTTGCGGATAGTTCATTTGTTGACCGAGCGGTACATAATGTGTAAGATTTCCATAACAGTTGGAAACGAAAGGAGGATTCCGGTGAGCAAACGCGGCAGACCTCGTGATTTTGATTACGCGTCCATCGTAGATGTGGCTATGAAAACATTTTGGTCAAAAGGCTACAATGGTTGTTCTACACATGATTTATGCAGTGATACTGGACTGGGGAAAGGCAGCTTGTACAATACGTTTGGCAGCAAACAGGACCTGTATCTCGCAGTGGTGGAACACTATCACGATACCGGGCTTCGTGAACAGCGGGCATTATTGGAGAGTCCGGGTTCTGTGAAAGAACGGTTGCAAAATTTTTTGGCTTGGGCATTGGTGGAAGACTTTGAATCTACGAATCCAAAGGGGTGTTTGCTGATCAATGCGGGATTGGAACGGGCAAAAGAAGATCCCAAGATTGAAGAAATTGTCTCCAGACATGTTGAACTTCTGAAGCAGACCATGGAAAAAGTGATGGAGGAAGGCTTGCGAACGGGCGAAATCTCCAAAAAACGATCTGCGGTGGATTTGGCAAGCTTATTTTTAAGCAGTTACTACGGCTTTCGTGTGTTGAATACATCCACACAGAATCGGACATTGGCTGAACAAATCATGAATGGCACGATAGAATCTATCTTCGGCGCGTAATGCGCTCTTTTTTTGAGTGATTTTTGTACCGATTGTTACAATAATTAGATAAGGAGTGTTCCTTAATGCCGTCGATTATTTATTTGTTAGCGGTAGCGATTTTTGCGATGACGACTTCTGAATTTATGGTGGCTGGGATGATGAATGAACTTGCCGATGATTTTGGCGTGTCGATCCCATCCATCGGGTATTTCATTACGGCGTATGCGGGGGCAATGGTGATAGGAGGTCCCGTCCTGACAGCAACTCTCTTGCATATTCGCCGAAAACAAGCGCTGCTTTCTTTGGTTGCCGTCTTCTTTATTGGTCAAGCGTTAGGGGCAATAGCTTGGAATTACGAGTCGATGATGCTTGCTCGTATCCTAACGGGTATCGCTTCATCCGCAGCGTTTGGTATCTCCGTCAGTATTTCAGCCAGCTTGGTTCCCCCTCATTCACGGGGAAAGGCTGCTTCGATTGTCTTGGCAGGCTTAATGATTGCTACTGTCATCGGGCTCCCTCTGACAACCGTGATTGCACAATATTTCGGCTGGAGAATGAGCTTTTGGGCTGTTGCGGTAGCCGTATTATTATCAGGGATCTTGATTCAATGGATGCTCCCTTCCTCTGCACAAAGAGACCAGATGAATGGAAAGGATGAGCTTGCCAGTTTTCAAAATCCACACCTTTGGGCCGCGTATGCAACGAGTATGCTGATCATTGGTGGTACGTTCGCAGCGTTTAGTTATTTTACTCCGATTCTTACCGGTGTAACGGCATTTTCGGATGCGAGTATCCCGTATTTGCTTGCCCTTTACGGTATCGCGACCGTGATCGGAAATAGCGTGATTGGCAGACTTGCCGATCGTTTTACCATGCGAATCCTTGTAACGGGAATAAGCATACTCCTAGGGGCATTGGTTCTGTTTGCGGTAGGTGCCGAAAATAAATGGATCGCAGTGCTGTCCATTGTTCTGATTGGGTTGACGGGCGTAGCGATGAATCCGGCCATGATTGCACGCGTTATGAAAACAGCAGGCAGTGGGACGATGGTAAACACGGTACATACTTCCTTTATTACATTGGGAGTTGCCATTGGTTCTTCTTTAGGTGGGATCGGAATCAGCAGTGGCTATGGACTTGTTTCACCATTGTGGGTAGGTGCTTGTTTAGCTGTAATCGGGTTACTTTCAATCGTTCCCTACCTGAAAAAGAGCAAAGTTTAAAAAACCATACAATCCCTCTTGAAAGTCAAAGAAGGTCAAACTATAATAAAGTCAACGAAGGTCAGAAAAGGTCAAAGATCTTCTGAATTCCAAAACAAAGCTTTTGGGGGGATTGAATATGCATTGTGAAATCTGCAAACAACGTGAAGCAACTGTGACTGTTCATATACGTGTACAAAATCAGCAACAAAAGTACGATCTGTGCCAGGATTGCAAAACAAAGCTAACTAATAAAATGGGAGTGGGCATGGGCTTTAGTCCTTTCTCCTCCTTCTCTGGACTGGATGAGTTCCTGCAAGGCTTTGCCCAAGGTCGGGTGAATCCAGGCAAGTCTTCAGGCCAACCGCAGCAACAATCACCAGAGCGCGGTGGAGGCATCCTCGATGACCTGGGCCGTAATCTAAACGATGCGGCACGTGCCGGACTGATTGACCCTGTGATTGGACGCGAACAAGAAATCGAGCGTGTGATTGAGATTTTGAACCGACGTAACAAAAACAATCCAGTTCTGATCGGGGAGCCAGGCGTCGGGAAGACGGCGATTGCGGAAGGCCTCGCTCTGCGCATTACGGAAGGGCAAGTACCGACCAAGTTGAAAAACAAGCAGGTGTACATTTTAGATGTCGCCTCTCTGGTGGCAGGGACGGGAATACGTGGACAGTTCGAGGAAAAAATGAAGCAAGTAATTGCCGAGCTGCAGAAACGCAAAAACGTCATCCTGTTTGTGGATGAGATTCATCTCTTGGTGGGAGCAGGCTCTGCGGAAGGCTCCATGGATGCAGGGAACATCCTGAAGCCTGCACTGGCTCGCGGTGAGTTGCAATTGATTGGGGCAACTACGCTAAAAGAGTATCGCGTCATTGAAAAAGACGCTGCTCTGGAGCGCCGCCTGCAGCCAGTTATGGTCAAAGAACCAACCGTAGAACAAGCCATCGAGATTTTAAAAGGATTGCGTCCGAAATACGAAGCATTCCACCAAGTCGCTTACTCGGATGATGTCATCCGTGCCTCCGTGGAATACTCCCATCGTTACATCCAGGATCGATTCTTGCCTGACAAGGCGATTGATCTCATGGATGAAGTGGGCTCGCGCTTGAATCTGAGATCCTCAACGGTTGATACGACAGAGCTGCATGAGCGGCTGGCGCAAATCAATCAGGAGAAAAAAGAAGCGACGGAGCAAGAAGCATACGAACGAGCTGCCCGTTTGAGAGACGAGGAAGCGGGTATTTTAGAGAAGCTGGATCAAATCGAAGGCACGGAGCAACGCGTCCAGGTTGACGTCACAGACATCCAAGCCTTGATCGAGCAAAAGACCGGGATTCCGGTAACCAAGCTGCAAAGTGATGAGCAGATGAAAATGAAGAACCTGGCGGCCCATTTGGAAGCAAAAGTTATTGGTCAATCCGAGGCAGTCACACAAGTAGCGAAGGCGATTCGACGCAGTCGTGCAGGCCTGAAACCGAAAAACAGACCGATTGCTTCCTTCCTGTTCGTCGGTCCGACTGGCGTAGGGAAAACAGAGCTGTCCAAAGCGCTGGCAGAGGAGCTGTTTGGTACCCGCGATTCGATGATCCGCCTCGATATGAGCGAGTACATGGAGAAGCACTCGGTATCCAAATTGATCGGTTCTCCTCCTGGCTACGTCGGTCATGAAGAAGCAGGTCAATTGACAGAGCGCGTACGCCGCAACCCGTACAGCATTATCCTGCTGGATGAGATTGAAAAAGCACACCCGGACGTGATGCACATGTTCCTGCAAATTCTGGAGGATGGTCGTCTGACAGACAGTCAAGGCCGTACGGTGAATTTTAAGGAGACGGTTATCATTGCGACGAGCAATGCTGGTGTGAGCGAGCGTAAAATCTCCGTTGGCTTTGGAGCACAGGCGCCTGAGCCTGTCACCGTGCTGGATTCTCTGGGAGCGTACTTCAAGCCGGAGTTCCTGAACCGCTTCGACTCGATCATCTCCTTTGCCCATCTGGAAAAACAGGATTTGGTCAAAATCGTCGATCTGCTGCTGCAAGATGTCAAGGGCAATCTGTCTGAGCAAGGAATGGAGATCAGCGTGACAGATGCCGCAAAAGAAAAGCTGGCTGAGCTGGGCTACAATCCTTCCTTTGGGGCACGTCCATTGCGTCGCGTGATTCAGCAATACGTCGAGGATGGCATTGCGGACCTGGTGATGGAAGAAGACAATGTGACAGCTATGGTCATTGATGTCGAGGACAATGTAATTCGTGTGAAAAAAGGATAACAGTCGTAAAAAAAGAAACCCCGATCGGGGTTTCTTTGCTTTTTGAAATCGTCTTATTTATTCATTCATGACTTTCTCATTGATGCCATTTCTGATGCCAGCACTTTCCATTTTCAGCTGGCGGCGCTTGGCGACGATTTTCTTCACCCATAACCCGATCAAGATGAGCGGCACCACGGTGAGAAAGATATAGAGAGAAACGTTATGGACCATATTTTCCGCCATTTTACCGTAAAAATAAAACAAGAATCCGACTGCGTAAAATTTGACAGCCCGTCCAATTGCGGCATACCCGATCAACTTCCACAACGGGAATTTCAAGCAACCCGACATGATTGTAAATACTTTAAACGGAATCGGTGTAAACGAACCGATGAAGATCGCGACTTCGCCCTTCTTTTGAAACATCTCTGTTGCAGAGTCAATCCATTCCTTTTTGAGGATTTTGTACAGAACGGATTTGCCTAGTACTTTACCGATTAAATAACCGACGGGAGTCCCTATGAGACAAGCAATGTAGCCTACCGTTGCAATCCACAATGCCTGCGAAGGATCAACGAGGCTGAGTGGCACTTGAAGAAAGAAGGCAGGAACGGGGAAGATGACTGCGTCTGCAAAAGAATGAATGAACATTCCCAAATAGCCGTATTCCATTAAGAAATCTAAAATGTTCTGAAACATCTATTTCTCCTTTGTCATTCTATCGTTAACTGCCAGTCATCAACTCAATCGAGTCGGATCGTACCAGGTAAATTTTATGTGTATAGATGCGATTCTACTTCAAACTGGCTGACTTTGGAACGAATTTTTTTGAATTGGGATTCACTTACTATGCAACGGTAAACCATGTTCCTGTATCTATCTGATAATACGATGTAGATCGTTTTCTGGTTACTCAACAATTCTTCACGTTCGCCTTGGTTTTTTTGAATACACTCAATAGCTTCATTATCGAGATTTCGTTGTTGTCCAAAAACGCACTCTCGTCGGATTTGATCTACGACTTAAGGCGGATAGGTTAACGGTGCATGCGACGTAACACATCCATCAACACGTCAATCCCTTGCTCAATCACTGCTTCCTTGGCATAGGACACATTCAGCTTCAACATATTTTCTTGCGGAAAGCCCTCCAAATAATTTTTGTCGGCAGTATCCACAAGGATCGAACGTTTTTTGAGCTGGCTGATAACAGCAGGAACCGGGATGGAATCGGTCAACACAATGTGCGTATGAATCCCTGGGTATGCAAGGGGCTGAAAGGTGAACAGATGGTCTTCATTCGCCGCAAAATGGTTCAAGGACGCCATCAGCAGGTTGGATCGCCGGTGATAGGAACTGCGTATTTTTTGCTTGTGTCGCTCGAACATTCCGCTTTTTAGGTAAATTTCCAGCGCCGCTTGAGATAGCATGGAGCTGTCGATATCCATGAGTCGTTTGTGTTGGTTGAAGGAATCCTTTAGCACATCCGGTATAACAGCTACACCCAGACGGAGCCCGGGAAAAATAATCTTGGAATAGCTTTTTACATAAATCGTGCGAGAAAAACGGTCATAGGCAAAGAGGGGATCGGCTTTGCTGTCATGCTCAAGGTCTGCCATGTAATCGTCTTCCACGAGATAGACGTCGTACTGCTGGGCAAGCTCCACAATACGCTGCTTATCCTTTCGGCTGTACGACGTACCGAGCGGGCTATGATAGCGAGGCATCGTGTAGAAAAACTTGATATCTCCCGTGCGGAAAATAGACTCCAGCTCTTCTAAATCGATTCCTTGGGCAGTGCGCTTGATCCCGACGACAGGATGCTTGCGTACTTGCAAGCTTTCAATGAAAAGATGGTAGCTGGGCTGCTCAATCAGAATCGTTTCTTTGCCATTTGGAAAAGGAAGACTGCATAGCAAGGATAGAGCTTGTTGGACACCGGAGGTAATGAAAATATTGCCCGGGTCCGTAAAAACCTGATGATTCCCAAGCAGCTTGGCAACGACAGCAATGAGCGATGGCAAGCCTTGGGTGGTTCCGTATATGAAAAGATCGTTTTTATAGGTTTCAATCGCTTTATTGATGCAATGTTGAAAGTCGATGTAAGGAAAGAGGTCAGGATCGGGAGCAGAGGTCGCAAAATCGATTGTCGACGTATCTGCGGGTTGTATCTTCCTTTGCTTTTTCACGACGTAGTAGCCACTTCGGTCGACCGAGTAGATGAGATGACGCTTTTCGAGCTCATCCAAGGTGCGGATAACAGTACTCTTGCTGCATTGGTAGCGAGAGGCGAGCTCCCGAATGGAGGGAAGTCGGTCTCCGTCTCGATAGGAGAGGCTTTCAATCAACGATTCAAGTTCATTTTGAAGCTGCAAATATTTGTGCATCTAGAAACCTTCCCTTACCCCCGAATTTGTATCGGTACAGTTACTCCTTTTTTGCATTGTAGCACGATTGCTCCCCCATTACTATTAACCTAAGACGGCCGTCTGTAAAAAGTCCCCAGTAGGAGAGATACATGCGATGAAAGACCAACAAAAAGCGATTCTTGCGGCATTACTGAATGCAGGGATTACCGGCTTGTCGTTTTTGTTTCTGAAAATGGCACTTGCTGTAACCAATCCGGTTGATACTTTGGCACACCGTTTTACCGTGGCATTTATCGCTGCATCCATCCCGATCGTGTTTGGGTGGATCAAGCTGTCCATCAAACCAAAAGACATGCTCACGATTATACCGCTCGCCATGCTGTACCCCATTCTGTTCTTTACCCTTCAGGCGTTTGGACTGGTGTATACCACTTCGTCGGAAGCAGGGATTATTCAAGCAACCGTTCCGATTTTTACCATGATCATGGCGGCATTCTTTTTGGGAGAGTCTTCTACGTGGCTGCAAAAGCTGTCCACGCTTTTATCCGTCGGAGGTGTCGTGTACATTTTTGCAATGAAGGGGCTGGGTGTAAGCGCAGGCTCAGGGAGCAGTATCGGTACCATTCTCATCCTGTTATCCGCGTTTTCTTTGGCGGGGTATAGTGTTCTGGCGAGAAAAATGACCAAGTCCTTTCATTATATAGATATGACGTATATGGTGGCGTTACTCGGATTTGTGTTTTTTAACGGCTGGTCAGTTATTCGCCATGGTGCAGAGGGGACTTTATCCACGTATTTTGCCCCTTTCGCCAGCTCGGCCTTTATCATCTCGATTGTATTTTTGGGGATACTGTCCTCGCTCATGACGTCATTTATGACCAACTTTGCCTTGTCCAAGATGGAGGCATCCAAACTCAGCGTGTTTAACAATTTGTCTACGCTGGTTACCATCGTGGCAGGCGTTATCTTTTTGCAGGAACAACTGGCATACTATCATCTCATTGGCGCAGTGATGATTATTATCGGGGTGATTGGGACGAACTTCCTGGGGGCAAAATTTAAACAGAAGAACACGCCTCAACCGAAATCCACATCTGTGTGAGAAAAGAAAAAGGATACACAACAGAGCGAATGTTTATTCATTGGCTCTGTTTGTTTTTGTGGAGGAATCGTTCGTGAAACTGTTTACAAATCGTATCATACACGATATAGTTACCTAGATTGTGAGTATAATGACATATGGTGAGATGACGGAATGAAAAAAATTATACATCTGGATTCGATTGAAAAGAGATTTGCAGATACTGTCGTCGTCCCCTCTTTTTCTCTCTCCATTGAAGAAGGGGAGTTTTTGACGTTACTCGGCCCCAGTGGCTGTGGGAAAACGACACTGCTGCGAATGATTGCTGGATTTGAGCAGCCAACGACCGGGGAAATTTTCCTGGACGAAAAGCCACTTAGCGCTGTGCCGCCGTATCAACGCGATATGAACATGGTGTTCCAGCAATATGCTTTGTTTCCACACATGACCGTGGAACAAAACATCCTGTTTGGTTTGAAAATGAAAAAAGTGAACGCAGCCGAACAACAGAAGCGTTTGGAGGAAGTACTTCAGTATGTCCAACTGACAGAATTGCGGAAGCGCACGCCAAAGCAGCTGTCTGGCGGACAACAGCAACGCGTAGCAATCGCACGGGCGATTATTAACAACCCACGCGTTCTGCTTCTGGACGAGCCTCTAGGTGCTTTGGACTATCAATTGCGAAAAAGCTTGCAGCTCGAATTGAAAAACTTGCAGAAAAACCTAGGGATAACGTTCATTTACGTTACCCATGACCAAGAAGAAGCGATGGCGATGTCCGATCGAATCGCAGTCATGAACAAGGGACGAATTGAACAGATTGCTTCTCCAGCAGAGATTTACAACTCCCCGCAAACCTTGTTTGTGGCTACCTTTATTGGGGAAAACAACATTTTCCGGGAAAACGGAACGAATGCAGCGGTACGTCCGGAAAAGATCAAGCTGTACCCGGTTGACTCTGACAAGGACAAGCACAAGAAGCTGGGTACCATTGCTGACGCGGTGTTCCTCGGCAATCTGCGCAAGGTATTTATCCGCCTTGAGGGGCAGGATATGACCGTAATGGCACACCAGTACGCAGGTGACGGTCTGGACTGGCAGGTGGGAGATCAAGTGGCCATTGGCTGGGCACAGACGGACGAGGTGATTCTTCCTTGTTAAACAAGAAGCCGGTAAAACTGCTCGCGCTTCCCGCCCTTTTGTGGATGGGTGCGCTTTTCGTCCTGCCTATGCTTATGATTGCCATACTGTCTTTCCTCAAAAGAGGCACGTACGGGCAAGTTGTCTATGAGTTTACGCTGAACAATTACATCCGTATTTTCGATCCGCTGTATGGCCAAATTTTTGGGGATACGCTGGTCGTAGCGGTTTTAACAACTGTCTTTTCGATTTTGTGCGGCTATCCGTTGGCGTATTACATTTCACGGCTGGAAAAATCGACTCAGCAAATATGGCTTTTGCTCGTGATGATTCCGTTTTGGATCAACTTCTTGGTCCGTTCCTATGCGTGGGTAATCATCCTGCGTTCGCAAGGCGTAATCAATACGTTCCTGCAATCGCTGGGCATTATTTCGGAGCCGCTGCCGCTTCTGTACAATTCGGGCTCTGTCCTGCTCGGGATGGTGTACACTCTTATGCCGTTCATGGTACTGCCGATTTATGTGTCGCTGGAGCAAATGGATCGCCGCAAGCTGGAAGCCGCGTATGATCTGGGCGCAACGCCTTGGAAGGCTTTTTGGCACGTGACTCTGCCGATGACCAAGACAGGTGTCGTCACTGGATCGATCCTCGTCTTTGTTTCTTCCATCGGGATGTTCGTCGTTCCGGATGTGATGGGCGGAGCGAAATCGGCTCTGATCGGAAACGTCATTCAAAATCAATTTTTGTCCGCGCGTGACTGGCCGTTCGGTTCTGCCTTGTCCATCGTGCTGATGCTATTGTCCATGCTGTTGATTCTTCTTTATTTCCGCGCTACCAAAGCGAGCGAGACAAAGGAGGGATCAGCATGAAAACATTACGTCGAAACGCACTATCTGGATACTCGTGGCTGATGCTGGTCTTTTTGTATCTGCCAATTTTGATCCTTGTCCTTTATTCGTTCAACGATTCACGGATCAACGCTACGTGGACGGGTTTTACGTGGAAGTGGTACGTTTCTTTGTTTGAAAACAGGCAGGTCATGCAAGCGCTGATGAACAGTTTGACGATTGGGGTTATCAGCAGCGTCATCGCAACGGTTTTGGGTACGGCTGCCGCTCTGGCGGTCAAGCACTATTCGCTTCGTTGGAGCAATATCTTTAACGGGCTGATGTACTTGCCGATCGTCATCCCGGAGATCATGATGGGGTTGGCTATGCTCGTGTTGTTTAGCCAGGTGCAGATGGAGCTGGGGAAAGTGACTCTGATTCTGGCGCATGTCACGTTTAGCATGCCGTATGTGATGGTCATTATCTCTGGACGTTTGGCTGATATGGGCAAGGAACTGGAAGAAGCGTCTCAAGATTTGGGAGCAACTCCTTGGGAGACATTGCGCTATGTGACGTTGCCTCTGATCATGCCAGGGATCATCGCAGGCTTCCTGATGGCGTTTACCCTATCGTTGGACGATTTCATTATTTCGTTCTTCGTGGCTGGTCCGAATTCGACTACATTGCCACTCTACATTTATGGGTTGGTCAAACGAGGCGTCTCGCCAGAAGTGAATGCACTCTCGACGCTTTTGATCGTGAGTACCGTGCTGTTGGTTGTGGTGGCAGAGGTTTTCCGCCGCAAAGACTCAAAAAATAATCAATCCATCTTTTAGAAACATCATGGAGTTTTCATAAAGGCAATCCCATAACTGATTTGGAGGTTGAGAGGAAAAAATGAAACGTTTCAAGTCCTTGATGATCGGCGCTTTGACCGCCGTACTTGCGGTGACTGCTGTAGGCTGCTCATCGTCATCTGAACAAGAGCAACAAGTATTGAATATTTATAGCTGGGCAGACAACTTCGACCCAGACGTCATCAAAGATTTTGAGCAAAAATTCAACGTGAAGGTCAACTATGATGTATACGGCAGCAACGAAGAAATGCTGGCAAAAATTCAAGCGGGTGCATCCGGTTACGACCTGATTCAACCTTCCGACTACATGGTAGGCACTATGATTCAGCTGGGTCTCCTGGAAGAGTTGAACAAAGCGAACATCCCGAACATGGGCAATATTGTGTCTACGTTCAAGACACCTCCTTTTGACAAAGAAAACAAGTATTCACTCGTATATACATGGGGAATTACCGGGATCGCTTACAACAAGAAATATGTAAAAGAAGCCCCGACAAGCTGGAACGATCTGTGGAATGAAGCTTACAAAGGCCGTGTCATCATGCTGAACGATCCTCGTGAGGTTATGGGAATGGCACTGATCAAGAACGGTTTCTCCAATAGCACGACGAACACAGAGGAACTGGAAAAGTCCTTTGCTGATTTGAAAAAAGTAGTACCGAATGTTGTTGCTTTTGATACAGACAACATCAAGCAAAAGATGATTGCGGAAGAAGCATGGATTGGAACGGTTTGGTCCGGAGACGCCGCTTTCATTCACGCACAAAATCCAGATGTGGAGTACGTCATTCCGAAAGAGGGCGCAACGATCTGGGCAGACACGCTGGCGATTCCAAAAGGCGCTAAGAACAAGGAAATGGCTGAGAAGTTCATCAACTACCTGATGGACCCAGAGGTCAGTGTGAAAAACTACGAATCGATTGGCTATAGTAACCCGAACGAAAAAGCATACCCACTGCACAGTGAAGAATATCGTTCCAACAAGATGGTCTTCCTGGATACAGCAGACATTGCCCGTGCGGAGTGGCTGGTCGATGTAGGAGAAACCTTGCAGCAATACGACCGCTACTGGACTGAAATGAAGAGCGGCAGATAAAAAGTGGTGAACAAACCGAGATGGAGTATTTCCGTCTCGGTTTTTTTGTGTTCATTTTGTCTGGGATCTTACTCTTCGGCTGGAAGGGGGGAATAGAGCGAAGACATTGGAAAAATAATAAGGGGACACCATATATTGGGGTAAATATAAAATGACAACCAACATGATTTCTGAATCCGTTAGCGAGACGCGTGAAAAATTATGGGATCAAATGCGAAATCCGCGAATGGTGTTTCATAACCTTTCTTGTGGAGCCAATAGCTTGTTGCTAGCCTATCTCCCCTATCTAGTTGATACGGTCATTCTCCAGCAGGTGTTGCTTCCTTATTTCGAAAGGTTACCTGACGAAAAGATCGATCCTGATACG
Organism: Brevibacillus brevis; assembly: GCF_022026395.1. Lineage (NCBI taxonomy): Bacteria > Bacillati > Bacillota > Bacilli > Caryophanales > Paenibacillaceae > Brevibacillus > Brevibacillus brevis. The sequence goes on along the minus strand of NZ_CP041767.1, from coordinate 4,561,034 downwards.
ATTTTGGGGAATGTTCCTGTTGCTCATGTCACCAAAACCATGGATTACAGTCAAGTCAGCGATTATCTCGTGAGGGGATGGATTTACCTTCAAATAGAAGGAATGGCGTGCGGGCTTCTTCTCTACGTAGCAAGAATACCGAGTCGTTCTTTGGGAGAGGCTCAGGTCGAAACCCAGATTTTCGGTCCCCAGGTTTCTTTTACTGAAGACTTGGAAACCAATTTAGGGGTGCTACAGGGGTATCTGTCGACTGATTTGCTTACCAACGTATCCATTACGATTGGGAAACGGAGCAGGACGAATGTGGAAATATGTTACATGGAGGAACTGGCGGCTCCTGAAAATATTCAAACCGTCATGCAGCGTTTACGCGATTTAGATATAGACGGCGTGATTGACAGCGGAAAATTGGTTCAACTGATTGATGACAATACGTTCTCTATTTTTCCGCAGCTAATCCTGACAGAGCGACCTGATCATGTAAGTGAAGCTTTGTTGGAAGGAAAGGTAGTCGTATTTGTCGAGGGGAGCCCGTTTGCTATCGTCGGCCCCAGTTCCTTCGTGGACTTTTTCAAGTCCAATGAAGATCTCTATATCCGGTGGCAAATGGCTTCTTTTATAAGATTGTTACGTTTCTCGGCTCTTTTTGTCTCTCTGTTTTTTACAGCTACTTATGTGGCTGCGCTTACGTTTCATTATGAAATGATTCCATCTGCTCTCCTTGTATCGCTCGTAAAGTCTCGATCCAAGGTACCTTTTCCCCCATTATTTGAAGCTTTGTTACTTGAAATGATTATTGAATTCTTGCGGGAGGCTGGAGCAAGACTTCCTTTTAAAGTTGGGCAAACGATAGGGATCGTGGGCGGTATCGTAATTGGACAGGCAGCCGTTGCAGCGGGTTTTACCAGTAACATATTGATCATGATTGTGGCGCTCAGTGCCCTAGCTTCATTTACTTTTCCCTCCTACATGATGAGTACGGCAGTCCGCATCCTCCGCTTTCCGATTATCCTGTTAGCTGGAATTTGGGGAGGTTTTGGAATTATGCTAGGCGCGTCTTTTTTATTGATACACATCCTGCGTCAATCAAGTCTGGGACGCCCGTTTTTTCTCCCCTTTTTTCCTTTTCGCTCGCAGGATTTTAAAAACAGTCTGATCCGGTTTCCTTTTTACTCTCTCGGCAAGCGTCCGGTTATGACACGTTCTCCTGACGATACCCGTTTGCCTGATAAAGTCGAGAAAAAAAGACCAGTTCAGTAGTTAGGTGTTGAGTGTGAATGTCACGGTCCATTTTTCGTCGGAATAGCCATATGGCTATCAGCGTATCGCTTGCGCTATTTATGGTTCATAGCAATCAGGTTGGAATCGGCATAGCGGGCGTACAACGCTTTATTTATGATAGGGTACAACAAGACGCCTGGATTGCGGTCATAATAGCAGGCATTATGACCCATATTGCGGCGTGGTTCATGCTAAAAATCTTAGCGAAATACAAAGACATGGATTTGTATGACATTCATCAACGTGTATTTGGGAAATGGCCTGCCCGTGTTCTTAATTTCATCTTTATCGTATATATCATGGGCTCGGCCTTAACGATCTTGAGAGGGTACATCGAGATTATTCAGTCATGGATGTTTCCGGAAGTACCTTCCTGGATATTAAATGCCTCCTTGCTTTGCCTGGCCATTTATGGAGTAACAGGTGGTATTCGGGTGTTGGCTGGAATTAGCTTTTTTTCTGTAGGGTTGACGATATGGCAGCTACTGCTCTTGGTTTATCCCATGCAATACGCTGATTTTCATCTGTTGCAGCCAGTCTTTCATCATGATCTTGTACAGCTGATGGACGGTGCGAAGAAGATGTCCTTTTCCATCATCGGATTTGAGATCATTTTGTTCATCTATCCGTTTGTAAAGGAAAAGGAATTGCTATCGCGGTATGTACATGGTGGATTGTTTATGACCACCTGCTTGTATGTGGTAGTCATGCTGGTTACACTCTTGTACTTTCAAGGAGAACAGCTTCAGCATCTAATCTGGGCAACGCTAATGATGATGAAAATTGTAGAGTTTCCGTTTTTGGAGCGTTTTGAGTTTGTGTCCATCTCACTGTGGATGCTCATCATGCTGGATAATTTGCTGATGAACCTGTGGGTAGCCATGCGAGGGGTTCATCATATTAGTGGGCTCAAGGAGAGAATGGCACTTATCGGGATTGTTGGTGTCATGTTTTTGGCTAGCAATTTTTTGGAAACACGCCAGTCGATTAATCTCATCACGGATATTTTCGGTGGTGTAGGCTTCTATATCATTTTTGTTTATCCCATCGTGCTTTATGTAGTAATTCGGCTGTTTCGGAAGGGACCGGTCCGGACATGAAAAGGTTGCGTTTGCTTTTACACTATCTTTTAGTGGTCGTGTTATTGAACGGCTGTGGGGAGCAACATGTATTAGAAAAATTGGGACTGGCGGTTGCGGTGGGGTACGATCTTAGCAGAGATGGAAAGCTGTTGGGTACCACGGTATTTTATCAAATTGACCCGGAGGCACGTGAGCTGGTCACTGTCATTTCTGGCACAGCACATACAAGCAAAGGACTCACCGTTTCACAGAACAGGGAGTCTTCCAAAAAAATTGTAGGAGGTCAAATTCGCGTCGTGGTCTATCACGATGAGTTAGCGCGTAAAGGGATCCTGTCTCTTGTGGAAAACTTAACGCGTGATGCCTCCATAGGAAGTAATGTCTATTTAACGGTAGCGAAAGGTCGGGCGTATGATATTTTGACACATCGCTACCCCGAGAACAGCAACATTGGCATTTACCTCTATCAAGCCATACGGCAGAACGTCGAAGGGGAGAATATGATTTCCTCGAAACTTCATGAGTTCATGAAAGATTATTATGCAATCGGGAGAGATCCCGTGATGCCTTATATTGAAAGAGTAAAGAATGAATTGCATATTAATCAAATTGGTTTATTTCGAGATCAAAAACTGGTAGCAGAGATTACTTCAAGGGATGGATTTTTCCTCAAGATATTACGGGAGCGTTACAATAAGGGGGAATTGGAAATAAATATTTCCCTCGATAAAAAGCGTCTTTTTACTGTCATTGAACATATCTCAAGCAAAAAGCAAATAAAAGTTTTAGATTTGGAGAAACCAAGATTTTCTGTGAAAGTCAATATGTCAGCGCAGATTCAGGAAATGGCTGAAAAAATTGATTTATCCAAGCCTGAGCAGTTGAAAAAGGTCCAAAAAGCAATCGAACTGGCGGTTAAAAAAGAGACGGAACATTTACTGGAAAAGTTAAGAAAGCACGATGTAGACCCGGTAGGATTTGGGGAAATCTACAATATAGCCAGTCAAAAGAGTGGGAAAAAGAAATTGAGTAAAGAGGAATGTCGGGAAATCATCAAAAGGGCGAAATTTGATGTAGATGTCGAGATCATGATTTTGCGTACAGGCGTCATTGGGTAGTCGGAACAAAAAATACATAGACAAGCAACAAGCCGGGGTGAGATAGTGAGGGCGAGGTGAGAAAAGATGGAAAACGGGCAAGCTGTACAGACAGGCTTTCTCGAAGCAAATGGTGCACGTATTTACTATGAAGTAGCAGGGGAAGGCGAACCGCTCTTATTAATCCACGGCTTCAATCTGGATACAAGGCTATGGGATGCCCAGCTGCAAGCATTTGCACAAACGTATAAGGTCGTTCGATTTGATATCCGCGGGTTCGGTAAAACACTGGCGACTGACGTTCCTTTTACGCTGTACGATGATGTGAAAGCGGTTCTGCAAGGGCTTGGGATCGAAAAGGCGCATGTGGCCGGGCTTTCGTTTGGGGGAATGGTCGCGCAGGAGTTCGCCCTTGCTTACCCGCAGATGGTGAACAGCTTGATTCTGGTCGCATCCGGCTTGTTTGGTCACCCAAGAAGTGAACAGAGGCTGCACGATGTGGAACGTTTCAATCAAGTATGTCAGCGTGGGACGACAGAGGAAGCGTTGGAAATGACGACACAAATGTGGTTTGACGGTCCTGGTCAGCCGGTAAATGAGCAAGCTCGTCTAGCACGTAATCGTTTTAAAGAAATAAACAGACACGCCTTTTCGCTGCCGGAGTTTGGAGCCGGACTGGAGGCTTTATCTCCCCCACCAATCGAGCGTTTGGAACATATCAAAGCGCCGACTCTCGTTATTGCAGGAGCGCGGGATTATCCAGATTTTCTACAGATCGCCGATGTATTGACTGAACGGATATCCGGCGCAAAAAAAGTCATCCTGCCTGACTCAGCGCATATCCCACCGATGGATCAACCAGAGGTATTCAACAAGCTCGTCCATGAATTTCTCGGACAAAACACTGTAAAATCATCCTAATGCAGTTTGAAATGGCATGGATCGGAGAGAATTACCGAACATGCCTTTTTTTGTTTTCAACACTTTGCCACATCAGATAGCCCGATGGAGCCATATAGATTCTCGCACTATTTTGATAGGATTAAGGACGGAATAAGGAAGCAGGTGATAGCGTGACATACAACATCAGACAATATGCGGTTGTGTTTTTGCTCTCCTTCTTACTTGTACTGACAACGGGTATGACAACTGCTTACGCCCATGCTGGCTTGATGAGCAGCTCCCCACAAGATGGTGAGGTACTGAAGGCGAATCCGGGACAAATATCTGCGCGGTTTACCGAAACATTGGAGCCCGATCTTGTTAACGTGCGTTTATTTGACTGGAATGGCAAGGAAATAAAAGTGGAGCGGCCGACATTGCAGCCGGGTGATGCCTCGCAGTTGAATGCGAAACTGCCGAGCGATTTGGCTGAGGGGACGTATTCGGTAATCGTGTCTGTCGTATCCGAGGACGGACATCCGATCGAAGAGAAGCTCACGTTTTCTATCGGACAAAAAAGTGCGGTTGTGGTTCCGCCAAATGAGCAAAAAGCAGATTCAAGCTACTTGATCATGTACCGCTATTTGGCGCAAGGAATTATTCTGGTCGGTGGCGGCTTGTATCTGGTAGCGTGGGCAGCACAACGTCAGGGATTGCCTTCGCTTGCCCAGCTCATCGGGATTGGCAGACAAATCGGATGGAGTTTGGCGATCATCGGACTTATATTTTTGTGGTTCTTGTATGACGAATCGTTAACCGCTGTATCCCTTACACAAGCACTGTGGCAGATGGACGGGAACTTGCTCAGTCAGTCTCCGTTTGCGATCATGCTGCTGGTGTCCTTTGCCCTACTGTTATTGATCGCGATCCCCAATATGGTGTCAGGCTGGTATGTGGGAATCTGGGTTCTCTTGATCAGCGCGCAAGCTTTTGGCGGTCATGCATGGGGCATTGCTCCTGTCTGGCTGTCCATTTTGCTGAGACTGTTGCATGTATTGACGGTCGCCGTGTGGATGGGGGCACTTGTCTACTTGTTACTTACAGTCAAAGCGGCTGAACGAGGACAGGAGTCGTTCAAGAGGTTCTTTTTGAAAACAGTTGCGGTGGCGGCAGTGCTTGCCGTCGTGACGGGCGTTGTCATGCTCTTCGTGCAAACGGATGTCATGAGCATTTTCCAGAGTGCAACGACATGGAGCTATCTGTTATATGGAAAAATAGCAAGTGTCTGCCTCATGCTTCTTCTGGCCTTTAGGCAAACCAGACGTTGGCGGACGAAAAATTCTTTGCAGCCCGCTTACTTGCGTTGGGAAATCATATTCGGGATTATCGCGGTTCTGGCAGGACTTTGGATGAGCCAAATCAACTACCCGACTGCGACGACAAATAATCAAGCCGTGATTCAAACAGATTCAAATTAGGGAGGATTTCATAATATGAAAATGAAAAAATGGATGAGCAGTGTACTGGTAGCAGGTGCAGTTTTAACGTTGGCGACAGCAGCACAAGCACATGTGAACGTATATCCGAAAGAGGCTACTACAGGCTCCTATGAAAAATACACCGTGCGTGTCCCTGTAGAAAAAGACGTCAACACGACAAAAGTGAAGCTGGAATTCCCGGCAGGTGTGAAGGTAAATTCCGTACAACCGATTCCGGGCTGGTCCTACGAGTTCGAAAAAGATAAAGACGGTGTGAACACAGCGCTTGTCTGGACAGCAACAGAAGGCGGAATCAAAGCGCATGAGTTCCAAGAGTTCACGTTTGTCGGGGCAAACCCGAAAGAAGAGGGTCAATTGGCTTGGAAGGCTTATCAGACCTATGCAAATGGCGAGGTTGTGGAATGGACAGGGGACAAGGATTCCAAAACGCCAGCGTCTGTCACTACCATTAAGGCTGGTGTAGGTGAAGCAGGGCATGAGCATGGACAAGAACAAAAGCCGGCAACTGCTCCTGCCGGGGAAGCAGCGGGTGCAGGCAGCAACAATACCTTGCCATTGGTACTTTCCGGTTTGGCGTTGCTGATCTCCATCGTAGGTCTGTTTAGAAAAAAAGCGTAAGTGCTTCTTCATAATTAAGCTGTGCAGTGTGTCCAATCACACTGCACAGCTTTTTCCATTGTATGGCAATTAAAATCATTCTATAATAGTTGTAATTACTTTCGGAGGTGTATCACATGTTAAAAACACTATTCAGAGCAAGCAAGTACACAGGAAGGAAAAATAGGAACGGCAGCATGACGCGTACGCATTTTGCACAGTAGCGGATTGTAGAGTAGCGATCAGTATGTGAAAACGGGACGCGTCATCTGCCTAAAAAAAGGTGGATACTGCTTCCATGTTTATGAATGCGACAAAAGTATATACGATCAAAAGTTTTTTGACTTCCCTGGCCAATACAACCATGTTCACGACCTATGCGCTTTACTATATTGTGACACTGGGCTTTAACCCGTTTGAATTGCTATTGATCGGGACGGTATTGGAGTTATCCGTGTTGGTGTTTGAAGGGATAACAGGAGTAGTTGCGGACACGTACAGTCGCCGTCGCTCCGTCATTATTGGGATGTTTTTTCTGGGAATTGGATTTTCGATGCAGGGGATCGTTCCCGTGCTTGATGCTTGGATACCGTTGATTTCTGTCTTCGGCTTGGTCCTGTTTTCGCAAGTCATCAGTGGTCTCGGGTATACGTTTATCAGTGGAGCGGATACTGCATGGATTGTGGATGAGGTTGGAGAAGAGAAGATCGGTACGATTTTCATGAAGGCTAAGCGCTATTCCTTGTTTGGGAATCTGCTCGGGATTGCACTTAGTGTGGCTTTGTCAACAATCGCACCCCATTTGCCTTTCCTCATAGGTGGCCTTATGTATCTAGGGCTTGGTGTCTTTCTGATTCTGTTCATGAAGGAGACCGGATTTATTCCTCGTGAGCGTGAGCAAGGTGCTTCCCACGTGAAGGAAATGATTCAGACGTGGACTTCGGGTGCCCAAGTGATTCGCAGTCAGCCGATTCTCATGCTGATCTTGTTCGTGACCCTATTTACGGGTGCAGCTTCTGAAGGGTATGACCGTTTGTGGGAAGCGCATTTGATCACAGAAATTGGCTTTCCGGAGCTAGCGGCTATTTCAATGCCAATGTGGTTCGGGATCATTGCCGCACTCGCAAGCTTACTCGGCCTCATCGTCGTAGGCGTTGTAGAAAAAAGGCTGGATGTGAACAATGAGAGGGTTGTCCTTGTGGGCATGTTCACGTTGACGGGACTCAAAATTGCAGCGATGATTGCTTTTGCTTTTTCCCCTAGCTTTAGCTGGGCATTAGTTGCATTGCTGTTAATCGGTGTGATTCAGTCTTTAAGCAGTCCGCTGTATGATACGTGGCTGAATCTAAACATTGAGAGCAGTGTGCGAGCGACGGTTTTATCGATGATGGGCCAGTCCAATGCCTTAGGACAAACGGCAGGTGGTCCGGCTGTCGGGTGGATCGGAACCCGTTTTTCGATTCGTGCTTCGCTGGTTGCGGCGGCTATTTTATTGGCACCGATTCTGATTGTGTTCGGGCGTGCGCTTAGAAGGCGCTGAGTCAAACAAAGTGTGACAAGTATAAGGCATGTGTCCATTTTTAGGGCGCATGTCTTTTTGTTGTGGAAATCGTTGGTTATTGCAAACAAAACTTACGAACAAATGTTCTCTTTTGATATGATGATCTCAACAACAAGAAGACACATTATGTGGTGGTGACAGCCTGATGATTCAGGAGTTGAGAAGGTACGCAACGCGGCAGCAAGCAGTGGAGATCATTTATTTGAAGAAGGATGGAGAGACTAGCAGGCGCACGATCCGTCTGGTACAGATTGATGAGAACAAAGGGAGCTTAAAAGCATATTGTTATATGAGGAAGGCGTATCGTGTATTTGTATTGGAAAACATTTTGGCGATCGTACCCGTGTCAGGGCATTTTGCCGGATGAAAGGGATCATCCTCCACGCCCCCAGCCTATTCCAGCTACACTATGTTATACTAAATAGGAAACAACTTCAAAAAAGAGGAAGGGCGGGGACAACAATGGAGTTCTTCATTGTCATCGTCATCATGTTTTTGATCGTAGTATTTGTCTTGGCGTCCAAAGCTGCAAAAGGCGGAAGTAGTCGCTCTCATTCCTCTTCAGACAGCGGGGGCGGAGCCTTCTTTGTAGACAGCTCTCACAATCATCATCATCGAAATCACGACTCAAACGATCGTTGGGATAGCTATGACGGCGGAAGTGATAGCGGTAGTGGTGGAGACAGCGGTGGTGGCGGAGATAGTGGAGGCGGCGGCGGGGGAGATTGACGCTGTTGCATTTTGTTTCATTATGGTACAATAATTGGGAAATATGATTCCAAACCTGAATGGTAGGTTTGCTAAAGGAGAGATGTTTTATGGTAGTCATCAAATTTGTTCAGAGTGTCGTAGTCGGGGTCACAGGAATCCTCCTTTCAAGCGAACAGTAATACCGTTCACCAAATGAGGATTCGACTGTGACTGGTTCTGGCTGATAGCCATATATTTAACCAATTGCAGGGGGAATCCGCAGTGAATCAACTAACCAATCAACAAGTATTGCAATCTATGGGCTGGAATGAGTATTTTGCTAATCATTTTGCCCCTTATGCCGAGCAAGGCTACAGTGTGGGACGTATCACACTCGAACATAAACGTATTTATCGTCTGTGGAGTGAGCATGGCGAGCTCTTGGGCGAAGTAACGGGTAAGCTTCGTTATGAAGCCATCGGGCGAGAAGATTTTCCGGCTGTCGGGGACTGGGTAGTGATCAGTGCTCGCCCAGAGGAAAAGAAAGCCTCCATCCACGGACTTCTTCCACGTAAGAGCAAGTTTTCCCGCAAAGTAGCTGGGGATACAGTGGAAGAGCAGATTGTGGCCGCGAACGTCGATACCGTTTTCCTCGTGAATTCCTTGAATAATGATTTGAATTTGCGCAGGTTAGAACGCTATCTCATTCTCGCGTGGGAAAGTGGAGCCAATCCGGTAATTGTGCTTTCCAAAGCAGATTTGTGTGACGATCTGGATGCATGCATGGCAGAGGTAGAATCAGTTGCGATCGGAGTACCTGTTCACGTAGTCAGTGCTGAGCAGGGAGAAGGACTGGATCAACTCGCACCGTATCTGGGCGAGGGCCAGACGATTGCCTTGATGGGTTCCTCTGGTGTTGGCAAATCCACGTTGATTAATAAATTGAGCGGAGCGGAGATGCAAAAAGTCAGTGGCGTTCGTGAAGGTGATGACCGTGGCCGCCATACGACGACACATCGTGAATTGTTCCGCTTGCCGAGTGGTGCTCTGATGATCGATACACCAGGCATGAGGGAACTTCAGCTCTGGGAGGCAGATGAAGGCTTCCGCGGTGCCTTTGACGATATCGAGTCCATTGCGGAAACATGCCGTTTCAATGATTGTAAGCATATGCGCGAGCCTGGCTGTGCTGTTCAAGCTGCCATCCAAGCTGGATCATTGGAAAAGGCACGCTTTGACAGTTATCTGAAGCTTCAACGCGAATTGGCACATCTAGCGCGTAAAGAAGATGCAAGGCTTGCAGCGGCTGAAAGGGATAAATGGAAGAAGCTCAACGTTCAAATGCGGCAGAAAAAACCGAAGAGATAAGTATGAGAGCCCTTGAGAAATCAGGGCTCTTTCCTTTGTTTGAGCAAGTAAGCGCTTCCTTTTCCTTTCAAAAATTAACGCTTGCTCACAACGAGGGAGTTATGATAGATTTGGTCAATACTCGTTATTACACTTCGAAAAAAATAGATAGGTAGCTCGTATAATTTTGGGAATAAGGCCCAACCGTTTCTACCAGGTGACCGTAAATCACCTGACTACGAGTGAAAGTGCGTCTAGGGTTCCGTCTTTTTCTTTCCTATTCCAATCATAGGTTGAAAGAAAGCTGGTCCGAGCGACGCAGGCACGAATGATGTGTCACACCTAAGGGATAAAAGCCCAGAGGGACAGTTTCACTTGGCGTTGGTTTATTACGTAGCCCGCTTGTGACACTGTCCACTCTGGGCTTTCTATATTTTCAGCAGGCCGCAGGTAAAAAGTGGCCGGAACCATATCCGAGGAGGAAGAACTGATGAAAGAATTACAAGAGCGCATCGTACAGGACGGCAAGGTATTGTCGGCATCCGTTTTGAAGGTGGATGCGTTTTTGAACCACCAGGTAGATCCACAATTGACGATGAAGATCGGACAGCGTTTTGCCGAGTTGTTCGCTGGTGAAAACATTACAAAAGTCGTGACGATTGAGGCAAGTGGAATTCATTTTGCGATGGCGACTTCCTTTGCTTTGGGTGTTCCCTTTATCTATGCGAAAAAGAAAAAAGCTGTCACGTTGACAGAGGAAGTATACTCTGCTCCTGTTCATTCTTTTACCCGTCAGGAAACGTATCAAATCAGTGTTTCCCGTCAGTATTTGTCCAAAGAAGACCGCGTATTGATTGTCGATGACTTCCTGGCTACGGGAGCTGCTCTGGTGGGTCTTACGAATATTGTCAAAGATGCGGGTGCTCATCTCGTAGGGGTTGGCGCTGTTATTGAAAAAAGCTTCCAGGAAGGCCGTGGTCTCTTGGAGCAAGCTGGCGTACGAATCGAATCATTGGCACGTATTGAATCGATGTCACCAGAAGGCATTCACTTTATTGAAGAAGAGCCTGCACGCGTATAATCAAAAAATCAATAGGAGGTAAGGGTTCACTCATGCTAGCCAAACATAAAATTGTTACTTTGGGCTTACAGCACATTCTTGCCATGTATGCAGGAGCCGTCGTCGTACCGTTGATTATCGGTGGTGCTTTGAATCTGACTCCTACGCAAATCGCTTATTTGATTGCTGCTGACCTTTTCACATGCGGAATCGCGACGCTCTTGCAAGTCCTTGGCACAAGGTATACGGGGATTCGCCTTCCCGTTGTGCTAGGCTGTACGTTTACAGCAGTAGGACCGATCATTGCGATTGCTTCTACGAGTAATCTAGCGACCGCTTACGGTGCCATCATCATATCGGGTATATTCGTTGTTTTGGCAGCTCCACTGTTCGGCAAGCTGCTGCGCTTTTTCCCAACCGTGGTACAGGGTTCAGTTGTTACAATCATTGGACTGTCGCTCATTCCCGTTGCGATGAACAACGCGGCTGGTGGACAAGGTATGCCGGACTTTGGGCAACCGCACAATTTGCTTTTGGCTTTAGGAACGTTGGTTATCATTTTGCTTATTAATCGTTTCTTTACCGGATTTATTCGTGCGATTTCCGTATTGCTCGGCTTGATTGTCGGTACGGCTGTAGCTTACATGATGGGGATGGTCAGCTTCGCGAATGTTGCGGAAGCCTCTTGGTTTAGCGTGGTTGAACCGTTTTACTTCGGTACACCACAGTTCAGTATTGTGGCCATTGTTACCATGATTCTCGTTAACATCATCAGCATGGCTGAGTCCACAGGCGTTTACTTTGCACTCGGTAAAGTGACGGATACAAAAGTAACGGATCAAGACGTTGTCAAAGGTTTGCGCGGAGAAGGGGTTGCAATCGTACTGGGTGGCATTTTCAATGCATTCCCTTACACGGCTTTTTCACAAAACGTTGGTCTGGTTTCCTTGACTGGCATTAAATCGCGCGATGTGATGATTGGTGCCGGTGGAATCCTTGTCGTTCTCGGATTACTGCCGAAGCTGGCTGCTTTGACAACGGTCATTCCTAACGCGGTATTGGGTGGAGCGATGATCGCCATGTTCGGGATGGTTGTTGCATCAGGTATCAATATTCTCTCGCAGGTTGACCTGAGCAAAAACGAGAATCTGCTGATCGCTGCTTGCAGTATCGCTGTGGGTCTAGGCTCTGCTGCAGTTCCGACGATGTTTGATCAACTGCCTACTTTGGCAAAAATGATGCTGCAAAATGGTATTGTGACAGGTTCTTTGACGGCAGTTATCTTGAATATCGTGCTTGTTCACACGAATAAAAAAGCATCTCAGACTGCTCCGGCAAATGTAACTGTTTCGGAAGCGTCATAACATCATTAGATAATGAACCAACCACCATTTCCTGGTTTGATAGGGGAGTGGTGGTTTTTTATTATGTGGCTGCGGTGGGGAGAAGAATATTTCCAGTCTAGGCTCCAGGCTCCGTCCTGCTGAGGGCTGAGACTGCCCGCTCCGAAGGGATTCGCGGGGAAACGCAAAAGTGGTAGCCGCTACGTCGCGCGGGCACGGTTGCGTTTCTGTTGCCCGCGAATCCCTTCTCCGCTGGGTAGGACTCCACAAGTCGCTACGTCTGGAAATATTCTTCTCTGTCGTGACTGATGACATTCTTCATTCTTTTCAGGCTTTTAAAACCCGTTTAACACGGAAAGCTCGTAGAGGAAACAGGAGAAAAAAGCGAAGATCTTAGGGACGCCGACCGAGGCGGAATGAAAAAAAGAGAAACAAGCTCTTAGCGTCCACCTCTGAGAAGCTTCCTGAATAGACCACTTTGGACGCGGGTTTCGCTTTTTTTCATGGAGCCGGGCAGTCCATCCCACAGGGGGTGGCCCTAGAATCTGAGCGTTTTCTCTTGTTTTCTCCCACTACTACAGCCCGACCGAGAGGTTTTTAAAAAAGGCTTCCAGGCAATGACAAGCGTCCAACAGTGCTGGCCAAGTTTTACATACGATGACCATGTAAAACAAACTTATCTCCCGAAAGGAAGGGGTGCCATGGCAACCTTTCAGGAAGCGCTCCTGGCCAAGAAGCATTTGCTCAAAAGGTGGAAGCGGATGCCGGGCGTAATTGGCATCGGGATTGGCTACGCAAACGGAAAAAACAAAAAAGGCGGCGCCTGCATTGTGATGTATACCGTAAATGCAAGTGACGCCGTGAAGAAGAGATGCCCAAGTTGCGTCCTTGTCAAAAGGCAGGTGGCGACAGCCCGTGTATCTGTTCCTGTTCGTACCGTCACCTCTGGACCGTGCCAGTGTCATCCTGCTGTACGTCCCTCTGCAACGAATTATCGCAGAAGAATCAGACCTGTGATCGCTGGATATAGTATCGGCTACCCAGGGGCGTCCGGAACGGCTGGTTTAATCGTTGCGCGAAGAGGACAGCGATTTGTACTGAGCAATAATCATGTCCTGAATCGTAACAATACGAGCGGCTATACCGAGACCATCCAGCCAGGTGGAGCAGACGGAGGCCGTTCAGGAAGAGATCGAATCGGACGCTTGTATCGGTATGTTCGACTTCGAAAAAATGCAGGTAATCGAATGGATGCAGCGATTAGTATCCCTACTTCCAATCGACTCCTTGCCCCTCGTTATGCAACAGTGGGCAGAGTACCAGGTGTAATTCGCTCGTATGGCATCGGGCGTAGATTGAAAAAGGTGGGCCGTTCATCAGGGCTGGCATGGGGAACGGTTGAATCGATCCACACTGATATTGATGTGAGTTACGGGAACTACGGAGGACTGGGGACCATCCGTTTTCAGAATCAGACGGTCATAAGAAGTACGGTTCCCATCTCCTTGCCTGGAGATTCCGGCTCTGTTTGGCTGACTGCGGGCAATTACGCGGCGGCTGTGAATTTTGCTGGTTCAGCCAATGGGAGGCTCTCGATTTCGTATCCGGTTGTCTGGGCATTGCAAGCGTTTGGCGTCGGGATAGCAAGAGCAGCAGGGAGAGCCGGCAGGTCGGTTCCTAAAGCCAAAAGAGTCAGGCAAACAAACGCTCGCACTAGACCGCTATCTCCCGGGGAGTTAAACCGTGTCCAAACAAAAAAAGCTGCCTCCAAAAGGCAGCCTGGCAAGAAAAAGCGAAATAGATAATAGCATTAGGAAACTTCTTCGGCTAACTGATCCAGTACGTTGAGAATGCGTTGTGAGATATCTTCTAGCGTATCAAACGTAGCTTCTGCTTCCTCTAGTTTTCCTTGCTTGACGAAGTGGTAAATCCGCCGAACCGTTTCGTGGAACTGTCGATGAGGTGCTTCTAATTGCTTGAAAGAGGGCAAGGTGCTCAAGGAAGGATTGTTCAGGGCCTCGTCATACCAAATCCCCAAGCGGCATTGATGATGGTCGACGATTTCCTTTTCATCAATGTGGTGATACCCAAGCATGAAGTTGTACAGCCACCATCTCCATAAGAGATGATCGGTTTTTACGATTCGCAAATAATGCTTGGTCTTTAATTGGCTCGTTTGTGTGATGCTCAGCTTGTGAAGGCTGTTAATGCCAGCGCCAACATCATAGACGTTTTTACCTACATTTGAGACGTGCGAAGAGACCTGCTCCATATTCGTCAGGACTTGCGATATGCGCATTGAAATATCATCTGTGGCAGCAGACTGCTCTTGTGCCAATGCTGCGATGTGTCCGGTGGAATGCCCGACAGTCTCAATGTTTTGCACAATATCTCCTAGTATCCTTATCGCATCCCGTGTCTGAATCATTTTATCGTTAAAATGGTCGCTCATGAGAGTGGCCGTTTCTTTTACCTGGACAGCTTCATTCTGAACGTTGGTGATTGTGGTTGTAATGCTTTGAACGGATTGCTTGGTCTGTTCTGCGAGCTTTCGTACTTCATCTGCCACGATAGCAAAGCCCCGCCCGTGTTCGTTGGCACGAGCTGCCTCAATAGACGCATTTAATGCAAGCAGATTGGTTTGATCGGCTATATTGCGGATGACTTGGACAACCTGAGAAACTTCTGCGATGGATGTCATTAATTGAGAAGTTTTTGTTTGCATCTCTTGGAACTCCTCCGCCATGGAAAGAAAGCTGGTTAATGACTCTTGGATAATATCCTTGCCCATCGCCGCTTGCTCGATTGTAGTAGAAGCACTCTCTGCGACAGAGACGGCTGATTGAGCCACTTTTTGCACAGATTCACTTAGTTGCTCAGCAGCAGATCCCACATTGCCGGCTTCCTCAGTCGTATCCTCAAGCGTGTCCAGCACATGCTTGAATTTATCGATCTTAATCACTAACTCCAGAACTTCGCCCAGGCGATCAATGACTTTGTAATCATTGTCTTCCTGATACGATTGGAGGACAATTTGCGAATCAAGCGTGATGATCTTCAGGAGTGCCAACAGGACAGAAGATAGTTCCTGGGGACGCTTCGAATAGGTGTTGACGATTGCGGGAATCAAATATTCATAGACCCGCAAGTAAGAGCCCGTATACCATTCTGGCGCAAGTCCAATTTTGCTGTGGACCTCTCCGATTTTCTTGCGCCCGGCAACATAGGCCTCGTCTAGTTTGGCGTGTGGAAGCGATTGCAAATAGTGACGAAAGGAAACGGCCAATCGGTCAACCGTCGTATGCGTTTCGATCGTCTGCATAAGATGGGAATATTGGCGAAGCATGTGGTAATGACGTTCTGTAATGGCCTCTAGGTGTTCTGTTAGGAGTGGTTCAATTTGTTTCAGCCGATCAAGGTCTGTCTGATTCATTTGCAAAAAATGAACCTTCCCCGTTAGCTGATCGGACATTTGGACATCGCTTTTTTGAATTGAGGCGGTAACGGTCTGGACGCCACGCTTACCAAACATAAAATCCCTCCATATGTTTACGAAAAACGGGCCTATTCATAAGGGGAATAGGCCATAAGTACTTTATAGATTATAGCATTCACGTATGGGGTTGAATCTTTGGAACTATTATGATTTTGTGAAAAGAATGTTAAGAAATGGGCAACATCATCGATTATTCAAAAAAGTTCATGTGATGCTTTTCGTCCCGGTAGTAAGCGAGACGGTCCTGGAGAGTGCCTGTATGTAATTCGAACTTATGCCCATCAGGGTCGGTGAAATAAATGGAGCGCTTATCCCGCTCCGAACGATCCCGTCCATGCAAAATGGTAACGCCATGCTTTTCCAAGTGAGCGTACCACTCGTCAAATGACTCTTCTGTTATTGTGAAGGCCATGTGTGTATAGGAGTGAGCAATTTCATTGCGTGGGATGTCAGGTTCCTCGTTTAGCGCCAACCAGTAGCCATTTAAGTCAAAGTAAGCCAGCTTGCGACCTCGTACGAGTGGTTTGGCATGCAGGACATCCCGGTAAAAACAAAAAGATTTTTCCAGATTAGAGACAGAGAAAAGCAAATGATTCAATCCTTGGAGTTGCGGCAATACGTCCCCCACCTTTTTAGCATTCATCTTGCAACTATTGCTATTGTATGGGGAAAACAGGCAAACCACCAGTCATTCCGGGTCTGCCTGCATGTGTTTAGGATTGACTTTGTTGAGCTTGCGCTTGGGTTTGCAGCGAGGATTGGACTTGGGACACCATCGTTTGCGCTTGGGCAATTTCCTGTGACGCTTGTTTCAAGGCTTCTTCGGCGAGCTGTGGATTGGCTGCAGATTGCTCGATCGCTTGCGTAATCATATTTTTTGCCAGCGTGGTTGCTGCCTCTGCTTTTTTTAGTGAGTCAGTGTTAATTTGGCTAGGCATTGCTATACCTCCTGCGGGTTTTGATGATGGGAACACCGTATTAATTTGTCCCTCATGCAACGGTTTATGTATATGGATACGCGTCCAACCGTTTTCCTCCCGTGATGCATAGTCTGACAAGGGGAGGGACGTCAGATGAAAAAGCAATGGGTGCAGGTCATTCGATTGGCAGAGCAAGCATTCTTTACGATTATCTTTTCAGCCCATAAGCGGGTGGGGGATCGCGGAATCATTTTGCCAAAGCGGTTCAATTCCAAGTTGAAAATTCGCCGTTTCCTGCAAAAATTCATGACCCCTTGTCTGGCAAATCGAGTGATCGGCAATCTTGATTTGCGGCGAATAAACGGACGACTCGCGATCCCGGTAGGGGATACGATAGGGGCGCCACCGATTGTAAAATCACAGGTCCTGTCTTCGGGCAGCAAGCGTGCGACACTTGTGGTATGGTTTGCCTTCGATTCCAGTGATCGATTTTTCCGTGTGTATCAGTTGAAAAAGCTTCCAAATGGGCGTTGGATCATTGTAGGGCGTCATCCGCTGGATTATCCTTTTAACCTTCCGCAAGATTTCTTGAAACGGCAAATACCATGTGGGAAAATCTGTCCTCCAAGAAGAGAGAAGTTCAATACTAGGAAAAAATGACTATATTCCAAAAAAATCCGGTATTGATATTGGTTCAATTTGTCTGTATAGTATGTAAGTGTTGCGATACTTATCGGAAGTTGTCGAATGAGAGAAGGTCCGATATGGCTGGCAATCGGGAAGTAGCTCAGCTTGGTAGAGTACTTGGCTTGGGACCAAGGGGTCGCAGGTTCGAATCCTGTCTTCCCGACCATTTTCATTTTGAATAAGCCGGTATGGCGGAATTGGCAGACGCGCGCGACTCAAAATCGTGAGGGAAACCGTGGGGGTTCAAGTCCCTCTACCGGCACCAGCAATCTATACATATGGTTTTCGTTATAAGGTGGGGAACAGTGAGTAGGCCTGTTTCTCACTTTTTTTTGTTCTTACAATCATTGTCCATTATACCGACAATAGATAGGGAAGATTGTATGGAAGCATCAGGACAAACAAAGCCTGCCAAAGGAGAGGACGACAGTGATTAAGGTAATGATAGTGGAAGATGAAAAGCCTATCCTTGATCTCATGAAGCATGTCATCGGACAAAACGATCACTATACGATCGTTGGAGCATTCACACATCCACTAGAGGCTCTCGCTTGTCTGCCCGATCTATGCCCTGATGTGGCGTTCTTAGATGTAGAAATGCCAAAAATGAACGGACTTGAGCTAGGTTCCAAAATAAACGAGTTGTCTGAGCACACAAAAATTATTTTTACGACTGCCTATAAGCAGTACGCGTTGGATGCGTTTAAGGTATACGCGTTTGACTATATTTTAAAACCGATTACGCCTGCTGCCATTGAACGGGTGACGAATCGGTTAGTCAAACAGCTACAAATGACGACTCCGATCAAACATCCCATGAAGAATAGTTCCATCCAATGCTTTGGTGGTATGGACGTGCGCAATGCAGGAGGCGAAGTTGTGCGATGGCCAACGAGAAAGAGTGAGGAGCTGTTTGCCTACTTTCTCTGTCATCCCAGGGAGGATATCAGCAAGTGGCATCTGACTGATCTTTTATGGCCGGAGATGGACGAAAGCAGAGCCACGCATAACCTGCACAATACCATGTACCGCCTGAAGAAAATCATGAAAGAGCAAGAACTCGGCATCGATATACAAAAAACGGGTGAAGGTTATCTATTTCACCCGTTGGATCAGACGTACGATTTATTGGCATTCCAGCAATTCGATCTTGCTTCGTTAAAGGATAGGCAAAGCGCAAGAGGAGCCGAAAACTTGTGTGCAATGTACAAGGGAGCCCTTTTTGATCGCAAGGATTTCTTGTGGAAAGCCCCTCTGGAAGAACGGTATCGAAAAAAGTATACGGAGCTGGTGTGCAAACTGGTAGAGCTAGACATTGCCTCAGAGGAGTTGCCCAAAGCAGTGCGCAGGCTGGAAGAGTACTTGACGGTGTACCCTTTGCACGAGGAAATGAATGTCGCTTTGATGAGCATTTACGCAAGGGGCGAACAAAAACAGAAAATCGTCCAGCACTATGCCAAATTCGCTAATGCCTATCGCCAAGAGTGGGAAATGGATCCGCCTCAGGAGATAAGCGAGTGGGTGACGCGCGTGATTGGGCAGTGAGACAAGAAGCAGGAAGATATCATTACAACCACAGATCCTGTGAGAAGTTTGGGAGAACGAATTGCTATCATTCCAAGAAAAAGGAAGAAGGCGAGTTTCATGCAGTTCACCATAATATCTGTGGGAAAAATCAAAAATGATATCTTGCCGCGAGTGGAAGCATACAGCGAACGCTTGGCCGTGTATTGCAAAATGAACATCGTCGAAATTCCAGAAGATGACCGAATGGAAAAGATGAACAGCTCTGAAATCGAACAAGTGAGGCAGTTGGAAGGACAAAAAATTCTCGCGCAAGTCAAACAAGAACAGTATGTTATTGCCCTCACTGGAGAAGGAGAACTGTGGACCCCGAAGCGACTTTCTATGCAAATTGAAGATTTGTCGGCGGAGGGTCAAAATGAGATTATCTTTGTGATTGGCGGCTCATTTGGCTTATCAGAGGAAGTCTTGTTAAGGGCAAATGAGCGGTTGGCACTCCCGAAGAAAGCATATCCCTATCAGTTGGCGCGTTTGGTCGTGCTGGAACGTTTGTACAGAGCACTGCGAATCAGCTTGGGAGAGCCGCTTCGGTAGTCTCGTTCAACAAGAAGTTGATAATCGGCATAAGGAGTCTTGAAACTATATTCGAGCTCTGTAGGGGAAGGGGATACATTTTTGGAGCGAAGAAATTTCCTGATGCCTGCCGGGATTGGATTGGTTTTTTTACTTTCTATAGCAGTATTTATCGGGATTTATATACAAACCTTTCCTAGTCGGGACATGCCCATGGCGAAGCGGGGATTACTCGATTTGTCGAGCTGGGATTTTCAAAGCCAAGGCTTGGTCAATTTAGATGGGGAATGGGAGATATATCCGGGGGAATTGCTATCACCTGAAGATTTTCGACGAGGGCTACATGCAAATGTCTCGTATCTGGTCGTACCTGGGACGTGGAAGGGAGACCGTGTCATCGATAGTATCGACAGGAAAGGCGCTGCAACCTATCGATTACAAGTAAAGCTCCCAAAAGACGGGCAAATCTACGGATTGAAAACAAAAAGCATTCGGATGTCCCACCGATTATTCCTTAACGGAAACGAAGAGGGTGCGAGTGGACAGCCTGCTGTAGTGAGTGAAGCCCATCAACCAGGAAATACGCCCTATACCGTGTTTTTTTCCGCAGATGACAAGGATCTGGAGATTGTCATTCAAGTGGCGAATTTCATGTTTTTCACCGGGGGGATTGCGAGCTCTATCCAACTAGGTTTGGATGAGGATATTGCCATTTTAAACAGCACCTTGCTCGGAACAGATATCGCCTTTGTCGTAACACTGGGGATCATGGCTGCGTACCATCTTAGCTTTTATTTTCTCCGCTTGAGGGAGCGAACCTATTTATTTAGCGGCAGCTATATGATTCTTCTTGGTATTTATCACATGGTTTTTGGTGAGAAGGTGCTGCTGCAACTCTTTCCTTCGATTCCTTTCACAGTTGCATATAAGGCACAGGATGCCTCCCTATTTGCGAGTTCAATCTTACTCGCCCTATTTTTCTGTTCCATCGATACAAGGGTTCTATCCCGCAACTGGCTGGTGAAGCTGACAGCGCCCATTTTTCTCTACATTCTTGTCATTCTCGTCTTGCCGTACTCCTTCTATACGAATTTGAAAGGGCCTCTCTTGATTTATGTGCAAATCATTCATTTTTTCATAATGGGTAGGCTGATTTATTTATCTGGCAAGAGTCAGAGGGACTCGTCCGACCGAAAAGAACTGCTGCTTTTCATTGGGGCGAGTGTTTCCATGTCGATCGCTCTCATTGACGGTCTCTTATACGCAGAAAACATCGTGCCCACTGATCTTGCAGGAAAAATCGGCATCCTCTATTTCATTACCTTCATCAACATTCTTTTGGCCGTTCGATTCACGAATGCGTATGAAAAGACTGAAATTCTCTCCCATCAATTGAGGATTTCCAATCAGATCAAAGATGAGTTTCTGACGCATACTTCGCATGAGATGAAGACACCGCTTCACGGGATTATCAATATTACGTCCCATTTACTAGAAGATGAGAGCAATGCGTTGTCTTCCAAACAAAGACAAAATCTTTGGCTCGTCAAGGATACATCGATCAAGCTGTCCATGCTAGTTGGTGATTTACTCGATGTTACTCGCTTGAAGCACGGGGAGCTACGCCTCCATTTCTCGATTGTAGATATCAAGGTCATCACCCAAATTGTCTTTGACGTACTGCAATTCGAACTGCTGGGGAAAGATGTCCGGCTGGAAAATGAGGTCCCCGCTAACATTTGGGTGTATGCAGATGAGAATCGGCTTCGTCAAATTATGTATAATCTTGTGCACAATGCCATCAAGCATACGAATATAGGCTCGATTAAGGTAACGGCGGGCGTGGCAGGGGGACAGGTTCGTATCTCTGTAGAGGATACGGGGATAGGAATTTCACCGGATAAGCACGAAGCCATTTTTGATTACTTTGAGCAGGTGGACCAACTATTGCCACAGGATGGGTATACAGGCATGGGCGTAGGCTTATACATCAATCGCAAGCTGGTTGAACTCATGGGAGGGGAGATTTGGGTAGAGAGCTCGGAGCTGGGCAAAGGCACCCGTATGACACTTACGCTAGCGACGGGGCAGCAGCAGATGGTGACACAGGAGCTTGCTGCAACGGCTCAGGAGAGGCTTCGGGAGGCAAGTGAGCAGATTCCTCTCAACATATTGGATAACCACCAATACACCATCATGATTGTCGATGATGAGGCATCCAACATTCACACCTTGCTGAACATCCTTTCCAAGCATCGCTATAATGTCATTTCCGCCTTTTCGGCAAGAGAAGCCATGACGAAAATCAAGGAGCAACCCCAACCTGACCTCGTCATTCTGGATGTGATGATGCCAGGAGTATCAGGGATTGAGCTGTGCCATTTGTTGCGAACGCAGTATTCGATTCTTGACTTGCCGATCCTGTTTGCATCCGTCAGAGATACCCCACAAGACATTGCACTCGGCTATAGAGCAGGGGCGAATGACTATGTGACCAAACCGTTTGATGCGGAGACACTCATTGCCCGCGTGCAGACATTGCTCTCGATGAAGACCTCCATTCAGGAGGCAATTCGCAATGAACACGCGTTTCATCAGGCTCAAATCAAGCCGCATTTTCTCTATAACGCTTTAAGCAGTGTCATTTCTTTCTGTTATACCGATGGAGAAAAGGCAGCGTATCTCATCACCATGCTCAGTCAGTACTTGCGCTATATTTTGGATATGGATCGGACGACGTTGTTCGTTCCGTTATTTCGGGAAATGGAGCTTATCCATGCTTATGTAGATATCGAAAAGGCTCGTTTTGGAGAAGGCTTCGACTTTGTATGTCACGTGGACGAAGGTATTCTTGAAAAAGAGATTCCTTCCTTGAGCATCCAACCGTTCGTAGAGAATGCGATCCGGCATGGATTGTTCGAAAAGGACGAAAAAGGTCATGTGACGCTTACCATTGTGGACGGAGGTCATTACATCAAGGTCATGATCGAAGACGATGGGGTCGGTATAGCAGATGATCTCTTGTACCAAATATCAAAAGGAGAAAATCAAAAAGGAAGCATCGGCATCCAAAACATCCGCAGACGATTGGATACCATTCCTGGAGCTACCTTGAGTATCACCTCTGAAATGGGAAAAGGGACAAAAGTCGTCATGCACATACCTACTCCTGAGGAAATGAATGCTTGATCCACGAACCTACTGTCTTTTCCTTCTGTACCTGCTACAATAGCGTAGTATAGAAGGAAAAGGAGGCGAGAACATTGAGACTTGCAGGAAAACAAGTGGTTTGCTTCGTCGAAAGTGAATTTGAGGATCTCGAGCTCTGGTATCCGGTGATGAGATTGCGAGAGGAAGGCGCTACGGTCCATTTTGTAGGCCCAAAGGCAAATCACGTCTACATAGGGAAGTACGGTGTACCGTGTGAGGCCGACAAAGCGATGGCAGAGGTTAATCCTGCCGACTATGCAGGTGTACTCGTTCCAGGAGGGTGGGCACCTGACAAGCTGCGTCGCTATCCAGAAGTGCTGTCGTTTGTGGTTGCGATGCACGAGGCGAAAAAACCAATTGGGCATATTTGCCATGCGGGGTGGGTGCTTGCTTCCGCAAAAATTTTACGCGGGGTAACGACGACATCTACGCCAGGCATTAAAGATGATATGGAGAATGCAGGAGCGATTTGGATAGATGAAGAGGTTGTGGTAGACGGTCATATTGTTGGTTCACGCAGACCGCCTGATCTGCCTGCGTACGCCAAAGCGTTTGCTGATTTGCTGGCACAACAATAGGAAAAGTGGAAAAGGGCTTGCTCGGATAGACGGGTGAGTCCTTTCTTGAAAGAAACTCCAATCGAATAGGGGATGATAGGGTGTTCCATAATCGGGAGCTACTCCCAAAAGAAAATCATAGGCCAAGCAGCAAAAATCTATCTGACAATGTACGTTCCCCACAAAATTCCCCCCGAAATCTGCCACCCGTTTTACAGCTCGCCAAAAAAGTAGGAAACAAAGCAATGACGCAGCTGTTGCAAAATCAAAAGCAACCTCGAATGCCAATCATCCAAAGGAAACTCAAACAAGAGAATCTCAATAAAATGAAAGCGGACCATCCAGATGTATTCGAACAAGAAGATTTTGAAGAAGCCGTTGGAGATGACGGGAAGTTTACGGATGTGCAAGCAGATAAAGGACTTCCTACTTTTTGGGGGATGTTAAAGGAAGTGTACGGGGAAAAAAATTTGAATGCAAAGGTATTTGCCAAAACAAAAAAAGAATTGGGAGATACATGCGACCGTCCTCATTCTGTTACCGCTCTTATTACAAAAAGTGCCTCTAAAAATGACCGTGAAGGCTTAAAGTTGGTAACAGCCATTGGAAATCTTGGAAATGAAGAGATTCTCATACGGGAAGGCGCGATCAGCGGGTTATTGGCTAGCTACGACGGAGGTCATTTGGTTGGCTATCAGATCCTCAGAGGACAAGGAGCCGATCAAGAATGGAATGTAGCCCCGCAGGATACAAAAAATAATCAACAATCCTATAATAATACAATCGAGGAAATGCTTCGTGAAGCGAAAATTGGAACAAAGTATGAGTACACGGTAGAAGTAAAATACGATCAATTGAACTTCAGTGTAGACCAGGATCAGCTATTAAAATTGGGGATCTTGAAAAAAATAGACGCGGACAAGCCGTGGGAAATTCAGCTTCCTGTCAGAATACCCTTCAAATGGGAGGCAAAGGCAGAGATGCTCAACAATGGGCAATTTGGTCGTCCGACGGTAGGGGATTCCTCCTATGATCAATATTCAGAAAATATGGACGAAAGTAATTTGGATTATACGGAGAGTGATTATACGGCGAGATACCATTTGTCGTATTCCGTAAATCGCGGAGAAGACAAAGACTTTACGAAGAAGTCCAGTGAATTGGAAGATACGAAGGGCGTTTCAGGTATTCGCTTTTCCATGCATCAAGCCTTGATGTCAGATCATGCGAAAAATAAAGATCCGATAGCATGGAAAGGACGGGAAAGGGTAGCGGACTACGGGAGTGTACAAGACGGATTGGTGGTAGAGTCTGCGGGTATTCGAAAAGCAATCGAGAAAATGTACGAGAAAAATAGACAAGATTTTATCGAGTTTGAAGCCATGGAGGATGCAGACCAACCAGAAGCCTTTGAGCTAGCTCCTGCTGTTGTGATGGACAAAATGGTTGATGAAGGATACAGAAGCTGTTTTATCCAAGAGTTGCGAGATGCTGAGATTGAGACGGAATACGATGAGCTGAAATATGCAAATGAAAATTATTTGGAATCCTTTTCCATGAAGGATGATGACTTGAATAGCTTGCAACTGGAAAAGGATCATCTGAAAGACATTGAAACAAAAATGAACGCAAAAGATTCAAGCCCAGACCTGCTGAAGGAATGCAAAGCCCTGCTCCAAAAGCAAAGCCGCGTTTTACGGGTCATCCTCAATCATAGACGGGAAAGAATGACGTATGCAAAGATCGTCAAAAAAACACGTCCTATCTATAAAAGAAAATGGGAAAAATCGGTCAAAAAATCGATTGACGCACATGAAAGATTGAAAAACATGAAGATGAAAAGAAGAAAAACGCGGAGTGAGGAACAAATTTTACGAGACTTCGAGTGGAACAAAAACAATTGCAGGCGAATCGAGACATTTGACGGATATTTGAAGGGGGATATTACATTGCGAGAACTTGAAATCGAATGAGATAAACACCAAGCCGAAACATGGTACATTTCGGCTTGGTGTTTTATGAACCGGAGTTATTCCGTTTCTTCCACGGCGGATCGCCTAACTCATGAATTTTGTTATTGATTTTAAAAAAAAGATAGGGAATCAAAAACGCCATGATCGTTCCTGCGAAGGTCATATAGGGAGGAACTACGCCTAAAAATTTGAGCATGGAATCACCTGTTGTTTTGGCGTTCGGTACGGTTGATTGCACCGATATTGCGTAAATAGACTTTTGCTTGAACTTTTATTTCACTTTTTTCATACAGATGCTGCCCTGTTTCCCAATCCCGCCGAATCTTTTTCCAAAGCGAAAAATAATGCTGCTTCAGATAGTTGCCAAGCTTGATGACATCCACTTTCATCTGCTTATGGACCTTCCTGATGGTATCATTACTCATTCGCTCGATTTCTTCGGCAAACACTTGTTCAAGCTTTTCCATCGTAGTGTTATTCAGAGAATCCATTGTGGCGTAAGACTCGGCTAATGTGCCTTCACACTCGATAGTTATCTTGAATTTCATGTGTTGCGGATCGCGTAAATCTGGTTCAATGCTATGCTTGATCCCTTGGATGTTCATCGAGACAAGATTGTTTTTTAACTTGCCTTTTACCATACCTCCGCTAACTTTTCCCGTGAGAAAATTCAGCCCTTCCGTCTCTTCTTCCCCGAGAAAACCAACCAACTGATTGTCATGGGTAAAAACAGCGGCGCCTGCTAATTTTACCTCCTGCTCTTCGGGTCTAATACGCGGAACCACAAAACTGTACGAACTGAGAAGCTCCTCATGGACATCGCCCAATCGGGCCTCTGGGAGCATGCGGGAATTTTTTTTGACGTTTTCTCCAATCGAGTTGACGTAAATAGCGGGCAGCTTCTCTGTTTTCGGTTTGACTTCCAGTACTTCTTTAGCGAGGCCATTTGAGATAAATACCTTGCTGCTTCGTCTGGAATCTGGATCACGTAGATAGAAATCGAGTGCTCTGGCAAAACCGTTTTTCGTACGGGCAACGTCTTCGGAGACGATCAGGATCTTCATATGCTGATAAAACGGAGTTCTGCTGGTCCGGGTAGCCAATTCGCGGGAAATCTCGAAAAGAGAGTCTCCCTCGGATACGAGGTTGAGGTAAGCCTCATTGGCTGTGTTTTGACCACCGCCGCTTCCTTGGCCGCCGGAGATCAATCCACCGGGGACGACGAATTGATGGGTGACGAGAAAGCGCTCTTTTACTTGAGGTTTGTCTGGTGCCTCTTGTTTGGCTTGCTGCTCGGCTTCTTTTGTACGAGGTTTATCAACCGCTACGCCTACCACAAATCCTCGTTCCTCAATTTGAACCTGATCCCAGCATCCAGCCAGCAAAGTCGATAAAAGCAGGAAGATGCAGAAAGCAGTGAGCTGTCTATTCATGACCCTTTACACCTCGTATGACAGCGATGAGGAGCAGCAAAATCGGACATAAATAGACGAGGATCATTCCGAAATAAGTGATGCTATCTGCAAATGCGAAGAAATCAACCAGGTTTTGCGGAAGCATCGCGACAAAATAAATCATGGGAGAAAGAATGAGCACCCAAAACGTTTTGCGCACCTTGTGGAACATGGAAGATAAATTGAGCACGGTAATATCGAGCCACATCGCACATGTGTTGAAGATCGTCATGATCCAGATGGTGAAGAAAATGGACTCCACCCGCTCAAAAAAACCGCCGGGGATTTCGACCTCTTTTGCCAGCTCGATGGTTGGATAGGTCAGGTTCGTCGCAACCTCCGCAGAGAATACTCCGATGGCGAACATGTAGATGGTCATGTAGAGCAGAATGGGGATCGAGAGACCTAACGTCACGGCCTTTGCCCCTTCCTGAGGCTTTTTCATCAGCATGGTGTAAAAAAGGATAATCTCAAAGCCCGAATAAGACAGTCCGACAACTCTGGAGCCTTCCAAGAGAGAGCGCCAGTCTGATGAAAAAAAGGGACGGATATTATCGATCTCAAACAACTGGGTAGTAAACAGCAGGACGATGAACATGACGACAAGAACTACAGGCAAAAACAGCAAGTTGAGCCGCAGCATGGCAATGCGTGATCCAATCACGGAATATTGAACGATCAAGAGAAAAGAGAGCGTGATCATTTCCACCGGGGTATTGTAGAACAGATACTGCTTGGCGATGTTTCCGATTGCCCTGATTTCAAATGAAACAAATAGCATCGTGTAAATACAGACGAGAAAGGTCAAGATGTAGGCGATCGGTTTGCTTGCGATGATCGAGCTGTATTCAAAGAAGCTTTGTCTCGGAAACCGAGCAGCCAGCTTGGCAAGCAGCCAGCCAACCAGACACGCGCAAAGACCGCTAATCACGACGGAAATCCATCCATCGAATGCTCCGGTTGCCTTGGCTAAGGAGCGGGGAAAGGTCAGGATGCCGACGCCGATTGTGACTGAGGCAATATTAATCCCCATATGATTTTTGCTGATCATTTTCTCCGCCAAGGTTTCTGCACTCACTTACGACCCTCCTGTACTCATTCTGTTTTCATCTTTCGTGTGAAGGGCATCTGGTCGGGTTTTCAAAAAGGTAACAGGTGCGCGCAAAATCATATCCTTCCAATCCCTTGGCATCTGTGGAGCAAGAGGCGCCAAATAAGGGTACCCGATGCTGGTCAGATTGGATAAATGAATCATGATGGCAATAAAGCTAAGCACCACGCCATAAATACCAAAAATGGCCGCCATAAACATGGCGAAAAAACGAATCATCCGAAAGGCGATGGCAAGGTGATAAGCAGGGATGGCAAAAGAAGCGATGGCAGTGAGGGCGACGACGATGACCATGACTGGACTGACGATGCCCGCAGAAACCGCAGCATCACCGATGACGAGACCGCCAACGATTCCGACGGTTTGGCCGATCGGCTTCGGCAAGCGTAATCCCGCTTCCTGCAACAGCTCCATCGTCGTCACCATCATGATTGCTTCTACGAATGCCGGAAACGGAACCCCATCACGTGTGGCTGCAATCGAGAAGGCGAGATCTGACGGGATCAAGCCGGGGTGGAAAGTGACGAGAGCGATATAGAAAGCGGGCGAATAGACGGCCAGAAATGCTGCCAAATACCGCAACAGCCTGGCTAATGAACCGACAATCCAACGCTCGTAGTAATCCTCAGGTGAGTGGAGGAGCAAGCCAATCGTCACCGGCAAAATAAGCACCATGGGAGTGCCGTCCACCAATATCGCAATGCGGCCTTGAAACAATGCTGTACTCACTTTATCGGGCCGCTCTGTGTTATGAATCTGCGGAAAAGGCGACAGAAAATCATCTTCAATCCATTGCTCGATAAAACCGGACTCTTCTATCTCGTCAACATCGATCGTAGATATTCGCCGTCTCACTTCATCCAGTAGTTCTGGATCAACGATGTTTTCAATGTAGGCGATAATCACATCTGTACGGCTGCGTCTGCCTATGATAGACCCTTCAAAGCGCAAGTTTGGGTCTTTGACGCGTCTGCGAATGTGGACGGTATTGTCCCGGATACTCTCCGTAAAGCCATCCCGCGGACCTCGCACCAAGCCTTCGGAGACAGGCTCCTCAATGGCCCGCGTTTTCCATCCCTTGCTGTCGATAATAATGACTTCGGTCGCTCCATCTACAAAAATGGCTGTATCCCCGGAAAGAATGCCTTCGAGTATTTTTGTCAAATCCGTTGCTTTCGATATTTCAACAACAGAAAGGACTTCCTCATAAAGCATCCGGACAATCTCATCAGGTTCAGTCGGTACTACTTTGGAAGCAGTCGAGATCATCAACTGGATTTGTCCAAGGACTTGCGCATCTAGCATATCGCAGTTCGCCAATCCATCAATCGCAATCACGGCACAGGAATGTGTGGTGTTGCCGATCGTAAAGGAACGAATTAATAAATCGTGTGGGCTGCCGAGCACAGTCTTAAATGTCTCCATGTTTTGTTGCAAACTGGTCGATAGTGCAAGTGCAGGATCATTTCGCTGCTGCAAACGCTGTGTGATAAGAGAGGGAGTTTTCTTTTTGCGACGCTGTGACAAAAATCTGCGCATCATTTTAAGTTCCTCCCGTTCAGATTGCGAATATCATGTTAGTGCGATTTTTTCCAGATGAGAGGAAAATTATGCGGAAGAATAGGCGAATGCTAAATCTTTCATAGTTTTGAATTGAACTCATTTGTGACCTATGGTACATTCGGCATGGTAGAATAGAGTGTAGGATAAAGGAAGTTCTTTTGAACAGGCACAAGTAGAGAGAGTAGGAACGATGGAGAAGGGTGGAATAGAAGTGCTTGACAGTCAAGTATTGATCCGGGAAACGGACTTTTCCCGACTGGCACATACATGGGAAGAACTCGCAGAAGTAATGAAATCGCAGGGTGACGAAACCACGCCGCACAAGCTCATTCAACTGGCCGCGAAAACAAAACACGCTGAACTGAATATTGCGTTTTGCGGACATTTTTCCGCTGGAAAATCAACGATGATTAACACGCTTCTGGGTGTCAACTTGTTGCCGTCCAATCCGATTCCGACAAGTGCGAATGTCGTGAAGATTCGGGGCGGAGAAAAAGCGGCTCGCGTCTTCACCATGAACAGCGGAGTCCTTACATTTGATCCAGATACAGAGATGGAGAAGCTCAAGCAGTTTGCTGTTGACGGAGATACGGTTGAATCCGTAGAGGTCTCTTATCCGGGAACATTCCTTGACGAATACGCCAGCTTGCTCGATACACCGGGCATTGACTCAACGGATGCCGCACACAAAATCGCTACGGAATCTGCTCTGCATTTGGCGGACGTCGTCATTTACATGATGGACTATAACCATGTTCAAGCCGAAGAGAACTTCAATTTTACGAAGACGTTGAAGGACCGAGGAAAGCCAGTCTATCTGGTTGTGAACATGATCGATAAACATATTGATTTCGAATTGGATTTCGATAGCTATAAGGAAAGTGTCGAGGAAGCATTCGCGACTTGGAACATTCATCCCGATGGTATTTTTTACACGTCGCTTGCGGAGCCAGATCATCCTGAGAACATGTATGCGGATTTTAAGGGCATGCTCTCGCAGTTGATCGCTGATCGTGAAAAGCTGGTTGGCACGAGCGTTCGCAGTGCTGCCGAGCATTTGATCGAGGAACACATCCAAGTAGTAAGAACAAGCCAGGCAGATCAACGCCAGCAGTGGGAAGCCCAGCTGGATGGTCTGGAAGTAGAAGGCATCGACAGTCGTAATAGAGCGGCTGTGGAGAAAGCGCTTGAGCAGGAGGAAGCGACTGCAGCGGCTCTACAGCAGCGCGCTGAGGATGCCCGACTTCAGATGGAAAAAGAGCTGAGTGTACTCTTGGACAATGCTCGTTTGACTTATTTCAGCACAAACGAAGCAGCACGAAGCTACTTGGAGAGCCGTAAGCCGGGCTTCAAGGTGGGATTGTTGTTTGCAGGCAAGAAGACGGAGGAAGAACGCGCACGTCGTGAAGAAGCGCTTCTCGTTGAGTTCCGCGAAAAAGTGGCGGGAAATCTCGACTTCCATTTCAAAGAATGGCTTGGCAAGCAGCCGCAAGTGTTTGATTTGCGGAGCGAAGAATATCACGCCAGCGTGCACGCGACCAAGATTGAGATTACAGGAGAGTTCCTGAGCAAGCACATCAAAGAGGGTGCTGCTTCGAGTGAGTACGTCCTGAACTACTGTGCGGATATTTCCAGCGGGATGAAGCTGGAGTACAGACGAGTGGGTCTCTCTTTCATTGCACAAGTGGTCGAGATGATAAAGGAGAAAGTGCGTGTAGAAAGTGCAGCTCAAGGCGAGCGTCTTGGCGTATTGCGTGAATTGGCAACACTGCATCAAAAGCTGGCTGGACTGGCAGCGAGAGAAGAAGAAACCAAGGGTCGTCTGTTGGCGATTATGCGTGGAGGAGAACAGGTAGCATGAATCAACTACGAGACAAACTAATTGCGGCAGCAGAGCGTCTGCGACGCGCAAGTGAAGAAGTCGTATCTGTACCAGGGATGCAAGCACAGGCACAGGCGATGCTGGATCGAGCAGATCGCCTGACTGCCAATCGTTTTACCGTTGCACTGTTTGGCGCATTCAGTGCAGGGAAATCGTCTTTTGCGAACGCTTTGATGGGCGATCTCGTGCTGCCAGTGTCACCGAACCCGACAACAGCGGCTATCAACAAAATCATGCCGCCGACAGATACACATCCGCATGGCACGGTTCGTGTCGTCATGAAAGAGCGTGAAGCCATTGAGCAGGACGTGATCCGTTCCTTAGCTGTCTTTGGTATGACCGCTACTGATCTCGAAGGGGCACTGGCTGAGCTGGGCAAGATCGACGTCGCCCAAATCCCGCCAACGGCAAAACCTCACTACACCTTTTTGAAAGCTGTTACAAAAGGCTTGCCAGAAATGTCGGCTCATCTGGGCGGCGAGCTGCTGGTTGATATGCAAGCGTTTAAAGGGTTTGTGGCAAAAGAAGAAAAAGCTTGTTTCGCAGAGTACATCGAGCTGTTCTATTCTTGTCCGCTGACTGATCAGGGAATTGTTCTGGTAGATACCCCTGGTGCTGACTCCATTAACGCACGTCACACAGGTGTGGCGTTTGAATACATGAAAAACGCGGATGCGGTTCTGTTTGTGACGTATTACAACCACGCCTTTGCACAGGCTGACCGCGAGTTTTTGCTGCAAATGGGTCGCGTCAAGGATACATTTGAAATGGACAAAATGTTCTTTATCGTCAATGCTTGTGACCTCGCAGCGAATGAAGAAGAATTGCAGGGTGTCCTAACCCACGTAGAGAAAAACCTCCTCTCGTGCGGAATTCGCCTCCCACGTATTTATCCGGTATCGAGCCAGACTGCTCTGTTGGCACGTATGCATGAAAAAGGCAAGCTGGCAGCTTCTGCTGAGAAAGTATACCGCCAGCGCACGAATACGGCTGAAGGCGAGCCGCTAATGCCAGCAGATGAAGCATTCAAGTTCTCTGGAATGGCGTCGTTTGAAGCAGAGTTCCTCCGCTTTACGATTGAAGAGCTGACGCAAATTGCTGTGAATGCTGCAATCGGTGAAATCCGTCGCGCCCATGATACCTTGACTGAATTCATGCGTATGGCACAGTCCGGGGAAGACGAGCGTCTATTGCGCAAAGAAGCAGCAAGCAACGCCAAGACACAGGCTCTGTCAGCTGTTGAAGCACTGTCTACCGCTTCGTTCGAACGCGACTTGGCAAAAGAGCGCGAGGAGCTGCTCTACTACGTTCGCCAGCGCTTGTTCTTCCGTTTCAATGAGCTGTTTAATCTGGCTTTTAACCCGGCTGTGATTAAGGACGATGGACGCAACATGAAGCAAGCACTGCAAGGATGCTTGACTGATCTTCTGCGTTCGATCAGCTACGACTTGGCGCAGGAGCTGCGTGCCACTACCCTTCGTTTGGAGAAATTCACGAACAAGCAGGGCACAATGCTTGTTGCGGCGTGGCAAAAGGATGTACAAGGTTATGCAGCAGGTTTGACCTTGGCACCTTATCAGCAGAGACAGGTGGAAACATTGTCCTTTGCAAACGAGCTGCCAGTAGCCGAATCCGCATTTGCTTCCGCGATTTCCTTGTTCAAAAACACGAAAGACTTTTTCGAGCAGGATGGCAAAGCAAAAATGCGTGACGAGCTGGAGAAGCGGATGCAAGAACCAGTGAGCGGATATGTAGAAATCGGAAACAAGCAATTGGATGAGCAGTTTTCTACGCTGTTCCAAGAGCTGGTGGCAAGTGAACGCAATCGCGTCATCGACCAGATCAACGAGTACTTCACAGGTCTGTTTGCGGCTCTTGAGATGAACGTCGATCTCGACGAGCTGGCTGCAAAAGTGAGTCGTGTGGCGGCTGAGTTGGAATAGAGAGGTTTGAGAGTGAAAAATGAAAAGGGCAGTTCCCGGATCTTGTAACGACGAGGGGATTGCCTTTTTTCTGTTGTTAAATAGAGCATGTCACATGATTAAATGGAGTAAAGGAGTCATCAGATTCTCCTCTTGTAGTTCCATTAATCAAATCTCCTTTTTCCCCTCATAGCTGATCGTCTAAATGAATGACGGTTGATTTTGTGTGAGGATCCGCGTGTCTGGTGAAAAAACCTATGAGCCAAACCGCAATCAAGACGAGTATCGTACCGGTCACGGTGATTATAAAATGACCACCTGTATGAATGAACAAAAAGATAAGACCAATAAAGCTTAGGTACGAATGTAATATACTAAATACTAATGCTGCCCACCCTGTAAACAGATGAAAATGGAAGATATGTTTGACGAGCGGGCCAAGTAAATGAAAGATATCTCGATAATCACCGCTCGCCATATTCGGATGACCGCCACTGATAGGAGGAACTTGGTGCATTTTTTGTGGTGTGGTATAGAATGAATAAAGAATAAACATTGCAATAACCGTTACGAAAAGGACCGCGGGTAGCCAAGGTTTTATTTTTTTTCACAAAAGTCACCTCTGTCTTTAAGTTGGATAAATAGTAGCGTAGAAAACTTAACAAATCCTTAAGTTGCGAGGATGTGAACTTTAAGGAAGAGTTAAGGGTTGTAAGACATAATTGATCCTCAGTATGAAAATAGATGTATTGATGTGGGGTGAAGTGATGTTGCGTTTGTTAGTTGTAGAAGATAATCTCCCGTTGAAAGAATCGATTATTCAAATATTAGTGGATGAGTTTAAAGTAGATGGAGTATCTGAAGGGGAGGAAGCACTCTTTCTAGCCATGCAAAATATTTATGATGCTATTGTGCTAGATGTGATGATACCAAGAATGGATGGCTTTCAAATTATAGAAAGCATGCGCAAGGAGGGAATTAAAACGCCAGTATTATTCTTGACAGCGAGGGATTCATTGGAGGATAGAGTGCAAGGTCTGGAGTTGGGAGGAGATGATTACCTGACCAAGCCTTTTCAAATGGCTGAATTAAAAGCACGCATTCGAGCGCTGTTAAGAAGGAGCGGCAGTTTGACGACTGATCATACTTTAAAGTACCGTGGCATCCAGTTAGTTGGTAAAGAACAGGAAACCCTAGTAGATCTGGTGCCTGTAAAATTGACATTAAAACAATACGAATTATTGGAATACCTCGTACAAAACAAGGGCATCATTCTGACAAAAGAGCAGATTTATGATCGCATATGGGGATTCGAGTCAGATACAACAATATTAGTTGTTGAGGTTTTTGTGCATCATCTTCGAAAAAAGCTGGAGCCCTTCGGATACCATAAAGATATTCAAACCATTAGAGGCGTTGGGTATATGTTAAAAGAACAGTAAGGGGAAGAATATGTTCAGACGAACGCATATGCGCCTTACCATTATGAATTCAGTTGTTTTCATAATGCTTATCGGTTTGCTAGCTACTGTGATCTACTTTTTCACCTATGTACAATTGTATAAGGATGTTGATCGATCCCTGTTAAAAACAGCTGAGAAGTTAAACCCGCAGCCTAGGCCTGAAAGAAGCGATGAGCCTAGAAGTAAGCCCGGGAGTCAGCCTGGCGCTGGAGCAAAAAAAGGACCTGAAAAAGGACCGGCTCTCGAGGAATTCTTGTTTGAAAATGATCCGCGTGTCATTACGCTTGTCTGGAATGATAAAAATGAACTGATTAATACTGGGCCAGGAGTAGATTTCTTCCAAAAAGCGAATTTCGTCAAGAAGCCAAGGCACTTGGATGATGGAGAGATTCAGGAAATTCATGTTGAGCGCTTTGCTTTTCACGTGAAAACCTTGAAAGTTCATTCCCCGAATGGGGTAATAACGGTACAGTATCTCCGCAATGTAAATTCAGAGCAGGAGCTTTTGGACAGATTGCTCGTCATTATTATCATCGGAAGCTGTATCGGGGTCGTATCTTCTGTGATTGCCGGTTATTTTCTTGCAGGTCGAGCATTGGTCCCAATACAAAATTCCTGGACAAAACAACAACAGTTTGTTTCAGATGCTTCTCATGAGTTAAGAACACCACTTGCTGTCATACAAGCAAAAACAGATTTATTATTTCGCTCGCCTGCTGCAACGATTCAAGAAAAAAGTATTGATATTTCCATGATTTCAAATGAGTCTAGAAGATTATCCAAACTGGTCACCAATTTACTTACCTTAGCGAGATCTGATTCCAATCAGATGGAAATGAAGAAACAGCCCTTTTTGCTTGATGAAGTTCTGCGAGATATTGTAGCTAACTATGAAGAAATTACTGTATATCAAGAGAAAGCGATCACTCTTCATACGCCAGTAAATGTCAGTTTCACAGGAGATAAAGAAAGGGTCCATCAGTTGATTCTCATTTTCTTAGACAATGCTATGAAATATACAGAAGCAGGAGGCGAAATCTCACTTATATGTGAACAAACTGCCTCCACAATTAAACTGAAGGTGAAAGATGATGGGATTGGAATGGACGAGAAAGAAATTCCAAACATTTTTGAGCGGTTTTACCAAAGCGACAAAGCACGGACGATGGCAGAAGGCTATGGTTTAGGGCTATCTATTGCCAAGTGGATTATTGACAAGCATCATGGAAAAATTACGGTCAGCAGCAAAGCAGGGGAAGGAACTTGCTTTGAAATTACGTTCCCTAAGAATCAAAAATAACAAAGTATTGGGTACCGATTCCATTGGTACTCTTTTTTCTTTTTTCCTGCTCTTGTAGTTCTTAAGGGAAAGTTAAGACTGGAGGTCCATAATCGTACCTGTAAACAAAACATCTCATCATCGAAAAAGGAGGAGAATGGATGGAAGAAAAAAAAAAGAAGCGGAAAATCTGGAGGTGGCTGATCGTTGCTACTGTTTCAGCTGTCATTCTTGCTGGTGGATTCCGGGCTTTACACGCAACAGGCTGGATGAATAAGGAGATGCTCGCTTATCCGCATGTTTATCAAATCTTTGTAAGCTTGCAAGACAGAGGCGAGAAGGAATTGGTAGGACAAAGCGAACATTCGGAGCGATTACAACCCAAATCTGAAGGAAGGCGATTCCACAAAGGGGATATCAAACGAGAACACGGTGAGCGAAGACATCAAGCAGATGGTTGGGTATTCTTCCTGATTGCAGCAGGTCTTGTCATCAGTGGTTGGTTTGTTCGCAAACATGCAAATGAGAGTATCTGGA
Source organism: Brevibacillus brevis (assembly GCF_022026395.1). Classification (NCBI taxonomy): domain Bacteria; kingdom Bacillati; phylum Bacillota; class Bacilli; order Caryophanales; family Paenibacillaceae; genus Brevibacillus; species Brevibacillus brevis. The sequence goes on along the minus strand of NZ_CP041767.1, from coordinate 4,524,444 downwards.
GAAAATGGACAGGCTGGCTTCTGATCTTTGTTGGGGTTCTTCCCATCCTGCCATTACTTGTCATTGCGTTCGTCATTTACTGGTTATGTATACGAATCAGACCGCGTAAAGGGAATATCGTTTTCGTTGATGTACCACTTCACTCCCCATATTCAGGTGAGAATAGTAATTCAGCCATTTTAGATAAATGGGAAAAACAGATGTCGAAGGAGGAAAAATAAGATGGGTATTTTTAAACGGGTAAAAGATATTGTTGTTGCAGATGTGCATGAGGTATTAAATAAAGTAGAGAATCCAATCACTTTGTTAGATCAATATATAAGAGACATGGACAAGCAAATCGAAAAAGCCAACCAGGCACTTTCCTATCAACTCTTTCTTGAGAAAAGGTATGATCTTCTCATCGCAGAAGAAGAAGCAAACATAGAAAAGCGCACGAAACAAGCCAACCTTGCTGTTGATTGTAATGAAGATAACATGGCAAAGCTTGCCCTACAGGAAAGAGTAATTCATGAAAATAAGCGCAATCTGTACCAGAATCAATATGACGCGACAAAAAAACAGACTGCGATCCTGTATGAGCAAATAGATAAACTTAAAAACACATATCAAGAGTTCCAATACAAAAAGCTGGTGTTAACATCCAGAGCCCACGCTGCAAAATCTATCAAGCAAGGACAGGAAATGTTGTCAGGGTTTCATAGCGACTATGCAATGAAAGGATTTGCGAGGGTAGAAGAGTTTGTCCAGAAGCTGGAAGCTGAAGTAGCTGCGAGTTCATACGTTTACGGTACGAAAGCTGTCGACAGGAAGCCATATCTTGATCATCTTCTGGCAGAAACAGTGGAGGCGCAATTAGCAGAGCTGAAAAAAACGAAAGAAGTGAAATAAGAGGATGTGAAACGCAGACAAACTCCCTTTTTTGTTCAGATAGAAGGGAGTTTGTTTTTTGCGGTACCCGACAACCGACTGAACAGACTTCCGCTGCTGCATGATAAATGGCACCAACAAACACATAGCTCTTTCGTTCTGCATTCGACTTTTGGACGGTGATATCTTCCATATTGGGCATACAGTTTCCTCGTATAGGGAGTTTCCTATACAGATGGAAGATGCTCATGTTAAAAACAACCGTTATTCAAAAGTCTTATTTCGGATCTCCCATTCCTCCCGCAAAATCCCCATCTTAATCGCATCGTAATATTCACCACGAACAATCCTTGCTTTGCGTACCCGCGCTTCTTCCACCATGCCCATGTGAGCAGCCAGCTTGATCATCCGTTCGTTGCCAGACCACGTACCAATGCCTAAACGGACGGTATCCATATGGGTAAACAAGTAGTCGATCCACATCCGAAACGCTTCCCGACCATAACCATTCTGCCAGTAGCGGGAGTCGTAAATGACGATTCCGATTTCGCACCAGTTCGTCTCCTCAGATACCCAGTAGCGACCGACACTGCCTTTTAGCTCGCCGTCAATCTCAATGATCAGCTCAGTTCTTGGTGCATCTGTCCCGACGAGAGCGAGAGACTCCTGGTAGCGTGGGAGGGCACGATACTCTTCTTTTGTGTACGGATCAAGCGGTTTGTAGGGGCCATTCCAATTGAGATGTTCACGATCTTCTGCTTCGTATTTCCAATAGTAGATCGTATCCAAATCTTCTGCTCGAATATCTCGCAGAACGACCTTTTCTCCTTGCAAATGAATAGGCATGACTTGTTCTCCTTTCGTTTGGGTGAATCTGGTACAATCATTGTATAAGAGAACTGCTCCTATACATAGTGACAGTTTGGGAGAATTAGATGGGGACAGAATGGAGGGCCGCTGATGGAGTACATACCGATCATGGATGCACAGAGCAAAGAACCTCTGTATCAGCAGCTATACAAGCAATTGAGCAGACGGATTGCATCAGGAGAGATACCATCCGGAACCAAGATGCCGTCGATCCGTCAGTTGATGAAAGCAAGCGGCGTCGGAAAAAATACGATTGAAGCAGCCTATCAGCAACTGCTAGCAGAAGGATACATTGTGAGCCGGGAGCGAAGTGGCTTTTACGCTGCCGAGATCGAGAGATGGTCAGAGCCAGTGGATCAGGATGAGGAGATGGCCTTGTACTCGTCCATCTTGAAAAAGAAAAAAGGGGAGCATCTCACCTGTCGTTACAATTTTCACGGTTCTGTCATCGATACGAAGTCGTTTCCTTACGCTGCATGGCGCTCTTGCATGCTGGAGGCGCTAGATGTCTATCCGGAGGACTTTGCTTTTTACGGGGATGATCAAGGAGAGAGGGAACTCAGAGAAGAACTTAGTAAATATTTGCGCAGAGCACGTACGCTCATTTGTCAGCCTGAGCAAATTATCATCGGCACGGGTTTACAGCAGGCTCTCAGCTTTTTATGTCTGCTCTTGGCAGATCGGCATCGTGTGGTTGCGATCGAGGAGCCCGGCTATGCAGATGCACGGATTGTCTTTTCCCATCACGGCTATGAGGTCGTGTCCATCCCGCTAGCGGAAGAGGGGCTGTCCATTGAAGCCTTGGAGAAAAGCAAAGCAACGGTCGTGTACACGACGCCTGCCCATCAATTTCCGTATGGGATGGTGATGCCAGTCGGTCAGCGCCAACAATTGCTGCAATGGGCAAAAAGAAAGAACGGAATCATCATCGAAAATGATTATGATGGTGAATTCCGCTACAACGTACACCCTACGCCATCTTTGCAAGGAATGGATCGGGACGGTTGCGTTGTTTATATCGGCAATTTTTCCAAAGCATTTTCTCCAGCACTTCGCTTGGATTATACGGTACTTCCGAGGCAATTACTCGGGCGTTATTTGGAAGCATTTCAGGCGTATCCTTCTCCGGTTTCCCGCCATTTGCAGCGGAGCATGCAGTTGTTCATGCAAAAGGGCTACTGGGAAAAGCATGTCCGAAAAATGCGCACCGTCTATCACCGCAAGCACGATGCATTGCTTCGGGCGATACAGACGTACATGCCCCGGGAAGTACGAGTATTGGGACAGTCAGCAGGGCTGCATATTTTGCTGGAGGTGGATACTTCCCGAACGGAGAAGGAGCTGATCGAGCTGGCCCGTGCGGCCGATGTTCGCATTTATCCGAGTGGGCACAACTGGGCCAATGATCCGACGAATGCACGGCCGCGAATCATCGTTGGATTTGGTGGAGTGGAGGAACAAGATATTGCGGTAGGAATCAGTCGTTTGGCAGAAGCTTGGTTTTCGTTATGATCTGCGCTTTTGCCGGATCTTCTCGTTCCGATGAGGGTCCCAAATCGTTTCAACAGAAAAAAGCAGCCTACGGCGTGGGACAGGGCAATTGTCCAGCGCATAGGCTACTTGGCTTTTTTTCGAAAAGGATTATTTCATGCTTTTTTGGTACTCATCAAACTGAGCGCTGACCTCATTCGAAGGCTTGCTGGTCAGTTGGCTGACAACTACGATGGCGAGCAGGCTAATGGCAAAGCCCGGAACCATCTCATAGAGGAAGTCCTTCAGCACATCAAAACGAGTCCAGATGATAACGGTAAGCGCGCCAGCGACCATACCCGCGAGAGCACCCCATTTGTTCATGCGCTTCCAATAGAGGGAGAGCAAAATGACAGGCCCAAACGAAGCACCGAATCCGGCCCACGCGTATCCGACGAGATCGAGGATCGTGTCATTTTTATTCAAGGCGAGCAAAAAGGCGACGACAGATACTATTAAGACGGACAGGCGACCAAAGTTGACCAGTTCTTTGTCGGTTGCAGAACGCTTGAAAAAGGTTTTGTAAATATCCTCGGTCAAGGAGCTGGAGGTTACGAGCAGCTGAGAGGAAATCGTACTCATGATCGCTGCCAAAATCGCCGCAAGCAAAAATCCGGTAATGAGTGGATGGAACAGGATCGTACCTAGCTGGATGAAGATCGTTTCAGGATCGCTTAACGTCCAGCCTTGCTTGGAGTACAGGGCAATACCGACCAGACCTGTCAGCATGGCGCCAATGACGGAGAAAATCATCCAGCCCATACCGATGCTACGTGCTTTTTTGATCTCACTCGTGGACGTGATCGCCATAAAGCGAACGATAATGTGCGGTTGTCCGAAATAGCCGAGACCCCATGCAAACAAGGAGATGATGCCGAGCAGGCTCGTCCCTTTAAAAATATCGAGCAAAGAGGGATCGACAGTGTGGATCTCGGTAAATGTTTCTCCCAATCCGCCTGCTGTAAGAACGGTCACGAGTGGAACGAGAATGAGCGCGATGACCATGATGAGTCCTTGTACAGCGTCCGTCCAGCTTACAGCGAGGAAGCCGCCAAACAATGTGTAGGCAATGGTGACCAATCCAACAATCCATAGCCCCGTTTGATAGCTCAGGTGGAAGGTGTTTTCAAACAGCACGCCTCCAGAGACGAGACCGGAAGAGACGTAAAAGGTAAAAAAGATCATAATAACAAGGGCCGAGACAAGACGAAGCATCCGAGACCCGTCCCCGAAACGATTTTCCAAAAAAGCAGGAATCGTAATCGAGTTGTTGGCGACCTCTGTATACGAACGAAGGCGGGGAGCGACATACAGCCAGTTGGCATAAGCCCCGAGAGTCAGACCGATGGCAATCCAGGATGCGCTAAGACCTTGGGCAAACATGGCGCCAGGCAAGCCCATCATCAACCAGCCACTCATGTCAGATGCACCCGCGCTGAGAGCGGTTACAGTTGGACCGAGCGACCGACCGCCGAGCATGTAGTCTGTCAGATTGGAGGTACGCTTGTAGGCATAATAGCCGATCAGGAGCATACCTGCCATGTACACAATAATAGATGCGAGCAGCATATTCATTGGCATCACCTCGTTGTGTTTAGTATTTGTGAAATTTATATGAACATCTTACACATTATCATGCCCAATTATAAAAATCTATAAGGAAACACAGAAAATTTCGTAGAAATCCAATAAAAAGTTTTTTACAACACGAAAAAGCCCGCGAGGATTGATCGCAGGCTTTTCTTGAAATGTTTTCCGAATTACTGAACCTGAACCTGACCGTTTCCGTCGAGCGTTACTTTGAATTCCTTTACGACTGTAGGCTCCGCACCTTGGTTGTTCAAATCGTGCTTGAGCACTTTGAAAGTACCATCGGCAGAGAGCGTGCCTGTATATTCAACACCAAACATGTCAGATTTGTAAAAGCTGAAGTTCGCAAGCTCGGTCTTTTGCAATTGTTCTACAAGCAACTGACCATCTCCACTGAACATGGCATTACGCAATGCTTCAGAGGATTCGTATTTTTGCTGGAGGTATGTTTGCAGCTGTTTGGCGACTTCAGACTCAGCCAGTTGCTTGCCGGCTTCCAGTACTTGTTGGCCCGCCTCGACAGCCTGTTTACCTGTCTCAATCGCTTGTTGACCTGTTTCTACTGCTTGCTGAGCGGTTTGGACCCCTTCGGATAGATCGGAGCAGGCAGTGAGCAGCAACGCGCATGCAATCATCCATACTTTTTTCATGTGATTCACTCCTTTCTGGCGTGACGATTCATACTTTATTTATTTTACCGTATATCCACTGACTTCGCATCCGCATATGATGAGGTAAGCGTAAGAGCTGCACTGATTACAGGGAGGAAACACAATGATTCAAGGGAAAGTAAAATGGTTCAGCAAAGAAAAGGGCTATGGGTTTATTGAGCGCGATGGCGGACCTGATGTATTCGTACACTATTCTGCGATCACGGGGGCAGGTTACCGGAACTTGGAGGAAGGCGAGCAGGTGGTTTTTGAGATTGTGAATGGACAGCGTGGGCTACAAGCCGCCAATGTGGCGAGGAAAAGCGTGTAAAGTTGGTAACATCCTCTAAAAACACATGACGAAGGACTTCCTTCGATTCAAAAACGCCGTCATACCTGTAAAAGGCAGACGGCGTCTTATTTATGTCACGTAGCGTCGGGATTGATCAAAGATTGTTGTAGAGAAAGACTGACAGTGCAATGACCAGAGCGATCGTAATGATGCCGTAAATGATCAACAGATTTCGGGAGCGTTGTTTAAAGCCCCGCACTTTGGATTCGGATGGGTTGATTCCGATTTTTATCGTAACGACGAGGGCTATAAGAACAAGTACAATAATTGCAATAATGAAAGGCAAAATACTCATAACAGCCAGTCCTTTCTGTATGGCCCAGTCATCCTGCTGGATATACACGAGGATGCATACGGTAGCTTACTTCGATCATATACCGACCGCACAAAAATGTTGCCATCCACTTGGGGATTATTTTGCCCATCCACTTGCTGTGAATGCATCCGCTAAGCGCGAGACTGCCTCAGGGATCTGATCCAGGGTGGCTCTGCCAAAGGTGAAGCGGACATACCCTTGCTCTGCGCCGAAAAGATGTCCCGGAACGAAGACAACTCCTCGTTTGACTGATTCTGTGAGAAGACATTCGCCGCTCCATATCCCTTTAAATTTGCACCAAAGGTGAATGCCTCCCTCTGAACCGACTATTTCTACTTGATCATCGAACTTGTTTTGAAGCGAGGAGACAAGCTGATCGTGCCGCAAGGATAGCTCTGTTCGTAAAAGATCAATATGACTCGCAAACTGAGGCGATCCGAGAAAGCGATTCGCCAGCCATTGCGGAAAAATGCTGTGTCCAAAATCAAACTGTTGTTTCGCATCTGCCAGTCTTTCCATGACAGTAGGGGGTCCGACGATCCAGCCAATGCGCAGACCCGAGGCGACGATTTTGGTCAAAGAGCTGATGTAGAGTACTGTTCCGTGTTGATCCAGTGATTTCAAGGTTGGGACGGGCTCTCTCGCAAAGCTGGTCAAGCTGTATGGATCATCCTCGATGATGGGAATCCCATTTTCATAGGAAAACGCGAGTAATTCATGGCGTCGCTCCAATGAAAGCAGTGTCCCTGTCGGGTTTTGATAATTCGGATTGAGAAAAACCATTTTGATGCGGTGCTGGCGATGGAGCTGGGCTAAGTGCTTCGGATCGATTCCGTCCCGGTCTACAGGCAGCGAAAACGTACGCAAGCCAGCTGAATGAAAAAGCGGCAAGGAATAACAATAAGACGGCTCCTCAATCGCAACCGCATCCCCTGGCTTTAACAAGCATTGAACGACGAGATGAAGGGCTTGCTGGGCTCCTGACGTAATCATGATCGAGGTAGCAGGTGCTTCGATGCTTCGCCAAGTTTTCATATGGATACTCAATGTCTCTCGCAAAGCCCAATTGCCCTGCGGATGCTCATAGCCGAGATGAGCAGGGAAGTCATCGGGGGTCATGAGCTGTTGGAGCGTTTGGTTGGGGACGAGATCGCTCGAGAGCTCGCCACTCGCCAAATCGATCAAGTCATTTTCCTGTGTTTCACGACGGATTTTGCGAATCAACGGTAAATTCGGACGAAACGAACCTGACTCCGTCAAATGTCGCCAGTTCGGAACGCGGGTCCGTGCCAGTCCCCAAATATCTTGACTGACGATCGTGCCACTTCCTTGTATGCGCTCTATCATACCTGCTGCTTGCAGCTCATCGTACGCTGCGACGACGGTAGAACGGTTGACGTTCAGTTCTTTGGCCAGCGTGCGCTCCGAGGGCAAATAGCTGCCAGGACCGAATTCACCACTGCTGATTCTTTGCTCGATTTGCTCTGCTATTTGTTTATATAAGGGCTTTGTAGCCACAGGAGATATGCCATCCATCACGAATCCCGCTTTCTACATTTATCCATTTATTATATCATGACATTCCGATCTTTCCTTTTTGTCTCGGTCAGGTAAAATAGATGAGATGGAAGGAGAGATGGACGATGAAACAATACCTGGATTTATGCCAGCGCATTTTGGATGAGGGTGTCACAAAAGAGGATCGGACAGGCACCGGAACGACCAGTGTTTTTGGGCATCAGATGCGTTTTGACTTGAGTGAAGGCTTTCCCATGGTCACGACGAAAAAGCTGCACATGAAATCGATCATCCACGAACTGCTCTGGTTTTTATCGGGAGATACCAATGTCAGATATTTGCAGGAAAACGGCGTGCGGATCTGGAACGAATGGGCCGATGAAAACGGAGATTTGGGCCCGGTATACGGGAGCCAATGGCGTTCTTTTACTGGGCGCGACGGCAAAACAGTGGACCAAATTCAATGGGTCATTGATGAGATCAAACGCAATCCGGACTCTCGCCGCTTGATCGTTAGCGCGTGGAATCCGGCTGAATTGGACAAGATGGCATTGCCGCCTTGTCACCTGCTGTTCCAGTTTTATGTAGCGAACGGCAAGCTGTCCTGCCAGCTGTATCAACGCAGTGGCGACACATTTTTGGGTGTGCCGTTTAATATCGCTTCCTACGCGTTGCTGACGCATATGGTAGCGCATGTCACCGGGCTTGAAGTGGGCGATTTTGTTCATACGATTGGAGACGCTCATCTGTATCTCAACCATATCGAGCAGGTCAAGCTCCAGCTCACCCGCGAGCCGAAACCACTGCCAAAGCTCGTGCTCAATCCGGAAGTGACTTCCATTTTTGACTTCAAATACGAAGATATTGAAATCGTCGGCTACGAATCCCATCCCCACATCAAAGGTGAGGTGGCCGTATGATCAGCCTGATTGTTGCCTATGCTCGCAACCAAGTCATCGGAAAAGATGGCGACATGCCGTGGCACCTTCCCGCCGACTTGAAAAATGTGAAAGAATTAACGACAGGCAAAACGATTGTGATGGGACGCAAAACGTTCGAATCGATTGGGAAGCCTCTGCCTAACCGCAGAAATGTCGTGCTGACGCGCAGCCATGACTTTCACCCTGAAGGTGTAGATGTCGTCCATACGAAGGAAGAAGTGCTAGCCATGGGTGATGTTATCATCTTTGGCGGCTCGGAAATTTATCGCCAGTTTCTCGATGTCGTTGATCGTCTGTACATTACAGAGATCGATTTGGAAACGGAGGGCGATACGTTTTTCCCGGCATGGGATCGCGATGCTTACACCTTGGTGAACAAGCGTGAGGGTATCGTGGATGAGAAGAACGTTCACCCGCATGCGTTTTACGTGTATGAGCGAAAAAATAGCTAAAAATCAAAAATGCCTCGTTGCAGAGGCATTTTTTTGTTCTTTTGTCACCTCTTCTGCTAGGTCGTTCGTCATGTGAATACTCGACATATGTATGGAACCAAACGCATATATAACGATAGAAAATAGCAGGGACGAACCCAAGGAGGTGATCGGGTGAAGGTAGACTTTCACGTCCATCTGGAGGAAGGGCCGTATTCGCTGGACTGGTTGCTGAAGCAAGCGGAATCATTGCGCCCCCTCGTGGAGCATGCCGAAGTGAGTGGGAGTCGAAAATGGGCAAGTATGCTGACCAATGGGTTGGCAGAGCGGCTTCAACAAGGACCGTATTCACGGGATTGGCTTGAATTGTATCGATTACGTGCTAAACAGGCTGGGATTCAGCAAGTTTGTGTGGTCGAGCACTTATACCGCTTTCTTGAGTACCAGTCGTACTACGAACAGCATGTGCACATCGGCTCTGATCGTTTGGGGACAGCGCAGCGCAAATGGCTGAGTCAGGTCGCAAACGACTCACTGGACAGCTTTGTTGTTTTCCTGCAAAAAGAGCGGCTTCGTTGGGCGGAGGATGGGATTGAGCTGCGTGTGGGAATTGAATTGGACTATTTTTCAGGTGGAGAAGAGACGCTGCGGCATGTCATCAATCAATATCCTTGGGATGTATGTATAGGAGCCGTGCATTTTCTGGAAGGCTGGGGCTATCCGATCCACGATGCACGAGAACGCTTTGGAAGACAGGAGCTCATCGGATTGTATAGCCTTTATTTTGACAAGCTGGAGCAGGCGATCAAATCTCAATTATTCGATGTCATCGCCCATATCGATGGCATCAAAGCGTTTGGTGTAAGACCGGATGAAACTGCACTATTACCCTATTATCAGCGTGTGGCCCGGACTCTTGGACGAATGGGGATTGCGACGGAAATCAATACAGGCTACGGTTTGGCGAGTCAGCTCCGAGAATTTTCGCCCAGCTATCGTTTTCTGGAAATTTTGTTTCAGAATGAGGTGCCCATCACTTTGGCATCTAGTGCTACTGCGCCTGATCAAGTCGGTCAGCAGTTGGACGAGGCTCGAGCGCAGTTGAAACGGGTAGGCTATACGAGCTTTGCCGTTTTTGAAAAACGAAAACGCAGCATGCTCGCTCTGGATTAGTCAAGCTCCCCATTTGGCCCATGATTCTGCTATGATGGGAGAAAGAATGGTGCATCCAGGGGAGGAGTAAGAACCATGGCCTTGCAGGAACAATTAAAAGAGCTGCTCAAAGAAATGGAGCCGCAAATCATTAGCTGGAGGCGTCATCTGCACCAGCATCCCGAGCTTTCCTTTCAAGAGGAGAAGACTCCAGCGCTTATTGCCGAAATATTAAGAGGACTTCGCTTCGATGAGGTTCGCACAGGCGTTGGCGGTAGAGGAGTCATCGGTGTTTTGCGCGGAGGGAGCCCGGGTAGGGTCGTCGCGTTGCGTGCGGATTTTGACGCGCTGCCGATTCAAGATCAAAAAGAAGTACCGTATAAATCTACTGTACCTGGTGTCATGCATGCGTGTGGTCATGATGCGCACACGTCCCAGCTATTAGGACTCGCTTTTGTTTTGGCAGCAAATCGTGAGCAGTTTGCCGGTGAGATTCGCTTTGTCTTTCAGCATGCGGAAGAGGAAAATCCGGGCGGAGCAACCCAAATGGTTGAGGATGGGGCTGTAGATGGCGTCGATGCGATCTTTGGCGTTCATCTCTGGTCGATGTTCCCTGTAGGAAAGGTATTCATTAGTGCGGGTCCGCTCATGGCGAATACGGACGACTTTTCCATCGAGATCAAAGGTAAAGGGGGACACGGTGCTGTTCCAGAAGAAACTGTCGACTCCATTGTGATCGGTTCGCAAATCGTCGGTCATCTGCAAACGATTGCCAGCCGCAACGTCAGCCCATTAGAAAGTGTGGTCGTGACTGTGGGAACGTTCAACGGCGGAGACAGTACGAACATCATCGCAGATAGCTGTCGTTTGACAGGGACTGTCCGCTCCTTTTTGCCAGACGTCCGCGATCGAGCGGAGCAGCGCCTGACAGAAATTGCGGAAGGGACAGCTGCCATGATGGGAGGAAGCGCTACAGTTGTCTACGAGCGAGGGTATCCAGCTGTCATTAACCATGAAAGAGAAACAGCTATCGCCCGGGAAGCAGCCATTGCCGCATTTGGAGCTGGTCGTGTGGAATCGATGAAGCCGTTGATGGGTGGCGAGGACTTTTCGTACTACTTGGAAAAGGTGCCCGGCGCTTACTTGTTCGTAGGGGCAGGCAATCCGGAAAAGCTGGCGACATATCCCCACCATCATCCCCGCTTCGATATCGACGAGGATGCCATGCTGATTGCAGGCGAGCTCTTGGGACGAACAGCACTGCATTATTTGGAAACACATAAACGATAAGAAAACGTATGAAAGATGCGCTTTTGCCTACATAGGACAAAGGCGCTTTTTTTTGCTTTCAACCATAAGCTATACAAGGCTAGCTAGAAAATCGAACAAGGGAGGGAGTGGCCTTTCGGTGAGAAAACGGATAGGCGTACTGACCTACCGAGGAGAATCAGGCTTTGTCGAGCCCGGCTATTTGCGAAGGCTGGTTAAGGAAGGAAGAGAAATGGGGGCAGAGGTTTTTTTATTTAGCCCACAAGATGTCCGTTTGGAAGAAAAGCGGATCAACGGTTATGTACCAGATGGTACGAAGTGGAGACGAGAGCGTTTTGCCTGGCCCGACATCGTCATTGATCGTTATCGCTACTATCCATTGCCCAAGCATCGTGCCTATTTGCCATTTCGCAAGCAAGACTGGTTTCGTTATGCGAATAACCGTTTCTCGAACA